>JAEZWK010000004.1 GCA_023443045.1 Bacillota bacterium
GAAGAGAATGTATTTAAACTGCTCAAAAATTCTGCTGCTGATATT
This sequence comes from Bacillota bacterium, assembly GCA_023443045.1. Next base: position 46 of record JAEZWK010000004.1, read on the forward strand.
TTATATATTGAAGATAAATCTTTTGTGATATTTTTAAATGCAAATTTGGATTATAGCGAAGTTGAGATATTATTTATAGCGACTAAATTTGATAAACGCAATAAGGGCTATGCATCCATTTTGGTGGAGGAATTAAAAAAAATTTCAGAAAGTATTTTTTTGGATGTCAATGAAACCAATATTTCAGCTATAAATTTTTATAAAAAACATGGATTTATTGAAATATATAGAAGAAAAAGATATTATGCTAATAGAGATGATGCGATAGTTATGAATTGGAGGAAAGATGAATAAAACAATAACTTTAGCTTTTGAAACTTCATGCGATGAAACATCTGTTGCTATCGTCAAGGGGATAGATACAGTTTTATCCAGTAAAACATATACACAAATTGCTACTCATAAAAATTATGGTGGAGTAGTGCCTGAAATTGCTAGTAGAATGCACATAGAAGTTATAGATGAAGTGTTAAAAGAAACACTTAGAGAAGCTCAGATGAATTTAAAAGATGTGGATACAATTTCTGTAACTAGCGGGCCAGGACTTGTGGGAGCACTACTAGTTGGGGTGAGTTATGCAAAAGCCCTTTCTATAGCAACCAAAAAACCAATCATAGCGGTAAATCATATGAAGGGGCATATAGCTAGTATATATATTTCCGAAAAAATCAAACCGCCATTTTTAGCTTTAGTCATTAGTGGGGGGCATACTTATATAATCGATGTTTTGGATTATAATAAATTTATAAAGCTTGGTCAAACTCAGGATGATGCTGTTGGTGAGGCTTTTGATAAAGTGGCAAGAGTTTTGGGTTATCCCTATCCAGGAGGACAGAAAATAGAAGAAAGTGCTCTTTTGGGTGAGGATGTATATAAATTCCCTAGAGTTTTTCTAGAAAAGGATAAATTTAATTTTTCTTTTTCAGGATTAAAAACTGCTGTTATAAATGAAATTAATAAAATGAAAATGAAAAATATAGAAATTGATAGGAATAATATCTCCAAAAGTTTTCAAGAAGCTGTAATAGATGTATTGGTAGAAAAAACAATTTCTGCTGCACAAAAAATGAAAAGAGATAAAATAGTTATTTGTGGCGGTGTATCAAACAACAATGCTATATTTGAGAGAATATCTAATGTTGGTGAAATAAATTCTATAAAAGTTTTTAGACCAAAACCCTGCTATACAACTGATAATGCCGCGATGATTGGCGTGGAAGGAAATATAGAGTATTTTTATAATGGTGCTAGTAAAATGGATTTTACTGCTGATCCAAATCTCGGATTGTAAATATGGTTTGTTTTTTGAAAAATAATCGGGTATAATATATGTATGGAAATTTATAGAAAAAAGAGAAAGATTTTACTATTTGCTTTTATTATACTTTTATTTACCGCGGTTTTATCTATAAGTATAGGTAGGTATCCCATTAGTATTGGTAATATAATCAAATTATTTTTAAATAAATTAGGTTTTGATTTTTCTCTCATAAAAGATGAAGAGAGTGTTTTGTTTGCACTTAGATTACCGAGAATAATTGCCGGGATAATAATCGGCGCGGGGCTAGCTATTTCTGGCGCTACATATCAAGCGTTATTTAGAAATCCTATGGTTTCTCCAGATATTTTAGGAGCTTCGCAGAGTGCTGGGTTTGGTGCGGCACTAGCCATTTTAACCGGTCAAAATTTTTATTATATCACTGCGAGTTCTTTTTTCTTTGGTATTTTAGGAGTGCTTATTTGTTTTTTAATAAGTTTAAAATTTAAAACCAATAGAATACTTGCTTTGATTTTAGGTGGTATTTTGGTGGGATCTTTATTTTCATCTCTTACAAGCTATTTAAAACTTATAGCAGATGATGAAAATATGTTGCCACAAATTACTTACTGGTTGATGGGATCTTTAGCTTCGATTAGAATGTTTGAAGTAAAATTTATTTTCTTCACAATTTTTATTCCAAGTATTATTTTACTTTTTATTAGATGGAGAATTAATTTATTTACTCTTTCTGAAGATGAATCTATTTCAGTAGGTGTAAATATTCGTATGTTGAGAATTTGTGCGATTCTTTTGTCCACTCTAATAACTGCTGGAGCTGTTTCTGTTTCTGGAGTTATTGGTTGGGTGGGTTTGGTAGTGCCACATATTTCCAGACGAATTATCGGCGATGATAATAGATTTTTGATTCCACTATCATTTTTTGTAGGAGCATGTTTTTTACTTATTTCAGATACATTAGCCAGATCTCTTTCAACATTGGAATTTCCGATTGGGATAGTTACATCTGTTATCGGTGTTCCAATATTTATGATAATATTATTGTATATCAGGAGAGAGTGATATGGCTAAAAATATTATTGAAATTAGAGATTTTACTGCTAGCTACGGAAAAGAAAATGTTTTAGAAGATATAAATATAGAGTTTGAAAATGATAAATTTTATTGTTTGTTGGGAGAAAATGGTTCGGGTAAGACAACTCTTTTTAAACATATTTTAGGTAGTATAAAAGCAAAATCAGGAAATATTTTTATAGAGGGCAAGGATATTTTCTCTTTTAATTCCATAGCATTATCCAAATACATTTCTTATATTCCTCAGGCAATACGTGGAGAATTTAATTTTTTGTGTATTGATGCGGCACTTTTTGGGTTAGCTGGTGAGATTAAATTGCTTAGAACTCCAAGTGAAAAAGATATAAAAAAGTGTGTAGAAACTTTTGAATATTTAAATATTACACATTTGTTGCATAAGAATTTAATGGAAATTTCTGGCGGAGAAAGGCAGATGGTATATATTGCTAGAGCGATTATAAAGGATACTCCCATAATTTTGATGGATGAGCCAACGAGTTCTTTGGATTATAAGAATCAATTGACGGTGATGAAAATAGCTAGAGATTTTGCTCACAAAGGTAAAGCTGTAATCATGAGTATACACAACCCTCTTTTGGCGTGTTTGTATGCTGATGAGGTTATAGCTCTTAAAAATAAAAAGATATTTTATAGAGGTAATTTTACTGAAATGGATAGCGCAAATATTTTAAGTAAGTTATATAACGAAGATATTTTATTATTAGAAAGTAGCGGAAGAAAAATTCCGGTGCCAAAAAAAATTTAGGAGGACGATATGAAAAAATTTTTATCTGTATTATTGGTGGTAGCATTTTTATTTTCTTTTGTTTCACCAGTTAAGGCTTTTATGCCAGAAGAGAAGTTTAAATGGCTTTTAGAAAACAAGATAGTAGAAGGTCGTTCGGGTGGAGATTTAGCTCTTGATAAAACAATTACTAGAAGTGAAGTTGCTAAAATCATTGTAGTTAGTATGGAAAAATTGACAAAAATTAATCATAGAGCAAATCATAATGCATTTAGTGATGTTCCAAAAAGTCACTGGGCAAATCATTTTATTTCACTTGCCAATCAAAATGGTTGGGTAAAAGGAAAAGGTGATGGCAAGTTTTATCCTTCTGATGAAATAACTATAAAAGAAGTTTTGGCAATTGTAGAAAGATCATTGTTAGGTCAGACAAATCTTTCCTGGAAAGAGGGAGTAGAAAAATATGCTAAAGATAATAATCTTTTAGATGAAGTAAGTACTCCTTTAAATGAAAAGGCTACTAGAAAAGATACTTTTACAATTATGGTAAATGCTTTAGATGCAAAAGATAAAGATGTAAAAGAAGCAAAAAGTGAAGAAACTATAGTATTTACAGATGATGCTGGTAGAAAAGTATCTATGAAAAAAGATATACAAAAGATAGGAGCTGCGGGTAATCCTGCTACTCTTTTCTTATATACAATTGCTCCGGAGAAATTGATAGCGGTAAGTTCTAATCCTAAAGGATCAAGCAGTAAATATTTTTTGCCAACATCAAGAGAATTGATAGAGTGGGGAAATTATTATGGTTCAAAGAGTACATTAAATAAAGAAGAAATTATAAAAATAAATCCTGATTTAGTAATAGATTTTGGTCAAAAGAAGAAAACTATAGTTGAAGATTTGGATAAGATTCAGGAAGAAACAGGTATTCCTATTATATTTATCAATGGTGATATTGATAATCTAAAAGATGCTTATTTAAAATTGGGAAAATTATTAAATGTTGAAGAGCGCGCAAGTAAACAAGCAGAATATATTGAAAAGGTTATAAAGATTGCCGATAAATCTAAAGCTTTGAATAAAATCACTTTTTATGTTGGAGATGGAAAACAGGGATTAAATACCAACCATAAAGGCAATGCTCAAGCTCAAGCTTTTGATAGAATTGGTTTAGAAAATGTTATTGTACTTAGTGATAAAAGAGATAGAGGCGGAAATGAAGTAAGTCTAGAGAATTTGATAACATTAAAACCAGAAATTCTATTTTTCTATTCAGGCAGTATAAAAAATGATGTAAAAAAATTAGATGTGTGGAAAGATTTAGATGCTGTAAAAAATAATAGAGTTTATGAAATACCTAATCTAGGATTTAATTGGATTGGAAGACCGCCTACAGTAAACAATATTTTAGGTATGGTATATGCATCTAAAGTTGCGCATCCTGAAATTATGTCTGATAATGAATTTAAATCTATGATTAAAGAGTTTTATCAAAAATTTATGCATTATACTATGTTAGATAAAGAAGTGGAAGAAATTTATAATAACATTTTCAATAAATAATATATATAAAAAGTTTTAGCGTTTGCTAGAACTTTTTTTAATTTGTTATATAAATGTATTTAAAATGAAATTTAAAAAGTAAATATTTTAAATAAATGTGGGTATAAAGAAAATATAAAATTCTAAGGAGGGAATCATGAAAAAAGTATTGGCAATTGTTATGGCTTTTATGATGGCTATTAGTTTTGTAAAAGTTGTTAACGCTGAAGGCGATGAAGTAGAACAAAAGGAACTCAATTTAAATCCTCGTGCATTTACTAAATATTCTGGAATTGTAAAAGAAATATCTGAAGAGAGTAAAATTTTGGTTGAGGTTCCTGCTTATGAAGATGAAAAAGCGAAAACTGAAATGTTTTTAAACAGAAATTTCAAAACATTAGACTTGCAAACTGGTAAAATCACTCAACAAGAATTGAAAATTGGTGATGAAATTATTTTCTTTGTAAGAAATAACTCACCTGTTGCGCTAAGCATGCCAGCAATTTATTCACCTAGTTTAGTTTGTATAAATCCACATAAAAATTACAGCGTAGATATGGATTTGTACGAAAAAAATGAAGATTATTTAGTTGGTGTATCCAATAGACTTATAATTAATTCCTTGGAAAAATGCGAAGGTTATTCAATGGATGAAGAAAAAATAAATTTGACTGTTGATAAACTAAATAATGAACAATTGATAGTTCTATATACTATATCTACTAGAAGTTTACCACCACAAACAAATCCTTTGAAAATTTTCGTATATAAAGATCCTATAGAAGATCAAATGGATATAGCTGATTTAATAGATGCAAAAAATGTAGGCGGAAAAACTTTTTATGGTATTAGACAAAATATAGAAAGATTGGGATATAATGTCAGCTGGGACAGAGAAACAAATACTGTAATTATTGAAAGTCCAAATAAAACCGCAAAAGTAGATCTAAAATCTAATACTCTTATTATAGATAAGGTTCATAAAATAGAGACATTTGTAGAAAATAACAAATCATATGTTTTAGACTCTGCAATGAAGCTTCTATATGATTATTTAAAATAATGAGTAAGAATAATTCTGTAGACAAAGAAGGAAGATGTGATGTCTTTCTTCTTTTTTTTATATTAATCATAAGATTGATAGCGGGAACGGCAACAAGTAATATGATTTATTGATAAAACTCTAAAAGAGAATTTTTAATTCTATGTAAAGATGAATGTAACTCATATTAATATACTTGTATTTAGGCGTGTGAATTAGCATATAACAAAGAAAAATATTTCACTTAAATTTATTGATAGAAATTATAAAATGATGAAAGATGAATTAAAAAATAGATGGCATTAAAAATTAATTAAGCATCTATTTATTTCTCTTAAGGATTGTGATTTCAAATATAAAAACAGCTAAGTCCAAAAATAAAAATTAGTTTACGAATATTATATTACAGTTAAAGGTAAGACGGGCATAGACGAAGATTTAAAAGAAAATACATTTGGTTTCTTTCTTTTGTATATATTCATATTTGCTATTTTATCTTTACTCATAAACATTACAGCAAAAACTAATCTAACTAGTGCAATGTTTAAGATAGCTTATTCTCTTTCCACCGTAGGTTATTGGTATTACTAACCCTAACACAGATATGTACACTAGTAATAGAAATATTTGCAATGATTTTTTTGAAGAATAGAAATATTTACTATAATCATTACTACATTTTCTGCGATTAATAAAATCAAAAATCTGAAAATGAAAATTAAAGCATAAAAAAATGGCTTAATAGCCACGTTTTTTATATATTCTAATCTTAAAAAAGTATATACCAATCATAGTTATTACTACTAAAAATATTCCACCAAGATAGAAATAAGTGAGTTTAAAACCTAATCTATCTAGCGACCAACCAATCAGTGGATCAAATAAAAAAGTAGAGAAATTATCAAATTGATGAGAAATTGATAACATAGTCGTTCTATGTTTATCATCTACGCTTTGATGGATCTTTTCAGCAAGTAATGTATCAAAAGGAGTAATTACAAAGTCGGCAGCAAAAAATATAAATAATGTTGTATAAATATTATATGAAAAGTAAAGAACTATTAAAAATAATGCAAATATGGATGGAAATAAAAACATACATTTCCAGGTATCTTTTTCTTTTATTCTGGGGGCAATCATATTGGAAAAATATCCGCCTGCAGATCGTATAGTATAGAGAACTCCTAAGAAAGCGATATTAAAACCCATCTCTTCTATTTGGTTGGGGAAGTATTGACCAAAATTAGATATCAGTGTAAAAAATATTAAAGATAGTACAGATAATAAAATAAAACTTTTATATCTAATTATAAGTTTAAAAAATTTTTCTTTTAATTTTACACCTTCTTCTTTTACTTTTTCACTTATAACTTTAGTGAATTGGGATTCGTCAAATTGCAAATAGCAGATTAACATAATTGCATAAATAATTGCTGAAATTATAAATACAGAAATACTCATGAAACTGTATAAAATTGGAGCTATAAAACGGCTAAACATTCTAATAGGTACAGCACGTTTATCTAAATTACTTACAATAGTTCTATATTCATCTAATCTTCCCATCTCTCTTAAATTTTTATAAAAAAATGATGAACCCGCACCACTCATACATGCAAAACCTGTACCAAAAGCAAATTCTGCAAGCAAAAACATGGTAAATCCATAAGCAAATATATTAAGTATACATGCTATAATACAGAAAATTGGACATAAAACCATGAAAAATTTATCTCCGAATCTATCTGCTAGCATACCGGTGGGAATATCTATTAACATAGAAAATGCAGAACCTATTGTCTGTATAAGAGCAATATCTGCATAACTTAATCCTCTTTCTTTATAAAATATTGTCATTAATGTGGACCACATAACTAATGGTCCAACCATTTTTACAATAGTAAATAGTTTTAGATTTCTGTTTAGGATCTTTGTCTTTTCCATCTCTATCTCCTGCATCTATTATCAAAATTAGAATTAATTATATTTGGACGAACCATATTATAACAATTATAACTTTTAATTTTGTTTGTGTAAACATCAAAAATATGAAAAATGTTTTATAGTAAATCAATCCAATATTAAAACAAATTTTATTTTTGTTTGTTAAAATTTTTAATTTAATATGTAACCTTTCTGTAGGTTATTTATAATTTTTTTGATATAATAAAGTATATCTTATTTTTTATATATATAATGGTAATAAGGGGGTAATATGGGAAAATTTTCAATTTTTGCGACGGTCTTTTTACTGATACCCAATACAGTATTTAGCGCAAAATATACTTATATAGAAGAAAAGAAACCTGAAAATATAAGTGCCTGTATTGTATATGAAAATATTTTAGAATTTAATAGAAAAACAAATACTGTAATTACTGAAAGTTCAGATAAAACTGTGAAATTAGATCTAAAATCTAATAATCTTATTATAGATATGGTTCATAAAATAGAGACATTTGTAGAAAATAACAAATCATATGTTTTAGACTCTGCAATGAAACTTCTATATGATATTTAAAATAATGAGTAAGAATAATTTTGTACAAAAAGACGAAAGATATGATTTCTTTCTTCTTTTTTGGATATTAATCATAACCTTGATAGCGGGGTATACTAACGCTTTTTCTCTTCAACATTTAGGAGAGACTGTATCGCATCATACAGGTCATTTGACAAATATTGGAATACTTTCTGATAAATTTGTTCTTTCTATAAAAAGTGTAATAGCTTATTTTTTCGGTGCATTTTTAAGCGGTTTAAGTTTTGGTAATCCAGATTTAAAATATAAAAGAAGATATGGATTTTTATTTTTCTTTGTTGGAATATTAGATTTTATTCTGTTTTATAATTTAAATTTTTTAAACATCTATATCTTAGCTTTTGAAATGGGACTGCAGAACTCTTTTGTTTTACATGTGAATAATTTTTTAGTAAGAACAACTCACATGACAGGATATATAACAGATTTTGGATTCTCATTAGGGGCTTTGTTTAGGAGTGACACAGACAAAAGTTTACACAAATTCAGAATATATTTTTATGGTGCATCAATATTGAGTTTTGTAATAGGTGCAGTTTTAGAAGCTAAAATTTTTCAGCTTGATACTAAATATTCGATTTTACTTTTAGCAATATTAAATTTAGTAGCTGCTTTTATTTATCATCAGATCAGAAATCAAAAAATGAATAAGAGTTAATTTTTGCTTAAAATAGGGTATAATTAAATTAGGTATGACAAATTAAAAAAGGAGTAAATATGGAAATCATTTTAACTGAAAGTGCTAGAGCAAAATTTAATTCTCTAGACAATAAAATAACTAGAATATATATAAAATCTGCTACATGAAGCGGAATCATACTGGGCGTGACACCAGGAGAGAAAAATGAAGATGATGAACTTATAATCAGTGAAGGCTTTAATTTTGTAATAGAAAAAGGGTTGATGAAACATTTGGGATCATCATTAAAAATTGATTACAAAGAAAGTGGACTTTCACGAGGATTTAGAGTTTATTTATAGGAGAGATTATGTACGATTTTAAAACCATTGTAGATAGAAGAAATTTAGGTTCATCAAAATATAATTTGATGCTAGAAAATAATCCGGATGTAGAAAAAGATGTAATTCCATTAAGTGTTGCTGATGCAGATTTTCCGATAATGCCAGAGATTAAAGAGGGATTAAAAAAGTATTTGGATGAAGCTGTGTTGGGATATGCAGCACCTACAGAAAAATATTTTGATTCTATAATAAAATGGATGAAAAAAATTCACGATTATGAAATACAAAAAGAATGGATAGTACCCATAGCTGGAGTAGTAAATGGAGTAATGGCATCAATTATTGCTTATACAGAGGAAAATGACGGAGTAATAATTATGGAGCCTGTATATTATCCTTTTAAGAATAGTATATTAAATACTAATAGACAACCGGTAATATGTGAATTAAAAAAAGATGAAAATAATTATTATACAATCGATTTCGAGAAATTAGAAGAATTGGCAAAAGATGAAATGAATAAACTTTTGGTACTATGTTCTCCACATAATCCGGTTGGAAGAGTATGGACAAAAGAGGAATTACAAAAAATCGGCGAAATTGCTAAAAGGAATAATCTGATTATAACATCTGATGAAATATGGTGTGATATTGTAATGCCAGGATATAAACATCATATGCTACACACTGTAGATGAAACATTTAAAGATATTTCTATAATAGCTACAGCACCTAGTAAAACTTTTAACATAGCGGGAATGGCAACCAGCAATATGATTATTCCTAATGAAAGTTTAAAAGAGAAGTTTTTAAATGCTATGTTAAAGATGAATGCAACTCATATTAATATATTAGGATTTAAAGCGTGTGAATTAGCATATAACAACGGAGAAAAATATTTATCTGAATTTATAGAATTGATTGATAATAATCAAAAAATTATGAAAGATGAATTAGAAAAAATAGATGGCATTAAAATACGTAATATAGAAGGAACATATCTTCAGTGGGTGGACTTCAACTATTTGAACCTAGAAAACATAGATCTAGAAACATTTATGCAAAAAGAAGCAAAGCTCTTTTTAGATGAGGGATATATTTTTGGTGAAAGTGGTAGCGGTTTTGAAAGATTTAATATAGCATGTCCAACTGAAATATTAAAAAAACACCTAGAAAGATTAATAAATGCATTGAAAAAAAGGGTTTAATACCCTTGTTTTTTTGTGTTAAACTGGATATTACAATATATTTAAAAAATAATTTACTATAGTATAGTATTAATTAAAAATATATGATACAATATGTTATGGAAGTGCATAAAAAAAGAGGGATTTAATTTATACTTTTTCCGTAATTAAGTATTATTTGAAATAAATCAAATAATAAAATTAAGCAGGAGAAAATTATGACAAAGGATAATATGGGAAATAACATAGAAAAAGATTATAAAGAATTATATCTATAAATAAAAAAACAATATCATAGAGTAAAAGTACAGTTTTATGTATGCGTAGCAATTATTGGATTTATGTCCTACTGGCTCGTTAAATATATTAAGACATTTATGAAATAAAAGGAGAGCGCTCGCCTTCTTTTTTGATTTATTTTTTCACAATTCCGAATTATTTGAAAAAAATAAACACAGCTATTCATTAATACTTATATCATTTTTAAAAATATGGTATAATAATCTTAAAAAAAGGGAGGGGATAAATTGCTAAATGACGTTTTAAAGATTGCACTTGAAAATGAAACCAAAACTATTTCTTTTTATAATGATGCGAAAGAAAAAGTAACAAATAATCAGCAAAAGATATTTTTTGAAAGCATGATTAGGGATATTAAAAAGCATATGCGCCTAATTAAAAAGCACTCTGAGAAAAATATTTTAGTTATAGCAAAAGCAGACAATGATTATGGTATAACTGAAGAGTTAAAAGAGTCTCATTCTGATGAAATAAATGAAGATACAGAGTTTATTGAATGTGTAAAATTGGCTATGAAAAAATCAGAAGAATCTATGGCAGAATATGAAAATTTTGCTAATAATGCTAGTACTATAGAAGAAAAAAATTTTTTTAAGGATTTAAAAAATCTAAAACAACGACACAAAGCAGGGTTAGAACAAGTATATAACCAAATAGCTTTCAATGAGGTGTGGTAATGATTAATTTAATTATTGACGGAATTAATGTTACTGTTGAAGAGGGTACCAATATTATAGATGCTGCAAAAAAAGTTGGTATAGAAATTCCACAGTTATGTTATTTAAAAAATTTATCTGCATTTGGTGGATGTAGAATGTGTATGGTTGAAATAAATGGCAAGAAAAAACCGGAAGCAGCATGTGCCACTCTATGTAAAGAGGGAATGAATGTAGTTACCAAATCTGATAGATTAATCAAGTATAGAAAAGGGCTTTTAAAACTTTTGATGAGTAATCACCCGGTAGACTGTTTAACATGTTCTGCTGTTGGAAGATGTACTTTACAAGATTTGTGCTTCGAATATGGAGTAAGAGCTCCTTTTTATGAAGGAAAGAAATCTTCTTTTGCAATTGATTATTACAATCCTATAATGATACGTGATCAAAATAAATGTATTAAATGTGGTAAATGCGTAAGAGTTTGTAAAGAAGTTCAGGTAACAGGTACATATGATTTTGTGGGTAGAGGTTTTTATTCTACAGTTACAACGGCTTTTGATCAAAATATAAATTCTGATATTTGTAGAATGTGTGGACAATGTATTTCTTCGTGCCCTGTTGGAGCGCTTGAAAACAAACAATTATATACTTACAGACCTTGGGAATTAAAAAAAGTAAGAACAACATGTCCATTCTGTGGAACGGGATGCAATTTTGATCTAAATGTTTACAAAGGAAAGGTGGTTGGAGTAACACCTGCAGAAGATGCTCCTATCAATGGAACACAATTATGTGTTAAGGGTAGATTTCATACAGATCTAATCAATTCTAAAGATAGACTTACAAGTCCTTTGATAAAAGAAAATGGCGAGTTTAGGAAAGCTTCTTGGGAAGAGGCTCTAGATTTGGTAAGTAAAAAATTTACAGAAATAAAGAATGAATATGGTCCAGATTCTATAGCAGGCCTTTCTAGTGCTAGATGCACGAACGAGGATAATTTTGCGTTCCAAAAATTTATGAGAGTTGCTATAGGTACTAATAATGTAGATCATTGCGCTAGAACCTGACATGCTCCAACAGTTGCAGGTCTTGCAACAACATTGGGTAGTGGAGCTATGACAAATAGTGTAAATGAAATACTAGATGAAGATTTATTCTTTATAATAGGATCCAATACGACCGAAGCACATCCCATTATTGGAAACAAGATGAAACAGGCTATACAAAAAGGTGCAAAAGCAATAGTTATAGATCCTAGAAGAACCGAGATTGCAGAACACGCTTTATATCACTTGAAATTAAATTCCGGTACTGATGCTGCTTTGATAAATGGTATTATGAATGTAATTGTAGAAGAAGATTTGGTTGATTGGGATTATGTAAACGAAAGAGTAGAAGGTATAGAAGATGTTTTAGAGACTGTAAAAAAATACGATTTAAAAACAGTTTCTCAAATAACTGGAATAGATGAAAATACTATTAGAGAAGTGGCTAGATTATATGCTAAAACTGAAAAAGCAGGTATTTTCTATACTCTAGGAATTACTGAGCACACAACCGGAACTTCCAACGTTATGAATCTAGCAAATTTAGCTTTATTAACTGGTCACGTAGGTATAAGAAGTGCTGGAGTAAATCCTCTAAGAGGACAAAACAATGTTCAGGGAGCTTGTGATATCGGTGCATTACCAAATTCATTCCCCGGATATCCCAAAGTTACCGATCCAACAGCAATAGAATTTTTTGAAAAATTGTGGGATACAAAATTAAATCCAAAACTCGGTCTAAGAATACCTGAAATGCTAGATGAGGCAGTAGAAGGAAAAGTGAAAGCTATGATGGTTATGGGAGAGGATCCTGTACTTAGTGATCCCGATGCTAATCATGTTAAAAAGGCTTTTGAAAAAATGGATTTTGTGGTGAGCTTAGAAATATTTATGAGTGAGACTGCGAAATTTGCAGATGTTGTATTCCCTGCTGCGTGCTATGCAGAAAAAGAAGGTACATTTACAGCAAGTGAAAGAAGAGTTCAAAGAGTTAGAAAAGCTGTGGAAGCTCCAGGAGAAGCTCTTGAAGATTGGAGAATAATAAAGAAAATAGCTCAAAAGATGAATGTAAAAGGTTTTGAGTGGGAAACAAGCGAAGATGTATTTAATGAAATAAGAAAGGCAATGCCATCATATAGAGGAATGACTTACGAGCGTTTAGGTACGCAAGGGTTAGCATGGCCATGTCCAACGGAAGATCATCCTGGAACCACATTTTTACATGAAGGAGTATTTCCTAGAGGAACCGCTAGGATGGTGCCCGTAGAATATGAGCCACCAGCTGAAATTGTCTGCGAAGAATTCCCATATCTATTAAATACCGGAAGAAAATTAACTCACTACAATGTTATGACAAGATTTTCTGATAAATTAGATGAGATTAATCCATATGAATTAGCAGAAGTCCATCCGAAAGATGCTGAAAAACTTGGATTAAGCGAGCTTGATTATATGGAAGTTACTTCCAGAAGGGGAAGTATAATAACCAGAGTACACATAACAGATAAGGTGTTAGAAGGATCTATCTTTATGACCTTCCACTATAAAGAAAGCCCGGTTAACGAACTTACTAATGCTGCATTTGACCCTATAACAAAAACAGCTGAATATAAAGTATCGGCAGTTAGACTAAAGAAAGTAAAAGATAGAGATGATGTAGTAGAAAAATTCGTTCCATTAAAACAAATAGTGGAGGTAAATCATGTTTAATTTTGATCCTAAAGAATTTGAAAAAGAATTGATTTTATTTAGAGAGTTCATACAGCAAAAAAAGAGTATGAGTGGTGCTCTGATGCCGATATTACAAAAAGCGCAAGTTTTATTTGGTTATTTACCAAGAGAAATAATCGAAGAAATAGCTGAAGAACTAAAAATACCTGTAGCAGAAGTGTATGGAGTAGCAACATTTTATGCGCAATTTACTTTTATACCAACTGGTAAAAATAAAATTTCTGTATGTATGGGAACTGCTTGTTATGTAAAAGGAGCAGAAGATATTTTACACGCATTTGAAGATGAATTAGGTATAAAAAAAGGCGAAACAACTCCAGATAAAAAATTTAGTATAGTGGAAACTAGATGTGTAGGAGAATGTGCTAGTGCACCGGTAGTTACAATAAATGAAGAAAACATAGCTAAATTTTCAGTAAAAGATGTAAAGACAACAATCGAAAAATTATTGAAGGAGGATGCAAATGTATAACTTAGAAGAAAATAGAAAAAACTCCTATGATAATTTGATAAAAAAATTAAAAACAAGAGATGATATAGACTTAAGTGGAGAATATCCAAAATTAAATGGAGAATTTTACAAAAATCAAACAAGAATAGTGCTTAGAAATTTTGAAGTAATAGACCCCGAAAGCATAGATGACTATATTGCTTTGGGTGGATATAGCGCGTTAAAAAAAGCTCTTACAATGCAGCCTCAGGAGATTTTAGATGAAGTAAAAAATTCAGGACTCAGAGGAAGAGGGGGAGCAGGATTTCCCACTGGAGTAAAATGGCAGGGAGCATATGACCAGGGGCCAGGTAAAAAATATGTAGTAATGAACGCAGATGAAGGAGACCCAGGTGCATATATGGATAGATCTATAATGGAAGGAGATCCCCATTCTGTATTAGAAGGTATGGCAATATGTGGGCTTGCTATAGGAAGTGATGAGGGATACATCTATATACGTGCAGAATATCCAAAAGCTGTAAAAAGATTAGAAAAAGCTATAGAAGATGCAAAAGAAAGAGGTTTATTGGGAGAGAATATATTTGGAAGCGGATTTAATTTTAATATCTCTCTCAGATTGGGAAGCGGAGCATTTGTATGTGGTGAAGGAACTGCGTTATTAGAATCTATAGAAGGAAGACGTGGTATGCCCAGACCAAAAGTGTTTAGAACTACAGTAAAAGGACTCTGGGATAAACCGACGGTTATAAATAACGTAGAAACATTTGCTAATATAACATATATAATAAATAAAGGCAGTGAACATTATAAATCTATAGGAACAGATGATTCATCAGGAACGAAAGTATTTGCGCTTGTAGGAAAGGTAGAAAATTCTGGGCTTGTAGAAGTTCCGATGGGTAGCACCATTAATGAGATAGTTTTCGGAATAGGCGGAGGAATACCGGAAGGTAAAAAAATAAAAGCTGTACAGACCGGAGGACCCTCAGGTGGATGTATACCACCAGAATTTTTTGATATACCAATAGACTTTGGTAGCTTAGCAAAAATTGGATCTATAATGGGATCTGGTGGTATGGTTGTCATGGATGAAACAGACTGTATGGTGGATATAGCAAGATTTTTTATGGAATTTTCTGTAGATGAATCGTGCGGAAAGTGTACACCATGTAGAGAAGGAACCATGAGAATGCTAGAAATTCTAGAAAGAATCACAAAGGGAGAAGCTGAGTTAGAAGATATTGATGAGCTGGAATTTTTAGGCGACTTAATGACACAAACGTCTCTTTGCGGATTGGGACAGACTGCAGCTAATCCAGTTGTTTCAACTTTGCAATACTTTAGAGATGAATATATAAGCCATATAACAGAAAAAAGATGCCCTGCAGGAGCATGTAAAGCACTAAAAAGATATTATATTACTGATAAATGTGTTGGATGTACTAAATGTGCTAAAAATTGTCCGGTTAATTGTATAACGGGAAGTCCTAGACAATTACATGTAATAGAACAAAACCAATGTATCAAATGCGGAACATGTGAAGCAGTTTGTCCAGTAAAGGCAATTATTCATAAATAATGTTTGAAAAAATATTTCTTATATTAATATTCTTAATTCTGATAGGTAGAATGGTCAAAAGAAAAAAATTCAGAAAATTTTTAATTCCCATTATATCTTGTGTAATATTATATTCACTATTTTTCTACTATAAAAAAATAGATATAGAAAATAGAACTGAAGGTTTAAAAAAAGAAAATATAATAATAGAAGAAAAAACTGATTCTAAATCAAGTGAAAATAAAGATAGTGCAGTTACTGAAAATGAAGAGTTATTATATGAAGTTGCAATATTAAAAAAAGTAATAGATGGTGATACAATAGAAATAAAAAAAGATGGAGTGATAAAAAAGGTTAGGCTTTTAATGATAGATGCGCCAGAAAGTGTCCACCAAAACTCGAGTAAAAATGGAGAATTTGGGAAAAAAGCTAGTGAATTTTTAAAAAATTATTTGAATGAATCACTAAATAAAGAAATATATTTAGTAAAAGATATTTCAGATGTAGATAAATATAATCGCTTACTCAGGTATGTGTATGTGAAAAAACCAAGTGGAGATTTAAAAAAATCATATCTAGAAACAGCAAATGCACATATGCTAGAGGAAGGATATGCAAATTTTGTGACATATCCTCCAGATATATCACTATCTAAGGAACTGCTCAAACTAGCAAAAGAAGCAAGACGTAACAAAAGAGGCTTATATGCACTTACAGAAGAGATAAATCTACAAAAAGCACAACAAAAAATCAATGAAGAGCAGAAAAATCCAGAACACAAGATAAAAGGGAATAAAAAAACAAAAATCTATCACGATATAAATAGTAGCAGCTACTATAATATATCAGAAAAGAATGTGATATATTTTGAAACAGAAAAAGAAGCTATAGATGCCGGGTATAAAAAATATAAATAATTTTACAAATATCCTTGACTTATCAGGGATATTTTTGTATACTTTATAGGTAATTATTTAGGTGCCGGTGGTACCAATAATTGTAATGGAGGTGAATTATGAGAGATAGAGTAACTTTGGAATGTACTGAGTGTAAGCAAAGAAACTATGTAACTAACAAAAACAAGAAAAACACCACCGAAAGAATTGAAATTAAAAAGTATTGCAAATTCTGCAATAAGCACACAATCCATAAGGAAACCAAATAGAAGGGGAGATAATTATGGCAAATGAAGTTCAAGTAAAAGAACAGGGAAAACTTGCAACTTATTTTCGTGGAGTTAAAACTGAAACTAAAAAAGTAGTTTGGCCAACACCAAAAAAACTAGTTAGTTTAACAGGAATCGTAATTGCTGTATCACTAATCATTACAGCGATTGTTTACGCATTTGATTTGTTAGTAGCATTTGGCTTTACTAAAATAATATAGTTATGATAAATAACGAAGAAAGAAAAAAAGATGCGAAATGGTATGTAGTTCATACATACAGCGGTCACGAAAATAAAGTAAAGGCAACCTTGGAAAAGATGGTAGAAAACCGTGGTTATGTCGATGATATCTTTGAAATTGTGGTGCCTACAGAAAATTATTCAGACACTAAAAATCCAGGAAAGTTAAAGTCTAGAAAGCTTTTTCCAGGATATGTGCTAGTAAATATGATTGTTGATGATGAAAGTTGGTATCTAGTAAGAAATACTAGAGGAGTTACTGGATTTGTTGGACCATCAGGAAAACCTGTAGCGCTTACTGAAAGAGAATTGAAAAGCCTCGGTATGGATAGCAAGATCTTTGTTGGAGAAATGGATGTTAAGATAGGAGATAGTGTTTTAATCATTTATGGACCATTAAAAGATCAGGTTGCAAAAGTTACAGAAGTAGACGAAAAAAATAATAAGTTAAAAGTTCTTGTTGATATGTTTGGTCGCGAGGTTATAGCCGACGTTGATTACGACCAAATCGATAAGATTTAATTGATGATGTGGAAGATCGCTCCATCGTACCACAATATATTAAGGAGGAAAAAATGGCTAAAAAAGTATTAGCAATGGTTAAATTGCAAATTCCTGCAGGAAAAGCAACTCCTGCACCACCAGTTGGTACTGCATTAGGACCTCACGGTGTTAATATTATGCAATTCACAAAAGAGTTTAACGCAAAAACACAAGATCAAGCAGGTTTAATTATTCCTGTTGTGCTTACTGTATATCAGGATAGATCTTTTAGTTTTATTTTAAAAACACCACCTGCAGCTGTTTTAATTAAAAAAGCTCTTAAACTTGAATCAGCTTCAGGAGAGCCAAATAAGAAAAAAGTTGGTAAATTAACTCAAGCACAATTAAAAGAAATTGCTGAGCTTAAAATGCCAGATTTGAATGCAGGTAGTGTAGAAGCCGCTATGAGTATGATTGCTGGAACAGCACGTAGCATGGGAGTAGAAGTACAAGAGTAGTGGGAGAAAAATTCGCTATTACCACGAGGGAGGAAAATTATGCCTAAAAGAGGAAAAAAATATCTTGATTCTTTAAAAACATTTGATAAATTAGAATATTATGAAATAGAAGATGCAATTAAGCACTGTTTAAACGTATCTAAAGCTAAGTTTGACGAAACTATTGAAGTTCATATTCGTCTAGGTGTTGATAGCCGTCACGCTGATCAACAAGTTCGTGGTGCCATTGTATTACCACATGGTACTGGTAAAACAAAAAAAGTTTTAGTTATTGCTAAAGGCGATAAAGAAGCTGAAGCAAAAGAAGCTGGAGCTGATTTTGTTGGCGCTGAAGATATGATTGATAAAATTCAAA
This sequence comes from Bacillota bacterium, assembly GCA_023443045.1. Next base: position 18,933 of record JAEZWK010000004.1, read on the forward strand.
AAGAAAATTGGTTTGATTTTGATACATTGATTACTACACCAGATATGATGGGTCTAGTAGGTCGTTTAGGTAAAGTTTTAGGACCTAAAGGATTGATGCCTAACCCTAAGAGCGGTACTGTAACTATGGATATCAAAAAAGCTATAGAAGAGACAAAAGCTGGTAAAGTGGAATATAGATTAGATAAATCTAACATTATTCACACACCAGTTGGTAAAAAAAGCTTTGGTGAAGAAAAAGTTAAAGACAATTTAATTGCTCTTTTAAATGCTGTTATTAAAGCAAAACCAGCTGCTGCAAAAGGAAAGTATATCCGTTCAGTAACTCTTGCACCTACTATGGGTCCTGGTATTAAAGTTAACACAGCAAAACTATCCAATTTATCTGGTAGTGAAGAATAAAATAAACCCCTTTATGGGGTTTTTTATGTAGGAGTTTTTATGAAAAAGATTGTCGTTAGTGAACAAATTAATAAAATTCATTATGTTATATCTGTTTTATCAATTTTTTATGCCGCTTTATTGAATCTTATGGATTTAAATGATACAGAAAATATTTATGTTATAAAGGCCTATGGTTTTTTTCTTATTTCATTATTTTTCGTGTATTATGGTTTGGTCTATAGAGATGATTTTGATAAAAAGAGTAATCTTTTAAAGTATTTGAAAATTGTATCAATTGTTTTATATTCTATTTTTTGCTTTAGATTTGGACTTTTTGTTGTTTAAAATAGATTAGCTATAAAGATGATAATCAACCACTGAAAAGCCATTAAAATAGGCAGGGTAAGTACAAATAAAGGTTTTTGAGTTTTGTGACGAAATATTTTCATGGATAAAACTGAGCCTGTTGCATTCAAAAACAAAGAACAAATAAGAAGTGTTTTTTCAGGAATTCTATATACATTTTTTATGCTTTTTAGTTTATCATATCCAAATAATAAGAAGCTGAAAATGTTTAATACAAATATAATATATAAAAAAGTTTTCATAAACTCACCTTTTTTCTTTTAATTTTTGTTATAATGTAATTATAATACGAGTGGAGGTAAAAATGCAAAATAGACTTCTAAAATCTGAAGATTTGAGAGTTTTCACAGAAAGTGAAATAAGCTCTATACAAGAAGCCAAATTTGTAGAGGTAAACAAAGATGGTGTTTTACCAGAAGATGCATATTTGACAACAAGTTTTGTAGAGTATGTAAAAGTTAATGATAAAATGCTTTTACCTAAAAATCATATGTTAAAAGCATGTGTTGTAAAAAAAGATGATGAGTTGGTATGTGTTTGTCCTAGAAATCTAAAAGTATCTGATTTAGTTTTATCAGCACCAACTCAAGATAGAGAATTCGGAATATTTAGAGATGAAAATGCTTTCAAAGAAATAAAGTCATTAAATCCTAGAAATAGTGCATTTACAGGTTCTACAGATAGATACAAAAGATTATTTAAAATGATAAAGGAAGTTCATGAGGCTAATGGTAAAATCGCATGGGTGTTAGGGCCTGCTGTAGTTTTTGATTTTGATACCAGAAAGGCTTTGTGGGAATTAGCTAATGAAGGATATGTTTCAGTTTTACTTGCTGGAAATGCTATGGCAACACATGATTTGGAAGGCGGTTATTTAGCTACAGCATTGGGTCAAAATATTTATACCCAAGAGTCTGTTCCTAATGGTCACTATAATCACCTAGACCTTTTGAATGTTGCTAGACATCATAAAACATTAAAAGATTTTATAGATTCTGGAAAAGTAAAAGATGGTTTTATCAAAAAAATGGTAGAGCTTAATTTGCCAATTGTTTTATGTGGAAGTATTAGAGATGATGGTCCTCTACCAGAAGTGTATCATGAAGTTTCTGCGGGATTAGATAGAATGCAGGAGGAGTTAAAAGATGTAGATTTAATTATAACTCTTGCTACTTTGCTTCATTCTGTCTCTAGTGTAGAGTGCGCACCGACATATAGAGTGAAAAATGGTAAGATTTATCCCACATATGTTACAAGTGTAGATATAGCAGATTATGCTACTAATGCAGTTGTAGAAGCAAGAAATAATTATTTAGTAGATGCGATTGTCACAAATGTTCAAGATTTTTGTGTTAACACCAGAAATAATGTTTTAAATTATAAAGAAAAAGAAGGGAGAATAAAATAATGAGTTTTAAATTAAATCCATATGTGGAACCAGATTTTAATCAAGACTTTTTATTAAATGCTCCTGACTGTAAATATGAAGAATGCCCCATGGATGGAGTAGCACCTGAAAATTATCATGCACTCAGTATTTATCCTGAATATTTTAAGATAAAAGGAAAATGGGTTTTGGCAGTGGAGTCTAGAATGGATACTGTTCCTGTAATTGTTTCTGATGATAAGGTTGAAATTTTGGAATTCAGAAATTTAAAAAAAGGAGATAGAGTTGTAGTCGGTAGAACTGAAGATGCCAGCGAAGGTATTTATATGTATACCGGAGGATTTCTATCTGATACAGGTAGTGTAGATACTTTTGCATTTAGAACTGGAAGAAGTAGAGAAACTGCTTATTCAAAAGATTATGACGAACTATATGAAATAATGAAAATGGTAAAAAGCCTTAACGAAAATATTACTTGGGTTTTGGGACCATCTTTAGTATATGACGAAGAAGCAAGAGAATCATTTAGAGAATTAGTAAAAAAAGGATATGTAGATGCTATTTTGACGGGAGATTCATTTGCGACTTTTGATATCACAAAAGCATTATATCCTGATGTAGATGGAGATAATTATTTAAAGAAAAGCTATAATGCTATAAGTAAAATAAGAGATGCCGGTTCTATAAAAGAAGCAGTAGAAAAAGGTATATTAAATAGTGGAATTTGTTATGAGATGGTTAAAAATAATAAGGAATTAGTTATAGCATCATCTATTCGAGATCCTTATACTTTACCAGATACCATAGATAATGTTTATCAAGCGCAAAATAAAATGAGAACTCATACTAGAAAAACTGGTATGTTAATCTGTTTATCAACAGTTTTACACACTATAGCAAGTGGAAATATGACTCCGTCTTATAATGAGTTTGATGGAGAAATAAGACCTGTATATATATATTCAATAGATTTTCAAGAATTTTCAGTAAATAAATTGTCAGACAGAGGAACACTAGAGGTAAAAACATTAGTTACCAATGTTCATGATTTTGTAAACCACATTAATAATAATTTATAAATTAGAGGGGGAAAATATGGAAAAATTATTGTACCAAGGAAAAACTAAAAATGTATTTGAGGTAGATGATAAGCACGTTCGTTTAGTTTTTAAAGATGATGTAACCGGAAAAGATGGAGTTTTTGATCCAGGTGAAAATCAAGTTGGTCTAACAATTGAAGGGGCAGGACACTCTGCGGTTAGTTTAACTAAATTTTTCTATGAAAAGTTAAATGAAAAGGGATTAAATACCCACTTTGTATCTGCTGATTTAGAAAAAAATGAAGCGATAGTTAAAAAAGCTGAAGTTTTTGGAAAAGGTGTAGAAGTTATCTTGAGATATAGAGCTGTTGGTAGCTTTATCAAAAGATATGGAAAATATATTGAATCAGGTGCAGAATTACCAAGTTATGTAGAAGTAACATTAAAAGACGATCAAAGAAATGACCCTCTAATTACAAAGGAAGCTCTAGATATTTTAAATATTATGAAGCCAAATGAATACGAAGAGTTGGTAGATCTAACTAAAAAAATTGGAGAAATCGTAAAAGAAGAGTTAAAGAAAAAGGGTTTGGAATTATACGATATAAAATTTGAATTTGGTAGAATAGATGGAAAAGTTGCATTGATAGATGAAATAAGTGGTGGAAATATGAGAGCTTTTAGAGGAGATGAATATATAGAACCACTAGAATTAGAAAAAATACTTTTAAGTTAAAACCGTTTATCGGTTTTTTCTTTTTTTATTGATAAATAGTATTAAATGATATATAATAAAATAAAAAAAATAAAGGAGTTTATATGGCAAATTTAAGAATTGCAGGTTTAAGACTTCCACTATTTATCGTCGTTTCTCTAATGCTTATTTTGGCTATATATTTAGGTGTTTTACCTAATAATATGGTTGGAGCATTTTTGTTTTTGATAGTTATTGGAGAACTGATGAATTTAGTAGGAAATCATTTGCCTATTGTAAAAACATACCTAGGAGGAGGAGCGATTGTTTCTATATTTGGTGGAGCAGCTTTAATTTATTTTGGAATTATACCGGAACAATTATCCACCACAGTTTCATCTTTTATGAAGGGTCAGGGTTTCTTGGATTTTTATATTGCAGCATTGATAACTGGTTCTATTTTAGGTATGAATAGAAAACTTTTACTCAGAGCATCAGCACTCTATTTACCTTGTATTTTAGCTTCTGTATCAGTAGCTTTAGTATTAGTATATTTAGGATCATACCTAGTAGGTTATCAGCCAACAGAAGGAATTGCATATATCGGAATTCCTATTATGGGCGGAGGAATGGGAGCAGGTGCTGTTCCTATTTCTAAAGTTTTTGGTGCTGCACTAAATGTTGAGCCTGAATCTATAATGGGAAAATTAGTTCCAGCTGTTGCTTTGGGTAATGCTATGGCTATAGTAGCAAGCGGTCTTTTAAACAGATTAGGAAAATCATTCCCTAAATTAACTGGAAATGGTCAATTGGTTAGAACTGATGATGCAACTCTAAAAGCAGAAAAAAAAGAAAATATTAGATTAAAATCAACTGCTGATTACATGGGCGGTATTGCATTAGCTACTGGATTTTTTACTTTAGGTTCAGTAATAAGCTATTTACTAAAAACATATGCTGGAATAGATATTCACACTTATGCATGGATGATTATTTCTGTAGCAGTTGTAAAAGCATTAAATCTTTTACCAGAATCAGTGCAAGAAATGGCTGAAGCTTGGTATGATTTTGTAGCTAAAAACTTTACTGCTGCTTTGATGCTTGGTATTGGTATGGCTTATACTAATATGGGAGATATAATTAGTGCCTTTACAATTCAATATGTTGTACTTGTATTCTTTGTAGTTTTAGGTGCTATATTAGGTGCTGCTGTTGTAGGTCACTTAATTGGTTTTTACGCAATCGAAACTGCAATTACAGCAGGGTTATGTATGGCAAATATGGGTGGAACAGGAGATGTTGCGGTGTTAACTGCTGCAGATAGAATGGAATTGATGCCTTTTGCTCAGATTTCATCCAGACTTGGTGGAGCATTAATTATACTAATTGCTTCATTCTTAGTACCGATATTTTTTGGATAGGGGTTTATCCCCCTATTTTTACATAGGCAGAATTATAAAAAGTTTAAAAAATCTAGATAATCAGATAAATTATTTATATCATTGTAGAATATGATGATTTGAGGAATATAAATATTAACTCACTTAAGAGGGATAAATTTTTTAACCTATGATTTTTAGGTAATTTTTACTAAATAGGATTAGAGGAGGCGTTATGGCGATTATAAATGTAGAAAATTTAGTAAAAGAGTATTCAAAAGGGAAAAGGGCACTTGATGACATTAGTTTTTCCTTGGATGAAGGTAAAGTGTACGGACTTTTAGGACCGAATGGAGCGGGTAAGTCTACTTTAATTCATATTTTAATTGGGCTTTTAAAACCAACTTCAGGTAAAAGCCAAATATTGGGAGCAGATTCAGGTGATATATCTAAATATTCACAGTTTTTAGGTTTTGTACCTCAAAATATAGCTGTTTTTGATAAATTGACTGCTTACGAAAATGTGGAATTTTTTGGTGGATTATACGGGCTAAAGGGAAAACAACTGAAAAATAAATGCGAAGAGGTTTTAGAGTTTGTTGGTTTGCTAGAACATAAAAAAACGCTTTCTTCTAAGTTTTCTGGTGGTATGAATAGAAGATTAAATATTGCATGCGCTCTTCTAAATGATCCTAAGTTGATTATTTTAGACGAGCCTACAGTTGGTATAGATCCGCAATCAAGAAATTATATTTTAGAATCGATAAAAGATCTAAATAAAAAGGGTAGCACAGTGATTTATACTTCACATTATATGGAAGAAGTAGAAAAGTTATGTGATTACATTTATATTATGGATTCTGGCAGTATTATTTCTCATGGAAAAAAAGAAGAACTTTTGAAATCAAATGATTTTCAAAATAACTACAGTGTAAAAGTTTTTGAAAGTGACTTTGAAAAAGCATCAAATATTTATGGTGCAGATTTTAGTAACGGTACGATTACTTTTTCAAATAGAGATATAAATTCCATAATTGATGAACTTAGAAAACACGAAATAAGCTTTTCAGATATAAGTTCTTTGCACATTAATTTGGAAGAATTATTTTTAAAACTAACTGGTAAAAAATTGAGGGATTAAAATGAAAATTTATCATGTAATTAAAGAATATGTCGTTTATACATTTAGATTACCGGTAAGTTTTTTTATGATGATTTTATTTCCTATTATATTATTAACAGTTTTAAGTACAGTATTTACCGGAAGTTTTTCTAATGATGTTACATTTGATCATATGGATGTAGAGTATTCATTGGAGAGTGGAAATAAGTATATAGATAATTCTTTTAAAATGTATATGAACGCTTTGGAAAAAAATTTAGATATATCTTTTAAAGAGAGTAATGACCCAGCTTTATCTCAAAAAAAAGTAGCTGATAAGGAGATTACAGCATATATAAATTTTACAGGTGTTGATAAAATACAGATCTATAAAAATGATTCCGAGAATCTAAACTCGTCTATATTAGATTTTCTGATCACTTCATATTTTGAACGATCCAATCTTTATTTATCAGTTTTGAAATTTGTGCCTGATTTTGATTTTCAGAAAATAGAATTTTTCTCAGATAATTTTATAAAAGAAAGATCACTCCTAACAAAAGAGAATTTGAGTTCAGTAGATTATTATTCCATAACTATGATTTTGCAGATGGCTCTTTACGCATCTTTGGCAGCGGTATTTGCTATATTGGCACAAAAAAAATTGGATATCTTAAAAAGAGTTGGGCTCAGCGGAATTAGTGTATTTAAATTTATGACAGGAACTATAATTGGTAATATGATTGTTAGCTCAATTCAGCTATTTGTTATTTATTTATATTCGGTATTGGTGTTAAAGGCAAACTTTGGCAATAATTTGATGGCTACATTTGGAATTTATTTGTCATTATTATTCTTTAGCACGGCTGCTGGTGTGAGTTTAGGGATAGTTACAGATAAAGAGAGTTTAGCAGCTGTACTGCCACAAATAATTATTCCATTTTTTGCAATTTTGGGAGGGGCATATTTTCCTGTAACTTTCTCCATTAGTTTGATCTCTCCAATTTATTGGGCAAATAGGGCGATTAATTCTATTGCATTTGGTGGTGATAGCGTTTACATCTATATTTCGCTTTTGGTTAATATTGGAATAGGACTTATGTTTTATCTATTTTCTATATTGAAATTAAGAAAGGTCGTATATTCATGATAACTATATTTAAAAACATATTAAAAACCATGTTTAGAAGAAAAGGTTTACTTATAAGTGCTTTTGTGTTTCCGTTTCTTTCTATAGTTATGATGTATGGAACTCTTATAAATAATAAAGAATATAAGGCAAATATTGGTTTTGTGGATAATGATAATAGTGTTTTTAGTGAATATATTTTAGAGCATTTAAAAAGTAATGAAAAATATCAGCTTTTTGTTGATATATCTCAAGATGATATAGATAGTTATATAGTGAATAAAAAATTAGAAGCAGTATTAATAATAAATCAAGATTTTGGGAAAACTTTGATAGATGAGAACAAATATGATAGTGAGTTAGTCTATGGTGTAGATTCTGAAGCAGTATCATGGCTAAAATATGATATTGGCTCTATAGTTAATAATTTGAGTGTTGTTGCGAAAGCTTCTGGGGGCAATATAGATAAAATTAAAGATATTATAAACTCATCAAATGACTCATCATATAATATCAAAAAAATAATGCTATCAGATAATTATTTTAGCAATAAAATAATACTATATTCTTCCGGATTTTTAACCATATTTATTTTATCATTTTCAATAATATTTGCTGAAAAAATAAATGACGATAGAAGAAGTGGAATGATAAATAGAATAGAGCTTTCAAATACAAATTTTAAAAGCTATATAGTATCTATTTTTCTCATTGGACTAATACTTATGCTAATAGAATCAATTTTAATCTATATTGGATTTATAATTTTAAAAATAAAGATTTCTTTTTCAACATTACACTATATATTGGCTATATTTTCTTTCGGGGTTTTAGCTATTAGTTTTTCATTATTTATAGCTTCTATATTTGTAGAAGATATGGCTATAGCTACTGTAGTGAATATATTTAATATGCCGCTTGCAATGCTTTCTGGGGTTATGTGGCCTGTAAGTATTATGCCAGAATTCATGCAGAAGTTGGCAAAATTTTTTCCGCAAAACTGGTTACTTACTTCAATTTCTGCGTTACAAAGTGCAGATATAAATAACTACTATATACAAATAACTAAAATTTTATTCCTTTCAACAATTTTCATATTTCTGAGTATATTTTTTAATAAAAAATGTCATAAATTATCTTGACTTATATAAAATGTGGAGTTATAATGAAGTTATAATATAGTTAGAAAAAAAGATCAAAAAGTTTTATGAAAAGAAATGATTTTTATTCGAAAAATATATAAGGTTAACCTTATGTATGGGAGGTTGTCAGTTGAAATATATAAATGGACTCAAGCCTTGTATTCCCGAAAAATTCGATCTAGAAAATTTTATTAAATTATTATACTTGGAGGAATAATGTTTGGTAAAAAACTTAGAATTAGTTTAAAAACAAAAGATGTTTTAATCCAAATTTTTCTTTTGATTTTAATATATTTGATATCTTTAATTTTTCCTTATGTCTATAAATATGTAATAGATAATTCAGTAGAATTTGTTTCAGAAAATCTATATCTTAAAATCGCTGCAATTGTTATATTTGCCACTCTTGCACATTTTATAATATATCTTATAAATTATATTCATCAGATATATAGTAATAATATTTCTTTTCACTATATTTCGGAATTATTAAATAAAGTACTAGATATAAAAACATCTGATTATCAAAAAATTAATAAATCAAAAATAATGGAATTATTAAATTCAGATATTAGTGCTATGTATACATGGATAGGAATAAAGATTAACTTTCCGGTAAATGTTTTTCAAATTATAATTTTGCTTGTTATTCTTTTTAAAATCAATGTAACTTTGACCATAATTTCTATTTGTTTGACTCCTATATATTTTTTGGGGAATTTGATTACCAAAAATAAAATTACACAAATTTCAAAACAAGAAAGAGTTTGTGGGGATAATTTATTTAGTCAAATGTATAATATTGTTTATAAAAAGATAAATATCGACTTAAATAAGGCTAGAGATTTTTTTAGAAATAAATATCATGATGCAGAACAATCTTTATTATCTGCTAGAAATAAAAGACATATATTTTTTATATTCGCTTTAGAATTTCCTAAATATATAACAACAATTATTCCTTTTATTCTTCTTACTATTGGTATTTCTTTTGTAAATAATGGTACTTTGACAATTGGTGAATTGATAATGTATTTACAATATGTTGCCATGATTTATGAGCCAGTGTCTTCGATTTCAAACTTAAAGGCCCAAGTGGATAGTAGTAGTGCATCTTTTGATAGAATTAATGATTTTATGGATTATAAAAATTCAGTGTCTCGCAATATTTATGGCGAAACAAAGGGATTATTAGAGATTAAAAATGCTATTATTAATAATGAAAAAGAGGAATTATTATATAGAATTGATGATTTAGTTATTGATAAGCCGGGGCTTTATATTGTAAAAGGCGATAATGGTACTGGTAAAACTACTTTATTTAATCTCTTGACTGGAGTATATGATTCTAATCAAATCATAGCTGATAAATTTATGATTTGTGATGGTTTAAAGGATAATATTAGTTATATGTATAATCCTGCTCTATTATTTGATGGAACTGTTTTAGAGAATATTCAGCTTGATAATGATTCAGCGGATGAGAGAATTGTTGATTTAAATAATAGGTTTAAAGCTAAAGATTTATCATATGTTGTAAAAACTAATCCCAATAATTTATCTTTGGGTGAGCAACAAAAGTTGTTCCTAATAAGAGCGTTTTATGAGGATAAAAAAATTATTATTTTAGATGAACCTTCTGCAAATTTGGATTTTGATTCTAAATTAATTTTACGCGATTATATAAATGAGTTAAAAAAAGATAAGTATGTATTTATAATCGCTCATGAAAATGTATTTGAGGAAATAGCTGATAAGATATTCGAAATAAAAAATAACGTTTTGACAGAACAAAAATAAAGAGGCTAAGCCTCTTTTTTATTGCCAATTTAATATTATTTTTTCTAGAGCATTGTAAAAGAAAATTAAATCATCTTCCGGAAAGTCGAATGTTTTGTCGTGATGCGGGCCTTTTAAATCTGTCCCCAATAATAGATGTATAGTTTTTGCTTCAGGATTAAATTGTTTAACTTTTTGCATTATGAGAGTTACATCTTCACTAGCACCGAATTTTGGGAAAAGTGTTGTTTCTATATTATTATCATTTAATATTTTGGAAATTTCATTTACTGAGTCGTGATCATTTTCATAATAACATTGTGCGCTTCCATCTATAACAAAAGATGCGCTGGCGCCATTTATCTTTGCTAAATTATGTGCTAGATTTTCCAATTTACACACTATTTCATTTAATAATTCATCTGTAAAACTTCTTACATCCATTCCGACAGAAATATGATCCATAACTGCATTTATAGAATTGCCACCTTTTATAGTGCCAAAGTTTATTATATTTCTACACCTAGAATCTTTTAGCATTTCATTTGCTAGATTATAATAACTCATAAAAATAGGTAGGACATTTATTCCTTCTTCTGGTGAGTTGCAAGCATGTGCTGATTTTCCGTAAAAATCTAAAAGTATTTTTCTTACGCCTAAAAATGAAGTGCTACCCACTCCGATGGTATTTTGTTCTTGACCAAGACCTATGTGATATCCAATCATTTTATACACATTTTGCATAATCCAATCGCCCAGACGTATAGCTCCTTTTACATTTTCTTCGGCCGGTTGGAATAAAAATCTAAAAGATGCATCTATATTATTTTCTGAAATTGTTTTTATAAGTTCGATCAAAAGGGCAGCGTGACCGTCGTGACCACATGCGTGCATATTATTATTTGTAGAGTTGAATCCTTTTATAAATGGATAGTGATCATTTGATTCTTCTTCTTTTATAGGAAGAGCATCTATATCAGCACGGATTAGAAAAAAAGGCGCTTCTCCATATTCTACAACTAGCCCTGTTGCATTTTCTTTTATCTCAAAATCAGAATTTATGGGATGAGAATTTTGTTGTAATTGAAGACCGCCATAAATTTTTATATTTTTTAATGATTTTAATTTATCGTAAATAAATTTTGTAGTTTCTACTTCTTGCCATAATAATTCTGGAATTTTATGAAGATTTCTTCTATTTTCTATTAAATTATTTTTATTCATAGCATCACCTATGCTTATTATATATTATTATTAATATTAAATCTATATTACATATAACGTTTTTTAGTTTAATTATTTAAAAAAAAGGTTATACTTATAGTATGAATCATAAAGGAGGTATAAGTATGTCAAAAAGATTTATAGCAACTAGTTTAGTAGTTATTTTAATGCTTGCGACAGTATTTACATTTAATTCAAAAGCTGATTCAGAAAGAATTAAATATTTAGTTGATAAAAAGATAGTTGTAGGTGATGAATCAGGTAATTTAATGTTAGAAAAAGAAATTACCCGTGCAGAACTTGCAAAAATTTTGGTTTATGCTATTGGAGAAGAAAATTTAGCGGACAGTCTAAAATCAGCTCCATCATTATTTAGCGATATGAAGGAAAACACATGGGCAAATGGTTATGCTAACTTAGCTAAAACAAGAGGTTTTATTGTTGGTAAACCAGGAAATTTATTTGCACCAAACGATTTTGTAACTTATGAAGAAGCTATAAAAATGTTTGTAACAATTGGTTTGAATAGAGATCTAACCGATGCAGAAAAAGTTGGTGGCGCTTCATGGGCAACTCCATATATATTAAAAGCTAAAGAACTTGGTTATACCAAAAATTTAGGTGAAGTAAATTATAAATCAAACGCTCCTAGAGAAAAAGTTTTTGATATTTTATATGAAGTATTAATCGCTAAAGAGAATAGTCAAAAATTTGAAACTAGAGGATTAGTTCAAGAAATTTTAGATAATAACCAAGCAAAAGTTTTAGTTTATAACAGCAAAAACGAAAAATTGGTAAAAGCATCTGATATTATTAAAGTAAAATTTCCTCAAAATTTAAATGCTGAAGATTATCTAGGAAATATGATCGATTTTAATTTAGATGAAAATAATAATATCTTCAATCCAACAGTTGCAAAAGAATATGAAACATTGTATGGAAAATTTGATTTTGGAAAAGATGGATTATTATATCCTGAAAATTCAAAAAGAGGTTACATTGTAGAAGAAAATAACGAAAAATTATTAAATGATTCATTGGTTTCTATAGTACACAATGATGATGTATACTCTCTAAAAAAATATAAAGATGAAGTAAAACCTGAGCTTTCAATCGTTACAATTCACAACTCAAAAGTTGTATTCATCAGAAGCTTTAGTTTTAAAGACATCTCTCCAGTTTTTTCACACGAAGATAGTATTATTTACACAATTAGAGACGGTTCTCATAACTCCAAAGCAAGACAAAATGTAACTAAGGCTCTATTATTTGATAAAGGATTATTGACAAAACTAGATCCAAAAAACATTGTGGCTGATGATATTTTACATGTTTATAAAGATGGTTATGCAATTGTAACTAAAAATTCTATTGTAGATGCTAAATTTAAAATAGAAAAAAAAGGAAATATTGTTGGACTAAATATTAAAGGATATTTCTATCCATTTTCTAAAGAAGATGGCAGAAAAGCTATAGCTACAGTAAATTATGAAGAGTTTGAAACTGTAAATCCAGAAAAAATTTCTGATACAGTAAAAGCTATGGAAAAAAATAATTCAGTAGTATTAGTAGACTTATTTGAAAATGTTCAATTATTAAGAGGTAATGTTTCTCAAAAAGAAGATATTGCATTTGTTACTGGTGTAGTATCTGACTCAATGAGATTACAAAGCAAACAAAAAGAAAGTTTTGAAGTAAAAGATTCTTATAATATTTCTCTAAATAAGGGAGATAAAGTTATAAAAATGGTTAACTTCAATAACGGTGATTTAGTTTATACATTTGCAAAAGATGATGGTGTTCAAAAAATCGCATTACTAAAAACTAACGAAGAGTTAGAAAAAGAGAAAAAAGCAGTTGATGTAAAAGATGGAAAATTAGCTATAGAGCTAAATCCATCTAGAGGTAGATACCAAACTATTTCTGTTGGTGGAAAACTTTTTGAATTAAATAATAAATCAAATGTTGTACTATATAGAAATGGAAAATACGAATTCACTGATTTAAAATTCATTTTAGACAATGCAAATCCTAGAAGAAATTTACAAGCATATGTACTAACAAATTCTGAATTTGAAAAACTAAATTCTGGTACCAAATTACCTGTAATCAATCGTGAAGATTTAATTCATACAATCTTATTTACAAATTTTGAATCCACAAAAGAAATTGTAAAATCTAAAGTAGTAGAATTAAAATTTGCATATAATAAAATTGATAATGAAATCAATGGAACAGATGCATATGGTGAAGTTGTAAAATACAATGTATTCAAAAATGCTATTATTTCTGATTTAGGAGCAAATGATATAGTTGAATTAAAATTATCTGACGACAATGAAGTTGTAGATGCTAAGATTTTAATCAAAGCAGATGCTAGATTGTATAAGGTAAATTCAATTTTAGATAATGCTGGAATAACAGAAGTAAAATTAGAAAGAATTGATAATAAAGATGTTATACAAAAATTCTTATCTAAACAAGTTGTTATTTTTGGAGAACTAAAAGAAGGGTCAACAATTCAAATGTATACAACGGATGATGATATCACAGTAATTCGTGTTATAAAATAAAAATGAGGGCTTTAGGCCCTTATTTTTTTGCTTGTATAGTTATATAATATAAAGTATAATTATATTGGGTGAAGATATGAGTTTAGTAAGATTAATATACAATGAATACGAAGAATCTCTTTTGGTGTTAGATGAATTAAAATCTAGATTTGATTCCATAGGAATTAAATATGTGTATGAATCTATGGATAATTTAGATAAAAATAATAAATGCGATATAAATATTGTAATTGGTGGAGATGGAACTTTTTTAAAAAGTGTAAGAAGTCTTGATTTTCCAGATGAATTATTTGTAGGAATAAATACTGGAAAGTTAGGCTTTTTTCAAGAGATTTGGAAAGAAAATATTCCTAAGCTAATTCATATTATTTCAACTGGAGAGTTTTCTATTAATAAATTAAAATTATTGAGTTTAGAAGCTTACAAAACAGATGGTACCAAAGAAAATTTTTATGCTATAAATGAATTTTTAGTACGCGGAGATTATTCTAAAGTAACTCATCTAGATTTGTATATTGATGATATTTTTGTAGAAAAATTCTCTGGTGATGGGTTAATTATTTCATCCAGTATAGGAAGTACTGCGTATAATTTTAGTGTGGGCGGTTCTGTGGTAAATCCAAAACTTGAAATTATGCAAGTAGCTCCACTTGCGCCTATTAGTTCCAGCGCGTACAGATCATTATTAAATTCTATAATTACTCCCGAAGATTCTGTGATCAAAATAGTGCCGAATACTAAGTATTTTAAAGATATTATAATTCTAAGAGACGGAGAAGAAATAATTGTAAAGAATATACAGGATTTAAAAATAACTTTGGATTCAAAAACAATAAATAGATTGATTGTAACGGATGATTCATATTGGAATAATTTAAGAGATAAATTTATATAGAGAGGTTTTATGAAGAAGGGATTTTCAAACGAATTATATATAAAAGAACAAGCAAAATATATTAAAGAAAGAGTTAAGAATTTTAATAAATTATATTTGGAATTTGGCGGAAAGTTATTTTCGGATCTACATGCTTCTAGAGTGTTACCTGGATATGATCCAGATGTAAAAACTAGATTATTAGAAGAGCTTAAAGACAAGATAGAAGTTATAATTGCTATAAGAGCAAAAGATATAGCTACAAACAAATTGAATCACAACAGTGGAAAAAGCTATGAAGGTGAATGTTTGAATTTAATAAAAAAATTGAGAGATAAATCTATCGAGGTAAGTTCTGTAGCTATAAATAGATATATAGAAGATGAGAATGTAGATAGATTTATAAAAGTACTCGAACAAAATTCATTAAAGGTCTATAAATTTTTAGATGTAAAAGGCTTTCCAAATGATGTAGATACTATTTTAAGTGCAGATGGTTTTGGGAAAAATCCATATATAAAAACTGAAAAACCCATTGTTATAGTCACTGCTCCGGGTCCTGGAAGCGGGAAAATGGCTACTGCTTTGAGTCAGTTATATCACGAAAATTTAAATGGAATTTCAGCTGGTTATGCTAAGTTTGAAACTTTTCCGGTGTGGAACCTAGATTTAAAACATGAAGTCAATTTGGCTTATGAGGCTGCAACTGCAGATCTAAAAGACCAAAATCAGATTGATCCATATCATTTGTCAAACTACGGAATTGTGGCTGTTAATTATAATAGAGATATTGAATCATTTGTAATATTAAAAAGAATTTTAGATAATGTTTTAGGAAAAGAACTATATAAGTCTCCCACCGATATGGGTGTAAATAAAATAACTTCTGGAATTATAGATGAAGAAGTGGTAAGAGAAGCAGCTAGAAACGAAATAATTAGAAGATATTTGATAGAGCTTGTGAGTAGCAAAAGTAAGGGTAAAAACACAGAAGAGTTAGATACTTTAAGAAGATTAATGGATGAGCTGTCACTTAAAATAGAGGATAGAAAGGTTATGAGATTCTCTAGAGAAAAATTGGCCGATTTAAAACAAAAAACTAACTTTATAGGAGATGTTACAGCTATAGAAACAGGAGATGGATTTATCATAACAGGTAAAGATTCTAAATTGATGAACTCAGAATCAGCGGCGGTATTAAATGTACTAAAATATCTAGCTAAATTACCAGATGATTTACACCTTATTGATCCAAATGTTTTAAAACCTATTTTGGATATGAAGAAAAATATAGAAAAAGATGAAGAAATTCAATTGAATTTAGAAGAAGTTTTGGTATCACTAGCAGCAAGTAATTTATATAATCCGGGTGCTAAAAAATGCTTGGATTTATTACCGGAGTTAAATGGATTAAAAGCTCATAAAACTGGTATGTTAGCTAAGATTGATCAAGAGTTATTAAAAAAATTAAATATAGATATTACATGTGAATATAAAGAACATAGTATAAATTAAGTGCTTATTTGCTTAAGCGCTTTTTTGTTGAAGAAATGGAAAAAATTTTGTATAATATCTATAGGAGGCAAGATGAAAAATTTTGTTGAATTAATAAAAAAAGAATTTTTTAAATACTTTAAATATACTTACGCTTACATATTTTTTATAATTCTTTTAATATTTATTGTCATGTTTAGACTACCTATACTTGCTTTTATAGCTTTGGTATGTCTATCTTTTTTAATAACTTATGATATAAAAGAGCATGATGAGAAACAAAAAAAAGAACTAGAAAATACAAAAAAACTGAGTGAAGAATTTGATTCTGTAACCAAGCATGCAATATTTAATATGCCAAATCCAATGGTTGTAATAGATAATAAGGGATATATAACTTGGCAGAATGAACCTTTTACACAGATGGTAGGTGAAGTTCTTAGAAATGTAAAATTGAGCGATAAAATCCCAGATATCACGATGAGCAAATTAGAAAATGAAAAAGCTTCATTTGTTTTTTCATATAAGGAAAGTAATTATAAAGCTCATATAGAAAAAATTGAAAAGTTTGGTCAAGTTGAAAGATATATCGTATATATAGAAGATGTCACAGAGTATTTAAGATTAGAAAAGATGTTTAATAGAGAAAAGTTGGTGCTTATACAACTTTTTGTTGACAATCTAGATGAGGTTAAATCAACAGGTGATGAAGGTTTTAGAGCAAAACTTCAGTCAACTATAGATACTACAATTACAGATTATTTTGCTGGATATAGTGCTGTTGTAAGAAAATATGAACAGGATAAATTTTTTATTGTAACCAACAGAGAAACATTAAACAAATTAAAGCAGAAAAAGTTTGATATATTGGATACAATTCGTGATTTAGAAATTGGAAATACTATTCCAATTACACTCTCCATGGGAGTAAGTGATTATGGTGAAAATGCTTTACAAATTTATGAAAGAGCACGTGCTTCTATAGACATAGCTTTAGGTAGAGGCGGAGATCAAGCCGTTGTTACGAATGATCAATCATATGATTATTTTGGTGGCAAAACTAAGTCTATGCAAAAAGATACTAAAGTTAAGGCAAGGGTAATAGCATATGCACTTCGCCAATTAATAGATGATGCTGAAAATATATTTATTTGTGGGCATAAAAATCCTGATATGGATTCGTTTGCATCGACCGTTGGAATATATAAAATGTGTGAATTTAGAGGTAAAAAGGCAAAAATTGTATTAAATGATGATATAAATGCCATTAAATCTCTTGTGCTCATGCTAAACGAAAATCAACCAGAATTAAATGATAATATAATTACCTCACAAGAAATGGAAAATAATTTCAAATCAAATGATTTATTGATTTTATGTGATCATCACCGACCATCTCTTTCTACTGCAGAAAATGTTTTGGAAAATGCTGAGAATGTAATTATCATTGATCACCATAGAAGGGGAGATGAATTTTTGAAGAATCCTTCTTTGGTTTATTTGGAACCACACGCTTCAAGTGCATCTGAGCTTGTAACTGAGATTTTGCAATATATAAGCGACAATCTTAAGCTCACTTATTTTGAAAGTTCTGCACTATTATCCGGAATAATGTTAGATACTAAAAACTTTACCGTACAAACAGGAGTTAGAACTTTTGATGCTGCAAGAGTTTTAGTAAAAAAAGGTGCTGATCCTGAAGAGGTTAAATTATTATTTAGAGATAATATAGAAGTATTTACCAATAAAGCAAAAGCACTTACAGATGTGGAAATTTATAAATCTAAATTTGCAATTTCCAAAATAAAAGATGAAGAAAATGCCATAATAATAGCCGCTCAAGCAGGCGATGCTATGCTAAATATAGAAGGTGTAGAAGCGAGTTTTGCTCTTTGTGAAGTGAATGATTTTGTTCATATTTCAGCTAGAAGCTTTGGCGAAATAAGTGTACAATTAATAATGGAAAAAATTGGCGGTGGAGGTCATATTTCTCAAGCGGGAGCCAGATTAGAAACGAATTTAGAAGATGCAATGGTTATATTAAAACGTGCAATTGATAGTTATGAGGAGGATAAATAATGAAAGTTATAATGTTAGAAGATGTAAAATCTATAGGTAAAAAAGGGGAACTTGTTGATGTAAAACCTGGTCACGCAAGAAATATGTTAATTCCTCAGAAAAAAGCTATTGAAGCTACAAGTGAAAATTTAAAAGCTTGGGAAGAAGAACAAAAAAGACTAAAAGAAGAAGATGAAAAAAACACACAAGAAGCATTAAAATTAAAAGAATTATTGGAAAAATCTTCACTTACTATCAAGGCAAAAGGTGGAGCAAGCGGAAAATTATTCGGTGCTGTAACTAATAAAGAAATAGCAGAAGAATTAGAAAAAAGCAAAAATATAAAGATTGACAAAAAGAATATAATTCTCAAAAATCCTATAAAAGATGCACAAAAAACAAGTGTAACTATAAAATTATATTCCAATGTAAGTGCTTCTTTGGAAGTGGATGTACAAATCTAGTATGGATATTATAAAAAATTTACCCCAATCTCTAGATGCAGAGATGGTACTTTTATCTAATATGATAAATGATGTCGAAAGTATTGATCTTGCTATAGAGATTATAAAAAATAAAGATGAGTTTTATTATCCTCAGCACAGATATATATTTGATTCCATAGTTTCATTGCACCTTCGTGGACGTCAGATAAATCGTGTTTCGCTCATAGATGATTTAGAAGTTAATCAAACATTAGAAAAATGTGGCGGATTACAATATGTAGTTGATCTATCCAATTCATTTATAACAAGTGCTAGAACAAAAGAATTAGCGCTTATTATTCATGAAAAATTTTTATACAGACAATTAATAAGAATTAGTGAAGAAATTTCTGATGAAGCATATGAAGCAAAAACTGAACTAAAAGAACTGATTTCAAAATCTGAAGAAAAAATATTGAATTTGGGACTTGGTACTTATAATAATGATTTAACTCAAATAGGAATTGTACTAAAAAATGCAGCGGATGAAATCGCTAAAAGAGCTCAGTTAAAGGGACAAATATCTGGAGTAACTACAGGATTTTTAGATCTAGATAATATGTTAAATGGTTTCCAAAGAAGTGACTTGATACTTTTAGCTGCCAGACCTTCCATGGGAAAAACTGCTATAGCTATAAATCACGCAGTGAGTGCTGCTAATGCAGGTTATAAAGTATGTATATTTTCATTGGAAATGAGTAAGGAGCAACTTGCTTTAAGAATATATTCACAATTATCAGGAATAAGTCTAAACAATATTTTGAAAGGCTCCATAAGAGGTGCCGATCAGTGGCAAAAAATTGGTGATGTTATGAATATGTTTTCCACAAAATCTATGTATATAGATGACTCTTCTGGAACAGATTTGACTCAAATGAGATCTAAACTTAGAAGAATGAAATTAGAACATGGTGTTGACTTAGTTATTATAGATTATCTACAACTAATGGAAGTTGGTGGATTTAGCGAAAATAGACAACAAGAAATCTCAAAAATATCTAGAGGACTAAAAGGTATAGCTAAGGAATTGGATGTTCCTGTGATTGCACTCAGCCAGTTATCACGTGCGCCTGAAATCAGAAGCGAACACAGACCAATTTTATCAGATTTAAGAGAATCAGGAGCGATAGAGCAGGACGCAGATGTAGTTATGTTTTTGTATAGAGATGAATATTATAATAAAGATTCTGAAGAAAAAGGAATTGGAGAAGTTATAATAGCTAAACATAGAAATGGTTCTACAGGAACAGTAAAACTTGCATATTTCCCAGAAAATACAATGTTTAAGAATTTAAGCAGATCTAATTATAATTAAAAACAAGTATAATCTTGTTTTTTTTTATAAGGTTAATGGGTATATATTAACTAATAATATTATTAATTTTGTGAAAGAGGTAATTATGAATTTAAAAACAGCTTTATTGAGTAGAAGAAGTATTAGAAAATATTCTGATAGAAAAATAGAAAAAAATAAATTAGAAAACATTCTTATGTATGCAAAACATGCCCCAACAGGCAGAAATAATCAGGGTCTTAAATTCTATATGATAACAAATGAAAATGTTATAAAGGATTTGGAAGAGGGACTAAAAAAAGCATTAGATCAAAAAACATATTCCTTAAGAGGACTAAAGGCCTTTCTTTTGGTTATGAGTGATAGAAATAATCCTTTTAATCTGGTAGATACTGCTTGCGCTATGATGAATATTTATTATGGAGCTATGGAGGAAGGTTTAGGAGCGTGTTGGATTAATCAATTAAAAGATACAGCAGACAGTGAATATATAAGACCGATTCTTACACGTTTGGGAATTGAAAATAATTTTATTTGTTACGGAGCGATGGCTTTAGGTTATCCTGATGAAAATCCAGCACCTAAAGAAAGAACTATGTATACTGAAATTATAGAATAAAAAAAACACCCTAAGGTGTTGGTGCGGATGAAGGGATTTGAACCCCCACGTCGTGAAACACATGGCCCTCAACCATGCGCGTCTGCCAGTTCCGCCACATCCGCATGCTATATATATTATAGCATAATTTTAAAAAATGTAAATACCGGAGGAAAAATGAATTATATAGATAGAATAGCTGAATATATTAAATCTGGAGAAATTCAAGAAAATGAATTTAAAGTTGGAGCCGAGTACGAACATTTAGTTTTAGATAAAGACGGAAAAAATATTTCATATTCAGAAAAAAATGGCGCCAAAGATATTTTTAAAAGATTGTTGGATTATGGTTGGGAAGTAGCAAGTGTGGAAGGTGAAAATATATTAGCCATATCTAAGGGAGAATATAATATAACTACAGAGCCTGGTGGACAAATAGAGTTTTCTTCTGACCCAAAGAAGAGCTTGGATGATTTAAAAAAGGATATAAAATATTTTTATAGTGAAATGAATAAAGCCTTGTTGGATGCGAATTTGTTTTGTTTAGGATTTCAACCTGTATCTAAAATAGAAGATATAAAAATTCTACCCAAGAAAAGATATTTTGCTATGCATGATTATTTTGAAGATCATGGCACCATGAGTCATAGCATGATGAAAGGAACGGCTGCTTTACAATGTGCTATAGATTATAAAAGTGAAAGTGATTTTTCAAAAAAATATACATTAGCTACTAAATTATCAAATATTTTTTATGCACTTTTTGATAATACACCATTTGTTAACGGAAAATTTTCTCCCATCAACGCTTACCGAGCATATATTTGGGAAAACACTGATCCAAATAGATCTGGAGTTATAAAAGATGCTTTTAAATATAATTTTTCATACTCTGACTATGCTAAATATATTTCAAATATTGAGGCTATTTTTAAACTTAAAAAAGACGAATATATTTTTTCTACTGAGAAGATAGGTAAAATTATCGATGATGGTGTAGATGAAAAAGAGCTAGAGCACTTATTGACTATGGTTTTTCCGGATGTGAGAGCAAAAAAATTCATTGAGATAAGATATTTGGATGCTATTCCCTATCCATATAATATTGCATATTTACAGTTGATAAAATCTATTTTTTATAATGATGATAATATGGACAGATTATATAATTTAATTGGAGACCTTACTTATAATGAACATCAAAAAGCAAGAAAAGAATTATATGAAAAAGGTATAAAGGCAAAAATGATGGGTAAAACGCTGGTAAAATGGGGAATGGATATGTATGATGCTTTGGAATTAACATCTGATGAGAAGAACGTTATAAAACCGATATTAGGATTTTTAGAAGGAAATTCACTAAAGCAAATTATGCAGGAATCTTGGAAGACCAGAGGAACTCTATATGATGCTATAAGCAAATGTAAAATAGATTTGGGAGAATAAAATGAAGGATAATACAATTTATAATGAATACCAAAAACTGGTATTTGGCAATAAAAATGAATATTTAAAAGATTTTGAAAGACTAAAAAAACTTGAAGTAGAAAAAAAGTTTTTATATAAGAATAAGCCGATACCATTTGCATATCAGGGGTTATTTATTTCCGAAACAGATGAGCAAATTTTTAAAAATATTGTAAAAACTATGAATTCGATCATAAGAAAAGTAACTAATAAATTTTTAAATGACTCATCATATAGAAAATTATTTGGATTTTCACCTGAAATGGAAGATTTGATTTTACATGATCCAATGTATGATATACCGGTGCCAATTGGTAGATATGATATTTTTTATAACAATGATAATGATTTTAAATTTTGTGAGATAAATACAGATGGATCTTCTGCGATGAGAGAAGATGCATCTATAGCAAGTCTGATTTTAGATAGTAAATCTTTGAGCGATATAAAAGATTATTCATTTAGTAGTTATGAATTATTTGAAAGTTGGGTTACAAAAAGTTTGAATCTATATAAAAGTATAAAGGGCGATTTCAAAAATATTACAGTTGCTATAGTTGATCTAGAGGAAGCGGGGACTCCCGATGAATTTCTTGACTTCCAAAAAACATATATACAAAAAGGTGTAGATTGTATAATAGTTGATCCAAGAGAATTGGAATATGATGAAACTCACAATCATTTAGTTTATAAAAATACTAAAATAGATATGGTATATAGACGTTTGGCAACCAGTGAAGCTTTCGAAAAATATGATGAGTTAAAAGACTTTTTTAGAGCTTATTTAAAAAATGCTTTTGTGTGTATAGGTAGTTTTCGTAGTCAGGTTGCACACAACAAAATATTTTTTGAGATTTTACATCGCGATGAAACTCTCAGCATATTAGATAAAAACGAAAAAGAATTTATAATAAATCATATTCCACTCACCAAAAAATTTGTAGGTGGAGATGATGTTTTAAAACATGTTATTGAAAATAAAGATAAATATATTATGAAACCAACAGATAGAAATTCTGCAAAGGGAGTATATGTTGGAAGAGAGATGTCAAAGGAAGAATTTGAAAAACAAGCAAGATCAGATTTTAACAAAGATTATATTTATCAAGAGTTTGTTTTACCTAAAAAGATGGAGTTTATTAATGAAGTAAATGGAGATTTTGTCATCGAAAAAAGAGGTAATATGATAGGATTATTTAGTTATCTCGAAGAATTTGCTGGAGTATATGCAAGAATGGGGCTAGAAGATATTATCGGATCTATAAGAGAGTATATCTGTGCTCCTGGTATAAAATATGTAAAGAAGTGATGATATGAGTACTATTTTCAAAGATGTAACAAAGACATATGGAAAAGGCGACAACAAAATTTATGCTAATGATAATATTTCCTTTGAAATCGAAGATGGGGAGCTTGCTATTATAGTTGGTCCAAGCGGGGCTGGAAAATCAACTATATTAAATATTTTGGGTGGAATGGATATTCCTGATTCTGGTGAAATAATAGTTGATGGAATAGATATTTCTAGAGCAAATAAAAAGGAGCTCACAAAATATAGAAGGAGTAAAG
>JAEZWK010000022.1 GCA_023443045.1 Bacillota bacterium
TCTCCATAATACATAATTTCATTTAGCCTATCTGATGGAAAGTGATTTTTACATATATTAATCAAATCTATTCCTTTTATATCCTTACCCACTTCAATTATAGTTCCAAATTTTAAAGATTCTTCTTCAAATAAACAATCAACTTCAGTACCTAAACTACTAAATATACTATTGTTCATACCGTATTCGCTGCAGTCAAAAGGTGTATGATAGCACAATATATTTATATTATTATCTAAGATTTTTTTTAAAATAGAAAAATTAAAATCTCCTTTAATAATCTTTTTTATTCCCTTATATATCAAAGGATGATGGCTGATAATTAAATCATATTTTTTCTCAATTGCATAATCCACTGTGTCAATTTCAACATCCATTACTATCAAGCACTTATGTACTTCGTGCTCATAATCCCCAATTATCAATCCAGAATTATCCCATGATAATGAATTTTTTAATGGATAAAGATTTTCCATTTTACTCATTAATTCTTTTATTTTCAATATTTTCTCCATTTTTCCAACAATAAATTGTTTTTATATATTTCTTCAGTATTCGAAGAATTTTCGCTTATTTTTTTATTTATATTTTCTAATTTTTTAATATTATGCTCAACATAGGATTTAAAAACATCCTCTTTTGTACAAGCTTTAAGGAATTTAGGAAAAAAAATCTCCTCTTCACCATTATATGATTTTGTAGTATCTAATATAATTACATTATAAAATTTTCTTCCTTCGCTAACAATAGCATCATCAACTATATTTATATTTTTTTCTATAGCAAATTGTCTAATTAAATCAGGTTTTGTCATCGGTTGAAGTAAAATTTTCCTAAATGATTTTGTTTTATTAATATCAAAATTTAAGATATTATAAATTAGTTCTGCGCCCATTCCAGAAATTACTAATGCTTCTACTTCAAATGGCTCTACAACTTTTATTCCATCTCCACATCGAAATGAGACATTATTTCCCATTTTCTTAAATAACATTTTTGCTTTATTAAGACAATCTGCACTAATATCAGTTAAAATAAGTTTTTCAATTAATCCATTTTTAATTAGATCATAACCAAGCTTACCATGATCACATCCAATATCAGCAAAACTTTTTACATCTCTAAGATTTTCTAATAAATAATTAAGACGATCCATTATTCCAAAAAGTCCTTTAGTTTTTCGCTTCTTTTTGGGTGTCTTAATTTTCTTAATGCTTTAGCTTCAATCTGTCTTATTCTTTCTCTTGTGACATCAAAAACTTTTCCTACTTCTTCCAAAGTCCTTGTTTTGCCGTCATCTAACCCAAATCTTAATCTTAAAACTTTTTGTTCTCTTTCGCTTAACGTATCAAGTGTACTAAATAATTGATTTCTTAACATCATATTTGTAGCTGCATCCTGCGGACTTGTAATTTCTTCATCAGGAATAAAATCCCCCAAATGTGAATCCTCTTCTTCTCCTATTGGCGTTTCCAAACTAACTGGCTCTTGAGAAATTTTTTGAATTTCCCTTACCTTATCAATATCCATTTCCATCTCTTTAGCTAATTCTTCAGCTGATGGTTCTCTGCCCAACTCTTGAATTAAGTGTCTTTGAACTCTTAATAATTTATTTATTGTTTCAACCATGTGAACAGGAATTCTAATTGTTCTAGCTTGATCAGCAATTGCCCTAGTTATTGCTTGCCTAATCCACCATGTCGCATAAGTAGAAAATTTAAATCCCTTTCTAAAATCAAATTTTTCAACTGCTCTCATCAATCCAAGATTTCCTTCTTGAATTAAATCTAAAAATGGCATTCCTCTTCCCATATATTTTTTGGCTATACTTACAACCAATCTTAAATTTGCTGCAGTTAATTGCTGCTTTGCTATTTCATCACCATTTTCTATTCTAATTGCAATATCAACTTCTTGATCTGCACTTAATAATTTTATTTCACCAATTTCTTTTAAATACATTTTTACAGGGTCATCATATTTTCCGCCCTTTGGAATTAATAAATCTGGTTTTTCTTCAGAGACTTCATCTAATGTAGATTCAAAGGTTATTGTCTGTTTTATTTCAATTTTTGGTTTTTCTTCATCTGAAACTTTTATATTAAAATGTTCAAAACAATTGTAAATTTTTTCCATTTCAGAAACATCTAATGCAAAAACTGATAATTCATCCATTATATCTTTATAGTAAACAATATTTTTAGGCTTTGAGTTTTTAATTAGCTTGTATAAAGTTTTAGTTAATTTTCTATCGATATTAGTTATATTCTCCATAGTTACCACCCTTATTTTGTTTATCCATTAATTCTAAAATTTTCATTAATTCTTCTTTTGAGTTATCATCTTTATTTTCTTTAATTTCATTAAACCTCTGTCTTAAAATATTTTGAGTTTTTTTTGCATCTTTATTCCTAAATCCAGATATTAATTCGTTAAGCATTTTTTCGGACTGTATTGAGTCGATATTTAGTTTTCTTATCCTATCTAATATATGTTCAGGAATATCTTTATTATCTTTTAATTTTTTTAAAAACTCTTCAAATACTATTTCAGATGAATTTAGATATTCTGATTTTATCATTTTATAAATTTCCCTTATATACTGTGTTTCTATAGTTGAAATAATACTATATTTTTCTATTTCATTGAAATTTACTTTATCAGTTAATATAAAATTAATTAGAAGTAATTCTCTATCATGATCTTTATTTGCCACCCTCTCGACAAAAACATCTTCCTTTTTTAAATTCACTTTATTTCTAACTTTATTTTCTATAAATCTCTCATCTATATTAAACTTTTCTGAAAAATATTTTATAAGATTCAACGATTGTATATTACCAGAATTTTCAGATATTGTTGCAATTAAATTTGAAACTCTATCAATAGTGTCAGTAAAATCTATCCTGCCACTTTTATTAATTTCTTCTTTCAAATGATCCGCAAGAATAGATAACCCATCTTTCGAGGTATAGATTAAAGAATAAAAAGCTTCTTTCCCATATTTGTCTATAAAATTATCGGGATCCATATTATCTGGAAGAGTAATTACTTTTGGAAAAACATTAAATGTTAATAATATTTCAATATTCCTTAATGTCGCTTTTATTCCTGCTGCATCCCCATCAAGACATAAATAAACTTCTTTTCCAAACCTTTTTATGAGTTGAGCTTGTCTCTCAGTAAATGATGTGCCTAAGCTAGCAACCGCAAAATCTATACCAGCTTGATGAAGTTTTACAACATCTAGATTACCTTCAACTAGAAGAATCTTATCTTTGTTTTGATCTTGTATATTTTTTCTTAATTTCATTTGATAAAGCCCAAATAGTAAATCACCTTTTTTAAAATATTTAGAATCTCTAGAGTTATAGTACTTTGGTTCCTTATCTGAAATTGTTCGACCACTAAAGCCAACGACTTTTCCAGAAATATCTATCAGAGGAAACACAATTCTATCTCTAAATGCGTCATAATAATTAGATATTTTTTCAGAATATGACAATACCTCGGACTCTATAATGGCTTCTTTTTTATATCCTTTATTTAATAGATATTTATATAAATCGTCCCATTTATCCAATGCATAACCTATTCCAAATCTTTTAACTGACTTAACATCAATTTTTCTTTTCACAAGGTAATTCTGAGCTAATTTATTTGAAAACAAATTATTCATAAAGTAATACGCAGCATCTCTATTTATATCATAAAAATAATTTTTTACAGGTTCATGGCTATCCGGTGAGAATTGTATATTTAATTTTTTCGCCAATATCTCAACCGCTTCTGAAAAACTGCAATTTTCCATTTCTTGTATAAAACTTATTACATCTCCACTTTTTCCACAACCAAAACATTTAAAGTTTTTATCATCAAAAACTGTAAATGAGGGCGTTTTTTCGTTGTGAAATGGACATAGTCCAACATAATTTTTTCCTCTTTTTATCAGTTGAACATATTCTCCAATGATATCTACTGCACTTGTTTGTTTAATTTTTTCAATTACTTCTTCAGGAATATACATAATCTACCTTTTTAAATTTATCTCAGAAGTGATTTTGGTATACAAATCTCTTTAAATTTTTCTACTGCAAAATAATCTGTCATTCCAGCGATATAATCAGTAACTATTCTATGAATATTTTCATCTTTATCATACTGATCTAAAACTCCCATTTCTTGAGGATTTTCTAAATAATGAGAATATAATATTGAAATGATTTTTTCAATATTTTCTGATTCCCTTTTCGATCTTTCGTCCCAATATATGTTTTCAAACATAAATTCTCTTAATCTTAACATGGATTTTTTAATTTTATCACTTTGTTCTACACAATTATTACCATATGATGTTGTAACTATATCTCTAATTAAAGTATCTATTCTCTTACCATGAGTATGTCCTAAATCATCTAAAATATCTTTAGGAATTCTAGCAGGATCTAAATATCCTCCTCTAATTGCATCATCGATGTCATGGTTTAAATAAGCAATCCTATCAGCAAATTTTAGAATATATCCTTCTAATGTTTCAGGCTTTTTATCGCCAGTGTGATTAATAATTCCATCCCTTACTTCGTATGTTAAATTTAAACCTCTATTCTCATTGTGTCTTTCTAAATAATCAACAACTCGTAGAGACTGTTCATAATGTTTAAAACCAAGTAGAGAAATTTTATTTAATATATCTTCGCCCGAATGCCCAAATGGTGTATGTCCTAAATCATGAGCTAAACACATTGCCTCTACTAAATCTTCATTCAATCTCAAGCACCTTGCAATGGTTCGACCAACCTGTGTTACTTCAAGTGTATGAGTTAATCTAGTTCTATAATGATCACCTACAGGAGCTACGTATACTTGAGTTTTATCTTTTAGTCTTCTAAAACTCTTGCTATGAATAATCCTGTCCCTATCTATTTGAAACTCTGTACGTAGATCACAATTGTTGTCCGGAAATTTTCTACCTTTAGACATATCAGAAAACTGTGCATATTCAAATAATGTTTTATGTTCATTTTCCTCTAATATTCTTTTAATAGAGATCTCTGCCATTTTAAAACCTCTCTTCCATATATTCTAAAATCAATGTTGCTGTTTCTTCTATAGCTTTATTACTTACATCTATAATTGTACATCCAATTTTTTCCATTATATTCTTTGCATAATCCAATTCTTCGTTAATTCTTTTTATTTCTGAATAATCACCCATCGACGGTAATCCTAATGCCTTTAATCTTTCCTCCCTGATTGAAACCATTAAATCTGGTGTAGTTGTTAAACCAAAAATTCTCTTAGGATCTTTTTTAAATAATTCTTCACTTACTTCAACCTCAGGTACCAAAGGAACATTAGCCACAAAGTAATTTTTATTAGCTAAATACATAGAAAGCGGTGTTTTACTAGTTCTACTAACACCTATTAAACATATATCTGCTTTCATAACTCCTCTAGGGTCTTTACCATCATCATATTTTACGGCAAATTCAACTGCATCAATCTTCTGAAAATATTTCTCATCTAATTTTCTCAGTATTCCAGATTCTCTTATGGGTTCTAATTTTAAAACATTAGAAAAAACTTCTATCGGCTGCTTCATAATATTAATAGTTGGTATATTATATTTTCGTCCTAAGTCTTCTATAAAAAGTGAATTCTCAATAATAACAGTACTAAAAATAATACACGACAGTGAAGTTTTTGCTTCCTCAAAGATACTTAATATTTGATCTTTATCAGACACATATGGATATCTTTTAATTTCGTAAGATATTTGCGGAAACTGTGCAGCTGTTGCTCTAGCAATTTTACCACCAGTTTCTCCTATCGAATCACTTAACACATAAATTGTAATATCACTCATTAGAACCAGTTCTCCCTAATATATTTATATATTTTGTAGTCATTATCTGATAAAAATTCTTTGTTTTCTAATTCACTAATATAATTATAGAAAATCAAATTATTAGATCTAATTGCATCTAGAAAATCATTTGATCTAATTTTATTCTTTTTATTATCGATGGTATGATCCACTAGATTAGAAAAATCTTTAGCTTTTTCAGATATATTTTCATCCTCATTATCTATTTGTTTATCATTTATTAACTCTATATATTGGAGATATAAACTAATTTCTCTATTATATCCATTATAATTATGAGTAATAAATTGTAATTCAGTTAGTATATTTATAGGACTTAAATCAAAATTAATAAAAATTGGTTTTATAAGTCTTGAATCTATATTTTTATTTTCGAGATATAGACTAAATCTTCTTGAAAAAATATCATAAATTTGATTAAAAACTTTTTTATAATCAAATGCTGAAATATTATTCTCCATATAAGAATATAATGAAAATTCAATTAATCTATTTATTGGTAAATCAATCATATTATTAATTAAGTTATTAATTATATCATCAACATCAGAATTTATATTTACATCATAATCAGTAATTTTATTAAACATTAATAAACCTGAAATATCATCTAACACATCTATTATTTTTACAATATTGCCTAAATAATTTGGATCCTTAGATAAATCATAAATATAGTTTAGTGCTTGCAATGAAGTTTTATTACACAATTTACTTATAGTTTCATTTATAACAATAATTGAATACTCCGGATAATTTTTACCCAATGAAGTTATGTATGGAGCATATAAGTAAGAGATGATTTGAACTAATGAATCTTCCATTTCATTCGCAAAATTTAAATATTTAGCTATAGATTTTGCTACATATTTAAGTCTATCGGTTTTATCTTTCATTGTTCCTATTTCAAATTTATTTTCAATTTCATTTAATTTTATATCGATTCTTTCATCATTTATATCTTTATCTATAGACAAAATTTCTATAAGCTCTTTAATGTTGGATTTAATCTGGTATCTAATTATTTCCCATGAAACATCATCTACATTTTCTGTTTCAGAATACACAAAAATTATTTTATCTGCTATATTTCCATTTGCAACCAATGGAATAATATTAATCTGATTATTTAGAATAAACTCCAGAGAAATATCTGACAATGGAATGCTATCAATATCTAGATCTATCAATTTAAATTTAGGATCGATATGATAATATATGAGTTTATCTAATAAATCGCGATTTATATTTACTGAAAATCCCATTGATGAAGCAAATTTTTTAATTTTAAGTTCTATAGAATTATAATATTCATCTTTATTTTTCAATCTATATAATTTATTATCAGGAAAATCAGAAATTAAGAAAAAGTTAATATTAAATCCATATTCTAGATCTTCTTTATTTTTTTGTGAAATAAAATCACAATAAACATTCGCATCCAAAATCAAAGAATAAAAAATATATTTATCGAACCTTTTTATCAGTTTGCTTTCGATATTATTTATAACTTCTTTTATAAAATTATTGCTATTAATGTTGATTAGATTTGATAATTCACACGCTATTATTATATATTTATTTATTAATAAAACATCTATTGCACTATAATTGATACTATTTAAGGATAATGTATTTTTTAGTGAATCCTCAATCTCTTTTTGAATAATATCTTTGTTTTTATAATTAAGATTTAAAAGCTTAAATTCTAAAATATAATTATAATTTTTATTCATTGTCTTCTTCCTTTATTGAAATTAAAATTTGTTTAAGTAGATTATTTAATTCCAATCTTAATCTAATATATTCGCCTGAATCTCTACCTTTGGCAATAGCAACTCTATTCAGTATAAATAATGCTCTTAAAAATGTTTTGTAAGCAAAGAAAATGTATCTATCCTTCAGTAATAAAGATATTTCATCTGTAATTCTCTCTAAAATAATTTGTTCGTTATTTAAAGTATCTTTAGATAAGTAAAATAACATCTCTTGCTTGTCAACTTCATTTATAAAACTCGCCACATAGTTAGGGTCACTTTTTTCTAATTCGTATATTCTTCCAAGATCTATTTCTATAATTAGATATGAATTATCAAATGAATGATCTAAAACTGAATCTATCGTATATATATCCAGATATTTTATTTCATTTAAAAAGACAGATTCATACTCTAGATCATTAAATAAATAATTTTTATTATACTCATATGTAATCTTAGAAAAACATGAATTTTTAAAATTTTCAGAAAAAATTTTTTCCAATCCAATTAACAATGAATTTATATTAGTTTCTTTTGTATTTATAATAATTCTGAGCAAATGTTTATTTATACTTCTATCTTTAAAATTCATATAAATCTTACTTGGAACTTCAATAACATCTGACATAAATGAGTTGCATCCATTATATAAAAAGATCACCTCTTTAGTACTTAAAACTTTTTCTGGGACTTGCTCAAAATTGTTATTTATATATTTACAATTGTAGGATTTAAAAAAATCAAATATATTATTTATAATTGTTTTGTCTAACATATATAGCCTCTTTTATAAATTTTTCTGAATTTAAGATTGAAAAATCAAAACAAAATTTTAAAAATGAAATAACAGACATTAAAAACCTATCCTCACTCTTGATTTTTGAATCAATTATCGACTGAAATTTTGTCTTCATCAATTTAATTGCAATTTCCAAATCTTCTTTATTAAAAATAAATTTAAAATCTTCATGGTTTTCTAGCATATTATCTAATCTATAACCATGTAGAGCACAATATTTTAAAATCCAAGCTTCAGTTAATATAAATGGATCAGCACCATCATTGAGCATATATACTAACATTTCTGTCATTTCATATAAATTAGGAATATAATAGCCCTCTGGAATGGATTTATCAATTATTTCTGACACTAAATTACATAAAATATATTTATTAAAATTATTATAATCAAATTTACTCTTCAATAATAGATCGCTTTCAGTAAGATAGAACGTGTTCTTACTTTTATTAATCACCATATTTGATACAGAAAAAAAATCAACCGTACCAGCTAAATTTTGTTTTTTGTTATATATCCCCGATGCAAAAATTTGAATTTTTGATAGTTTATCGCTAAGAACAGAAATAATTAAAGAGTTATCTCTAAATTTGACATTTGATAATACAATTGATTTTATTTTAGTCTTCATAATTATTTAAACCATCTAGATACAATCTTTTGAGTTTTTCTCCAATTTTTTTTAATTTTTATATTGATTTTTATTTTTGCCTTTTGTGACAAAAATAATGATATTTCTCTTTCTGCATCTCTAATTATTTTATTTATAGTACTTCCTGATTTTCCAATTAAAATTGATTTATGATTCTCTCTTTCTAGATATAAATTAAATAATATTCTTACTTTTTCTCCTTCAATAAATTCCTCGCATTCTACGTATATTCCATGCGGTATCTCTTCCCTAATATGAATCAAACATTTTTCACGTAAAATTTCGGAACATATATCTCTAATATTCACATCAGTAATAGAGTCATCATCATAAAATTTTGGACCTTCAGGTAAATAGTTATAGATACTATCTAAAAATTCAGAGAACCCTTCTCCATTATTAACTGATACAAATAATATTTCATTAAATAAATTCATATCATCATACTTAGTGTACAATAATTCTCTTTCATCTTCTTTAAGCAATTCAGATTTATTAATCAAACAAATTTTTTTACCAGAATCTTTTGAAGCTAGTTCCAATACCATATTATCTAATCTACCAGTTTCTAATGAATTATCAAAAACATACACATTTATATCTGAATCTTTTGAATTTTCAATTACCTCATCCTTCATAAAATCACCCAATTTATTTTTTGGCAATTGAAATCCTGGATTATCTAAAAAAATTGCCTGCATTCTGTCATCAGTATATATAAATTTCATAGAGGTTCTTGTTGTTTGAGGTTTATCAGTTACAATTGATAATTTCATCCCTATCAAATAATTCAAAATCGAACTTTTTCCAACATTAGGTCTACCTATTAAATTTATAAAACCACTTTTATTCATATTTAAATCCTTCCGGTAATAATGTTTTAATATCTGTCATAAGAATCTCATCTTCAGAATTAACTACTAAAACTATAGCTTCGTCATTAATTTCATAAATGGTTTGTCTACATACTCCACATGGAAATGTATTTGGTTTATCACCGCAAATACAAATTACATCAAATTTATTTTTTCCATTTGCAATCATTGTAGATATCGCATTTCTTTCTGCACATATAGAAGGTGCCAATGTAGAAAATTCAACATTACATCCACTAATGATTTCTCCATTTTCTAAAAGTATACTAGCACCTACAGAAAAATGTGTAATATTTGTCCTTGCCATTTTTTTTACATTAATGGCTTCTTTTACTAATGATTTATATTTATCATCTAATTGAGAAAATTTTAACTTTTTCATACCCTATCCAAAAAACAAAAATATAATTATACCAATTAACATTCCCAATAACGCTCCAATTATTGTATCAATTGGTTTATGAATTTTACCTTCTACTCTTGATTCAGCAACTAATATAGCCAATAAATAACTAAGTGTAATTACTAATAAATTTTTTGAATTAAAACCAATTATAGTTGCCAGCAAAAATGATATAGCAGAATGTCCACTTATTGTTCCACCTTGAAAATAAGTTCCTCTATGTTTAGAATATTTACTTTTAATAGCAATTATTAATAAAATGGTCAATCCAATAGCTATAAAAGAAAGGTGTTCAGGATTTTTATGTATTTTACCAAGGAAAAATCCTCCAAGTGGAACTAATCTATCATAAAACAATAAATAACCAACTACAACAGCATAAAAAGCCGATAATAAAACTGCTCCCGCAGCTACATCTTTTGCCGCTCTTATCATAGGATGATATTCGTTGTAGCTAACATCAATTATATATTCAAGAGCAGTATTTACCATTTCAGCAAATAATACAAACATAATAGCACTCAAAAGCACAATAAATTCTATTTTAGAAAATTCAAAGAATAAACCTGCTAAAAGAACAAATCCTGACACAGCAAAATGTATTTTCATATTTCTTTCACTTTTAAAACACAGAACCAAACCATTAGCAGCATAATTAAAACTTTTTAAAAATTTATTTTTTTTCACTTTTTTATACCACTCAAAATTTTTTCTTCATTAATACGCATAATATTTTTATCCCAATCATTCATATGGTCATATCCCACCAAATGCAACAAAGAATGAGTTAATAGATAAGAAAATTCTCTTATAAAACCTGTTTTATACATTCTAGACTGAGCTTTAATTTTATCTATATTAATAATAACATCACCAAGCATATAATCATCAATAGGAAAACTTAGAACATCTGTTGTTTTATCTTTATTTCTGTACTCATTATTTAATGATTTTATTTCATCGCTTCCAACTAAGGATATGCTAATTTCAACTGGGTGATTAATATTTTGATTCTTTATAAAAGATTCAACTATTTTAATTGTAAATGAAATTAGATTATCATCAATATAATAATCATTAAAATCAAAAAAAACCGAGAAATTTCTATTGCTTATTATTTTTTTCTTTAAAATCCTTTTCATAAGCTTCTATAACCCTTCTAACTAAAGGATGTCTTACAACATCTATTTTATTTAAATCACAAAAACCAATACCATCTGTTTTAAATAGTATTTTTCTTGCATGCATAAGCCCAGAAGTTTGCTTTTTACTCAAATCAGTCTGAGTATTATCTCCGGTTATAATCATCTTCGAAGAAAATCCAAGTCTAGTAATAAACATTTTCATTTGTTCTACTGTCGTATTTTGAGCCTCATCTAAAACAATTACGCTTTTTTCCAAAGTCCTTCCGCGCATATATGCTAAAGGAGCAATTTCTATAATATTCTTTTCGATCAACTTTTGATATGATTCATATCCAAAAATTTCAAATAAAACATCATATATAGGCCTTAGATACGGATCTACCTTATCCTTCAAATCTCCAGGTAAAAAGCCCAAACTTTCACCAGCTTCTACTGCAGGACGAGTCAAAATAATCCTATCATACATTTTATTTTTAAGCATTTGAGAGGCATATGCCACAGCAAGATATGTTTTCCCAGTTCCAGCAGGACCGATACCAAAAGTTATGTCATTATTTTTTATAAGATCAATATATTTTTTTTGTCCAATTGTTTTTGGATATATTGATTTTCCGTCAAAAGAATGCGCAACCACTTGTTCTTTTAGATTAAAAAGTTCATATTCTTTATGTTGCTTGCAAATATGAGCTATATATGCGATATCAATATCATAATTATGATCTTTTTCAAATTCAACAAGTTTGTGAACAGTTTCTAAAATTCTATAACTAAGCTCCTCATTTTCTCCAGAAATTTTTATGCCATTTTCTACTATTTTAAATTCAGTTCCAAATTTATTTGTTAAATACTTTAAATTTACATCCAAATTTCCAGAAATCATAGACACAATTCTATGATTCTCTAACGGCAATAAAGTCATACGTCTAAATCTCCTCTAAGTGATACAGGCTTATCAATAATTTCCTTGAAGATAAAATATTTGATTAAGTCTTCATTAACTATATCATTATTACTATTTGCTAAATTATAATTATGATCTTGGTTTTTATTATTATAATTAACATCAAAAATTTTAGATTGTTTTATACTATCACTATTTATAATAGAATTCTGTTTTTCTAATAAATGATTATTTTTTTTGTGTTTTCTAGTCTTTAGTAAATCTTTTTTGTTTTCTAACGATGAGTTATTTCTTCTATCCAAATTTTTGTGATCATTATTAGTAATATTATTTGTTTTTTTGTGTAAATCTCTTTTCTTGTTTATTAATTTATTTTTTTTACTATTTTCATCAAATTCGGATAACCCATCTATAATAACTTTAATTAAATTTAACATGGCTATTTATCATTTTGATTTTTAACAATATTATTTCTCATATTAGTATCAGAATTGATATTGTTTAATTTGTAGTGATCATAAACTCCTAGATTTCCATTTCTAAGTGCTTCAGCTAAAGCTAGTGGTACCTGAGCTTCATTTTCAACAACAAGAGCTCTTTTTTCTTGTACTTCTGCTTTCATTTCTTGCTCTTTAGCTACAGCCATAGCTCTTCTTTCCTCAGCTTTAGCTTGTGCTATTCTCATGTCCGCTTCAGCTTGATCAGTTTGTAATTGTGCACCAATATTTCTACCCACATCCACATCGGCAATATCTATAGATAAAATTTCAAATGCTGTACCTGAATCTAGACCTTTTTCTAAAACAGTTTTTGAAATACTATCAGGATTTTCTAAAACATCTTTGTGTGAGCTACTTGAACCAACAGTGGTTACTATCCCTTCTCCAACACGAGCTATAATCGTTTCTTCTCCAGCTCCACCTACTAATCTATCAATATTAGCTCTAACAGTAACTCTAGCCTTTACTATAACTTCAATACCATTTTTACTAACAGCAGCTATATTTGGAGTTTCAATAACCTTAGGATTAACACTAACTCTAACAGCCTCTAAAACATTTCTTCCAGCAAGATCTATAGCCGCAGCTCTTTCAAATTCTAGATCGATATTAGCTCTTTGTGCAGCTATTAATGCATCAACTAAAGTATTTACATTCCCTCCAGCTAAATAGTGTGCTTCCAATTCATTCAATTTTAAGTTTAATCCTGCTTTTGTAGCTTTTATCATAGGATTAATAATCTGCCTAGGATTAACTCTTCTTAATTTCATACCGATTAAATTTCCAATACTTACTCTTAAACCTGAGAAAAATGCAGTTATCCATAGACGTACTGGTATAAGATTTAATAACACTAAAACAAAAATTACTATAATTACATATATAATATTAGCAGGGTTTACATACCTAAACATTTTATTTTCTCCTTACAATTATTTTTAATGATTCTTCTTTTATAACCTCTACCTCACAATTTTCTGGAATAAAGCCATCTCCGCTATACAGATCATATTTTTTTCCATCTATAACTCCATAACCAGCAGGCCTTAGAGGTGTGGTTGTTATACCTACTTTCCCAATCAAATTCTGCTTTTTATTTGCTAAAAATCCATTTTCAGAAGATATTTTGTTAAATAAAACTAATTTTTTTAAACCTAAAAATGTATATCCTTTTTTCTTGTGGTACAAAATAGAGAGTATTGATACCAGGATAACCATAACAATTGTTAATAATGCGAGTAATTGA
Organism: Bacillota bacterium; assembly: GCA_023443045.1. The sequence goes on from JAEZWK010000022.1 coordinate 14,169, forward strand.
TTGAAAGAAAGCTTATATACAGCATATAATACGCAGGCAATTCCTGAAACTCCAAAAATTTGTAAGCCTGGTAATATAATTTCCATTACTATCAATATTAATCCGATAATGAATATAACTATGTTAATAAGGTATGATTGGTTGATATAAAAATTCATAATAGAATAAATTAAAAATATAATCAGACTGAACGTGAAATTCTTTTTAGAATTAATATAACAAGATCTTATACCAAAAAATATGCCCATACATAAAAGCATACATAAAATTAAATTAGTTGCATACAAACAAAACACCCCCTAAATAATATTTTATTAATTTATACCCAAATTTTTATCATTATCACAATAAAAAAGCAACATTAGATGTATCCGCCTAAATGTTGCTTAAAATTTGCTTAACATGATCAGAAATCCTTTTTGGTTCACAAGTTGCTCCAGCTTTTTCTTTAGCAGAAGCTATAACTTTACCCATATCTTTTATACTGCTAGCTCCAGTTTCATTGATACATTCATGAATTAATTTTATCAAATCATCATCTGAAATTTGTGCTGGTAAATAAGATTCTAATAATTTTAGTTCTTCTTTGGCAGCATTTAGCAGATCGTCTCTTCCTGAATTTTGTAGAGAATCAATGGTATCTATTCTTTGTTTAATTTCTTTTTGAATTAGGGAAAGGATTACTTCATCATCAGCATCTACACGATTATTAACTTCATAGTATTTAATTCGTGATCTAACTAAGGTAACTGTATTTTTAGTGAGTGTGTCTTTATTTAGCATAGCTTGTTTCAAATCTTGTGCTAAACGATCTTTAATATTCATAATATCCTCTATTAAAAGCTTTTACGTTTTTTTCTACGAGCAGCTTCAGATTTTTTCTTTCTTTTTACACTTGGCTTTTCATAATGTTCTCTTTTACGATACTCGCCAAGTACACCCGAACGAGCACACTGTCTTTTAAATCTCTTAAGTGCACTATCAAGGGATTCATTTTCTCCAACTTTAATTTCTGACATTATTTTCCCTCCCCTCATACTAACATCAGTTACCTCTCTAATTATAATATATTTATATTAATTTTTCAATAGATTATTATAAATTTCTAAAATTCCCACTTCAGTTTTCTTCCGCCTATTAGGTGAAAATGTAAATGTTTTACTGATTGTTGACCATCCTCGCCAATATTAGTTACAACTCTATATCCGTTTTCTAATCTCAATTGATTAGCAATTTCTTTAATTTTTAACATAATATGAGAAATGATTTCCCCATCTTCTTTTTCAAGTTTGTCCAGACTCTCTATGTGTTTCTTGGGAATAACTAATACATGTACTGGAGCTACTGGATTAATATCATAAAAAGCATAACATAAATCATCTTCGTATACCTTTTTTGAAGGGATTTCACCACTAATTATTTTGCAGAACAAACAATCCATTTTTCTTTATTACCTCCTATGTTTTTTATATTTACAATGGTATTTAATTTAATATCGGAATATTCTTCAGTTGACAATTGAGCTCTTATATAGTTAGTTGTATAACCTATGAAATTTCCGTTCTTCCTTTCTTCAACTAACATTTTCAGTTCTACATTTTTATTTTTTTCAATAAATTTTTTTTCCAACTCATCAGATATTGATCTGAGTATTTTTGCTCTTTCATTTTTTATTTGATTATCAATTTGTTCTCTTTTGGCCGCAGGAGTATTTCTTCGAGGGCTATAAGGAAATACATGCACTTTAGAAAAACCTATATCCTGTACATAATTAACCGTCTGATTAAACATTTCATCTGTTTCGCCTGGAAATCCAACAATAATATCTGTAGTTAATCCAATATTTTTAAAATTATCTTTTATAATCATTACTCTTTCTTTAAAAAATTCACTAGTATATCTTCTATTCATCGCCTTTAAAACAGGGTCAGAACCTGATTGTAATGATAAATGAAAATGATCACAAAATCCTGGTAAGTCTTTAACTCTTTTTATAAAATTATCATTAATACTATGAATTTCTAAGCTGGATAATCTAATCCTTACTTCAGGGTTAACACTTTGTACACTCTCTATGGCATCTATTAGTTTAATATTTTCTAAATCCTTACCATAACTTGCAACTTCAATACCAGTAAGAACAATCTCTTTAACCCCGTTATCTACCAATCGCTTAGCTTCTTCTTTTATATCCTTTACGCTTCTGGATCTAACTCTTCCTCTAGCATATGGAATTATACAATAGGAACAAAAATGATCACATCCGTCTTGAATCTTTATAAAACCTCTAGTTTTTGTAGTTGTATAATCTATATGAATATTGTCGAAAACTTTGTATTTTGCAATATCTTCTACAGAAATTATTTTATTATTATCTGACAAATTTAGGTTGTTTATAATATCGCTTACAACTTCTATTTTGTTTTTATTTCCAACAATATAATTTACATAATCTTTTAATTTTAACTCTTCAGAAGCAACTTGTGAATAGCATCCCATTATTACAGAATAGTTTTCAGGATTAATTTTTCTATTTCTTGTCAGAGCTTGCCTACTTTTTTTATCACTATCGTTAGTTACTGTACAAGAATTCAATACAAATATATCACACACTTCATCATCTACAATTTCAAATCCATAACTTTTCATAACTTGGGCTAGTGCTTCTGATTCAACATAATTAACTTTGCAGCCCAGCGTCTTTATATGAACCTTCATATAATTAGCGCCTTTATTATATTAGATATGGCCAGTCCAGCCAATTCTGTTCTTAATACTCTATCGTGTAGCTTTATCATATTTATACCTTCTTTTTTTGCTTTTTCTTTTTCATTGTCTGAAAACCCACCCTCAGGTCCGACCACAATAAATATTTCATCACACTTTTTAATGTCGTCAATATACCTTGAAATATTTTCTCCTAAAAAATCTAACATAAATAATTTACTTTTATCATATCTTTTAAAAATATCATCAAAATCAATTGCTTCGTTAATAATTGGAATACTATAGGACTTTGATTGCATAGCAGCATCTCTTATTATTTTGTATGATCTTTCCAAATTAATTTCCTTTTTTGAGTATTCCTTCATATATTCTGTGGTCATTGGCGTGAAGGAAACTATTCCAGATTGTGTTGCATAATTAAATATAAAATCCCACTTTTTCTTTTCTACGCATCCTTGAATTAAATGTATCTTTGTTTGTTCTTCATTTATGATATGTGATTTAATTTTTTCTAATTTTGCACATTTTTTATCTACACTAACTATTTTTGCTAATATTACCTCTTTACCAAATACTATTTCTATACAATCGCCAACACCATTTCTAAGACTTTTTATTATATGGTTATAGTCATCATCTCTTAATTCTAATTCATTTGATCGCAGAAAAACTCTATCCAAGATATACTCCTTTTATAGCTACCCAATCATTTTTTTCTAAAACAGATGTAATTTCTATATTATAATTCTTCATAGATTCTAATACATCATCTTCTTTTTCTTTAATTATCCCTGAAAAAATTACATTTGCCCCTATATTTAAATGTTTTACAAAGTCCGCCATCATAGAAATTAATACCTCTGCAAATATATTGCTAACTAAATTATCATATTTACCAATATTAAAATCTCTAAAATCACCGTGAATCACTTCTATACCATCACATTTATTTAGATTTATATTCTCTTCAGCTGATTTCTTTGCGGCTAAATCAATTTCAAATGCTAGACATGTTTTATTATAAATTTTATTATATGCAATCGATAGTATACCACTTCCAGTACCTATATCTAAAATATTTCCATCATTCATACCTTCCATCATAAGCTCCAAACACATGCTAGTAGTTTCATGACTTCCAGTTCCAAATGCCATACCTGGATTTATTAATATATATGGATCTTTTTTTATTCCGTCATACCAAACGGGATAAATATTCAATTTATCTGATATAGATATCGGTTTAAAATGTGATTTCCAGTCATTTAAATAATCTTTTTGCTCAATTGTAGATATATTTATAATTCTATAATTATCATAATCGTGACGTACATTTTCTAATAAACTATTGACCTCTTCATCCTCAACATAAATTTTAAAGCATATGGTATCAGAAGAAACTTGTGGTATATCATTATAATCCCAATTTTTTTCATCATCATTTAATTTTGATTTAATATCAGTATCTAATATTTCCATTGATTCTACGCCATTTATTATCAATGCATTACTAAATAATTCTTCGTCCTTTGTATCAATAGAAAAATAAATCTCTTTCATAATTATCACCTTCTAAATTATACCATAAATTTTTACTCATTAAAACAAAGAAGACTGCTTATTTAAACAATCTTCTTATAAAAAATTTTATTTTATTGATTATACTTTTGACAGGAGGAGGCTCCTCCAAATTTTCTCCCTCCGCAAAATCTTTTAATAATTCTCTTTGTTTAGATGTCATTTTTGTAGGAGTTTTAATTTTAAATACGATATAAAGATCTCCTCTAGAATTAGAATTGTATCTATATAAACCCTTGTTTGGTATCTTTAATACATCGTCATACTGAGTGCCTTCAGGTATTACTACCTCAACAGTCTCATCTAAAGTTTTTATCTTGCGCTTATTTCCTAGTGCTGCTTCGGGGAAAGAAATTTCTAAATATTTAATTAAATTATAATTTTCTATTTTAAACCCAGTTTTATTTAGTACATTTACTACAATATATACTTCGCCTCTTGGACCATTATTATATCCATCATTACCAATATTACCAATTGAAAAATAATTTCCGTCTTGAATTCCTCTAGGAATAGTAATAATTTTTTTTACTCTTTCTTTTATTCGTCCAGTTCCATGGCAATGTTTACATGGTTCTTCTATAATTACACCTTTACCCCTACATGCACCGCACTCATGCTGTGTTCTTACTTTTCCAAAAAAAGAATTTTTTACTGTATAAACAGTTCCTGTACCATTACAATTACTACATTTTTTAACCTTTGTTTCATCTTTTGCTCCAGTTCCATTACAGGAACTACATTTAACTTCTCGTTCAAAATCTATTTCAACTTCATAATCCTTCAATGTGTCTTCCAAATTAATTGTAAGATCCACTCTTATATCATCACCTGGTCTTGGTGCTTTAGCATTTTTTCTGCTAGATGTGCCACCAAATATATCAAATATATCTCCGAATATATCTTCGAATCCTCCGCTAAATTGAGCATTGGTATCTGTAGTCCCATAAGTATCATATAATCTACGTTTCTCATCATTTCCAAGAACCTCATATGCAGACGATATTTCCTTAAATTTTTCTTGAGCATCATGATCTCCGGGATTTAAATCGGGGTGATATTTTTTAGCTAGCCTTCTGTAATTCTGTTTAATTTCATCAGCAGTAGCATTTCTATCAACTTCTAGAATTTCGTATAAATCTTTCAAACTTATCTCCTTTTATGTATACAAAAATAGAAGGGAAAAATTTCCCTATCTATTTTTACATAATTTTTATTCTTCGTCAACTACCTCATAATCTCCATCTACTACATCGTCAGATTTAGATTCATTATTTTCTGTAGAAGCATTCTCAGTATTTTGTTTATATAATTTTTCGCTCAATTTATAAAATTCATTTGTTAAAGCTTCTGTTTTAGATTTAATATCATCATAATCACTACCTTCAGCAGCTTTTTTCAAATCATCTACTTTAGATTGAATTGTATTTACTTCATCTTCAGTAATTTTTCCTTCTAAATCTTTTAAAGCTTTTTCTGTCTGATATACAATTTGATCTGCGTTATTTTTAATTTCTATTTGTTCTTTTTTCTTTTTATCTTCTGATGCAAACTGTTCAGCTTCTTTTACTTTTCTTTGAATTTCTTCATCACTCATTTTAGAAGAAGCAGTAATAGTTATAGATTGTTGTTTACCAGTTGCCATATCTTTTGCACTAACGTTTACAATACCATTAGCGTCAATATCAAATGTAACTTCTATTTGAGGAATACCTCTTGGAGCAGGAGCTATACCTGTTAAAGAAAATCTTCCAAGGGTTGTATTATCTTGAGCCATTTCTCTTTCACCCTGTAATACATGTATTTCCACAGAAGTTTGACCATCAGCTGCAGTTGTAAATACTTGACTTTTTTTAGCAGGAATTGTTGTATTTCTTTCAATTAATCTAGTAGTTACTCCTCCTAATGTTTCCAAACCTAAAGATAGAGGTGTTACATCTAATAATAACAAGTCTTTAACCTCTCCGGTTAAAACTCCACCTTGAATAGCTGCACCTAATGCAACACATTCATCTGGGTTTATATCTTTTTGAGGATCTTTTCCAATTAAATTTTTAACGGCTTCTTGTACAGCTGGAATTCTAGTAGAACCACCAACTAATAAAACTTTATCTATATCTCCAACTGATAAGCCAGCATCTTTTAATGCATCTCTTACAGGGACCATTGTTTTTTCAACTAGATCATTAGTTAGTTCATTAAATTTAGCTCTTGTAATATCCATGTTCAAGTGTAATGGACCAGAAGCATTAGCTGTTATAAATGGAAGATTAATATTTGTACTCATGGTGCTTGATAATTCTTTTTTTGCTTTTTCAGCAGCCTCTTTTAACCTTTGAAGACTCATTTTATCATTTTTTAAATCAATTCCATTTTCTTTTTTAAAACTTTCAGCTATATAATCAATTAATTTATTATCAAAATCATCTCCACCAAGTCTATTATTTCCACGAGTTGCTAAAACTTCAAATACTCCATCTCCCAACTCTAGGATGGAAACGTCAAATGTACCACCACCTAAATCGAATACCATAATTTTGTGGTTACCTTGCTCTTTATCCATTCCATATGCTAGTGCTGCAGCGGTTGGTTCATTTATAATTCTTTTTACTTCTAACCCAGCAATCTTACCTGCGTTTTTAGTTGCTTGTCTTTGAGCATCTGTAAAATATGCAGGAACAGTAATAACAGCCTCAGTAACTTTTTCACCCAAATAACTTTCTGCATCAGCTTTTAATTTTTGTAAAATCATAGCAGAAATTTCTTCTGGAGAGTATTTTTTATCGTCGATAGAAACTTTATAATCTGTTCCCATCTCTCTTTTAATAGATGAAATTGTTCTATCTGGATTTGTTATTGCTTGTCTTTTTGCTGTTTCTCCAACTAATCTTTCGTTATCCTTAGTAAAAGCAACTACACTTGGAGTAGTTCTATTTCCTTCTATATTTGCAATTACAGTTGATTCTCCACCTTCCATAACTGCTACACATGAATTTGTTGTACCTAAATCAATACCAATAATTTTACTCATTTTAAATTTCCTCCTTATTTTGAAACCTTAACCATCGCAGGTCTTAATGTTTTATCATTTTTTGTATAACCATTTACTAAAATTTCAATAACTTTATTATTATCCATGCCTTCTATTTCTTCTAAAGTTACAGCATGATGTAAATTTGGATCAAACTCATTAGATTCATTAATAGTAATTTGCTTAATATCTTCACTTTCAAGTATTTCAATTAATTGATTGTAAATCATTTCAAAACCCTCTTTATAAGGTGAATCATCCATTTGTTTAATTGCATTTTCAAAATTATCAATTACCGAAAAAAGTTTAATCGCTAGCTTTTCTACACCTAAATCTACACTGTTTTGAGCTTCTTTTTTTGTTCTATTTCTAAAATTTGTAAAATCAGCTTGTAAACGAATTAATTGATCTTTAAGTTCCTGAATTTCTGAATTAATATTCTCTGTTTCTTTTTGAACTTCCGCTTCTTCATTGTTTTCATTCGTCAAAATATCTTCATTTGTTACATTATCCATGATTACCTCCATTATTTAGATTTAAAAAATGATTTGAATGAATCATCTATATCTTTCATTATTTTAAATGTTGAAACATAATCAATTCTAATCGGAGCTAAAACCCCTACAAATATTTCTTTATCTCCATCAAAATTATATTTTGTAGAAATAATAGTTAGGTCTTTTAGTAAATCTTCATTTGATAAAAAATAATTGAGACCATCATCAGATTGGCTTGTGATATATTCATTTAATACTGTAAAATCATCCATAAGCTCCATTATGCTTTTTAATTTTGAAATATTATTAATATCAGGATGACTTAACAATTTAGATATTCCATCCACATTTATATTTCTTATCAATTCATTCTTCTTCAGTTTAATTAAAATCTCATCTAAATTCATTAATCTATCTAGATTATATTGTTCTAAAAATATATTTATGTTTTTTAAGAAATATTCGATTGATTGATTTAAAAATTTATCCTTAATCAATCTATTAAACAATTCTAATTCATAATCAGAAAAAATTATATTTACTATCTGAGTAAACATATTAGAATTTTGATCTTCTATTCCAAGTAAAAATTTATCATCGTATATTTTGTTTAAAAATATATTCTTGATTAGATGAGAATGATTATCCGGAATATAAGTAATAGTTGCAAAATCAGTTAAATTTTCTAATAATACCTTTGCCCTTTCTACTAAATCAACATAACTTCCAACATCCTGAGTAAGATAGTTTAAAGCATGCTCTTTTGAATTACTAATACTCTTAATTATCTGATCTAAATAAAATCTAAATGCAAGATGTGTAGGTTCCCTGCCGCTTGAATGATGAGTTTTGTTTAGCATTCCCAAATTTTCTAAATCACTCATAACATTCCTTATAGTGGCCGAACTAAGTCCGATACTGGTTTCCTTTTCCAGAGTTCTAGAACCTACAGGCTCTCCTTTTTCTAAAAAAGAGTTGATAATATGGAGTAAAATTTGTTTTTCTCTATCATTTAACATATTTCACCTCCTGTTAGCACTCTTAAAAGGTGATTGCTAACAATCTATACATACCCCATATTTTTATTTTAAAACACAAAAATAAAAAAAGTAAAAACTTAATCATAAAAAGTCAATTTCTACTTTATTTGAAAAGTTTCTACCTTTTTTTGTGAGTTTAAGAAATCCATTTTCAATATAAATATTTTTTAAATCTATGTGTTTTTGTAGATCAAATCTTTCTAAAATATCTATACCAAATTCTTCTTCTATTTTTTTTATATTTATCCCAGAATTTAATCTTATTTGTAAAATACATTTTTCTGATAATATATCTTCATTATTCAATTCATATTCTTTTATTCTAGGTAAATTATTATTGTTAATTCTATTTTTATAGTCATTAATACTGTGTGGATTAATATATCTTATATTATCAATAAAACTTGCGCTGGATACTCCTAATCCTATATATTCATCCAATACCCAATATTTCATATTATGTCTAGAATAGAAGTTGTTTTTGCAAAAATTAGATATTTCATATTGATAGTAACCTTTTTTGTCTAAATATCCAACTAAAAATTCATATATCTTTCTTTCTTCTTCTTCGCTTGGTAAATAATTTAATGAATTCTTATCTTCAAATAATGGAGTATTCTCATGAAGTTCCAAACTATATGCTGAAATATGCGCCGGCTTAAGTTCTACAACGCAGTTAACCAATTCTTTAACCCTAGATACATTTTGAAAAGGAGTTCCTAACATTATATCAATTGAATAATTGGTAAAATTGTTTTCAATTAAATAATGCGTAAGTCTTTTTAAATATTCATAGCTATTGCTTCTTCCTAAACATTTTAATGTATCTTGATAAATATCTTGTAGTCCGAAGCTAATTCTATTTATCTTTTTTATAACTTTTGATAAATAATTTTCATCAACCGTCTCAGGATTTACTTCCATAGTTATTTCTACATCTTTAGCACGTGAAAAAGCGCTTTCTATCTTATTAACAATAGCAATTATTTGATCTGAATCTAAAATACTAGGTGTTCCTCCGCCAAAATATATAGTATCAAAAATAAAATTATTATACTTTTCTTTATATAAGTCTATCTCTTTTAATAACAGATCAACATATTCACTTTGTAACTTTTTTGAAGATATTCCACTGTTGAAATCACAATAAAAACATTTTTTTGCGCAAAAAGGTATATGAATATATATGCCAATATTTTTTTTCACTATTTTTCCTTATACTTTAAAACTTCTAAAAAGGCTTCTTGTGGAACATCTACATTTCCAACTGAGCGCATTTTCTTCTTACCTTCTTTTTGCTTTTCTAACAATTTTTTCTTTCTTGATATATCTCCGCCATAACATTTAGCTAACACATCTTTTCTAAGTGCTTTTATTGTTTCTCTGGCAATTACTTTACTACCAATAGCCGCTTGAATTGGTACAGCAAATTGGTGTCTAGGTATGACATCTTTAAGCCTTTCAGCAATATCTCTTCCTCTTTCGTATGCCTTTGATTCATGAACAATTAAGCTAAAAGCATCTACTAACTCACCATTAATCAAAATATCTAATTTTACTAAATCTGATTTTTGATAACCATCTAAGTCATAATCCAAGGATGCATAACCTTTTGTATTAGATTTTAACGCATCGAAAAAGTCGTATATAACTTCATTTAGAGGCAATCTAAATCTTATTATAACTCTTCTTTCATCCAAATATTCCATCCCTAAATATTCACCGCGTCTATCTATGCAGATTTCCATAATTTTCCCTACATATTCTTTTGGAGCCATAATTTCTGCTTTTACAACAGGCTCTTCTATATAACTAATTTCAACAGCTTTAGGTAAATTGGTAGGATTTTGTATATCTACAACTTCTCCATTAGTCTTGTGAACTTTATATATAACAGATGGAGCAGTAGCAATAATATTTATATCAAATTCTCTATCAATTCTTTCTTGAATTATCTCCATGTGTAACAGACCCAAGAAGCCGCATCTAAATCCGAACCCTAGAGCTTGAGAAGTCTCAGCTTCAAAAGTCAAAGATGCATCATTAACTTGTAATTTTTCAAGAGCTTCCCTTACCGTATTATAATCCTGTCCTTCTGTAGGATAAATTCCACAATATACCATAGGTATAACTTTTTTGTAGCCTGGCAAACTTTCACTTGTAGGATTATTTGCATCTGTTATTGTATCTCCCACTCTAGCTTCTTTAACCTCTTTAATTGATGCTGTAAAATATCCAACCTGCCCAGCTGACAATTTATCCACAGTAACAAAAGTAGTATTATTAATACCTACTTCCGTAACTTCGAAAACTTTTCCAGAGCTCATCATTTTTATTTGAGTTCCTTTTTTTATTTCACCATCAAAAACTCTTATATAACATACAACACCTAAATAAGCATCATAATACGAATCAAAAATCAATGCTTTTAGTGGCGCATTTATATCTCCTTCGGGAACTGGAATATCTGATACAATTTTATCTAAAACATCTTCAATATTAATACCTGTTTTAGCGCTAATAAGCGGAGCATTCTCAGCATCTAAACCTATTAAATCCTGAATTTCTAATTTAACTTCTTCTGGTCTAGCAGATGGTAAATCCATTTTATTTATAACAGGTAATATCTCTAAATTTTCCTCCAAAGCTAAATATACATTAGCTAAAGTTTGTGCTTCTACTCCTTGGGTAGAATCTACAACTAAAACAGCACCCTCACATGCTGCAAGTGATCTACTAACCTCATAATTAAAATCAACATGCCCCGGAGTATCTATCAGGTTAAGGGTGTAGGTATTTCCATCTTTGTGATTATAAATAAGCCTTACAGCTTTTAACTTTATTGTAATACCTCTTTCTCTCTCAAGATCCATACTGTCAAGAGTTTGAGATTTTAAATTCCTTAGATCTACAGTCTTTGTTTTTTCTAACAATCTATCTGCCAGTGTACTTTTACCATGATCAATATGTGCAATAATAGAAAAATTTCTTATATATTTTTTATAATCTGTCATAAATCACCTATACTATACCAATTTTATTTAAAGGCCAGAATCTAAACACTAACCTACCATCAATATCTTTTATGCTAACTTCTCCAAAAATTCTAGAATCACGACTAGCAAAAGGTTCTCTATTATCACCTAAAACAAAAACGTGTTCACTAGAAACAATCACATCTATATATCCTTCGGTTAAAATATCTTTTTCAATATAGTCCTCTTTAAGTAGTTCCCCATTTACATAAACCTTACCATCCATAATTTGAATATGGTCTCCCTCAGTACCTATAATTCTTTTACAATAAAAAGAATTTTCTGTTTGATTTTCATTTTTAAAAATTACAATATCACCTTTTTTATAAGGTCTGAACCATTTATCTATTTTTAATTCAATAAGTCTGTCTTTATGCTCAAGAGTTGGATGCATACTACTTCCGCTAACCGCATTAATAGAAAAAATAAATTTACTTATAAATAGAGCCAAACAAAAAGCTACAATAAAACTAATTAACATCTCTTTTAAATTCTTCCAAAATTTTGATTTGTTATATTTTGAATCTTCTGTAGGATTTTTCTCTTCATTAGAATTTTCTTCAAAATTGTTTATATTTTCCATTTTAACCTCCAAATCTTATAAAATTATATCAAAATCTTTACTTATATTCAATAAAGATAAGTGAAATTTTATTTATTATATGATATAATAAAAAGGGTGTTAAGAATGAATATTGAAAATTTTGAATATGCAATTACATTTGACGATGGAAAAAAGTTAGAAAATATCCAAAACTCCGATGTAATTATATTAGGTCCTTCAAGAGCAGGTAAAACTCCTCTGTGTTTTTACTTAGCTTTTTTTAATATAAAAGCATGTAATATACCTATAGTTCCTAATATGAATATTGAAAATATTCTATCCTTACTACCAAAAAACAAATTGTTTGGTCTTATTAGAAGTACAGAATCATTACAAATGATAAGAAGGACAAGATCAAAATATTTGGGTGTAGCTGGAGATTATATAAATCCAGAAAAAATTTTCGAAGAACTGGAGAATTGTTTAAATCTATATAACACTCTAAAAATTCCAGTAATTGATATGGATAAGACTTCTATTGAAGAAGCTAGTATATTTATCCAAAACCGAATTCAAGTTGGAGGAAAAAATGGAAAAATTAGCTTATAGTTTTACTGAGGGAAATGCAAATATGCGTTCTCTTTTAGGAGGAAAAGGAGCAAATTTAGCAGAAATGACTAATCTGGGAATACCTGTTCCACCTGGTTTTACTATCACTACTGAGGCGTGTAAATATTACTATAAAGAAAATAAAACATTGCCACAAAATTTAATGAACGAGGTTAGATCAAAAATATTAGAAATAGAAAATTCTACTGGAAAAAGTTTTGGAAGCAAGACCAACCCTCTATTATTTTCTGTAAGAAGCGGATCAGTTTTTAGTATGCCAGGAATGATGGATACCATTTTAAATCTTGGTTTAAACGATGAAACTGTAGAAGCTTTGGCTGTAAATTCTAATAACCCCAGATTTGCATGGGATAGTTATAGAAGATTTATACAAATGTTTTCAGATGTAGCTATGGAAATCCCAAAGTATGAATTTGATGATATATTTAACGATATAAAAGAAAATGAAAATGTAAAAGAAGATTTTAATATAAGTGTTGATGGACTAAAAGAAATCGTAAAAAGATACAAAAAAGTTTATGCTGAGTATATGAATGAAGATTTTCCAAAAGATCCCTACAAACAACTAGAGTTAGCTATAAATGCAGTGTTTAAATCTTGGATGAACCCAAGAGCAATAACTTATAGAAGACTTCATAAAATAGATGATGATTTAGGAACTGCTGTAAACGTACAATCTATGGTATTTGGAAACCTAGGTGAAAATAGCGGAACTGGTGTATGTTTTTCAAGAAATCCATCTACTGGTAAAAAAGGAATTTTTGGTGAATTTCTAATGAATGCTCAAGGCGAAGATGTGGTTGCTGGTATTAGAACTCCATCTGACATTTCCAAACTAAAAGAGATAAATGAAAATGTATATAATGAATTTAATGACATTCTTTGTAAATTAGAAAAACATTATAAAGACATGCAAGATGTAGAATTTACTATTGAAAATGGAAAATTATATTTCTTACAGACAAGAAATGGTAAAAGAACAGGCCGTGCTTCTTTGAATATTGCGGTTGATCTTTTTAACGAAGGCTTAATTACAAAAGAAGAAGCTTTATTAAAAGTTGAACCAAGTTCTTTAAACCAATTAATGCACTTTCAATTTGACCCAAAGGATATATCTATAAAAGATGCTATTACTGTAGGTCTACCTGCTTCTCCAGGAGCGGCTTCAGGAGCTGTTGTATTTAATGCTGAAGATGTTAAAAACATGAATTCAAAAGGCATAAAAACAATTCTTGCTCGTGAAGAAACAAGTCCTGAGGATATAGATGGAATGGTATTAGCAGAAGGAATTTTAACAGCAAGAGGTGGAATGACTTCTCATGCCGCTGTAGTTGCTAGAGGGATGGGAAAATGTTGTGTAGCTGGATGTTCTGAATTAAGAATAGATGAAAAGAATAAAATTATAAAAACTAAAAATGGTAATGTCATAAAAGAAGGAGAAATAATTTCCATAGATGGAACAACTGGAAAAGTATACATTGGTGATATTAAAAAAATAGAACCACAGTTAAGTGGAAATTTTGAAACTCTTATGACCTGGGCGGATGAATATAAAAACCTTGTTGTAAAGACAAATGCTGATACCCCTAAAGATGCAAAAATTGGTAGAGATTTTGGAGCAAAAGGAATTGGTTTATGCAGAACTGAACATATGTTCTTTAATGATGAAAGAATTAAAACTGTTAGAAAAATGATTCTTTCTACAACAAAAGAGGAACGTCAAATTGCACTAGATCAATTATTGCCATATCAAAGACAAGACTTTATTGAAATCTTCACAGCCATGGAATCATACCCTGTAACCGTTAGATTATTAGATCCACCATTACATGAGTTCCTTCCACACAAAAAAGAAGAGATAAATATATTATCCACAGAAATGAATTTAAGCGTTCCTGTTTTAGAAGATAGAATAGAAGCTCTAAAAGAGTTCAATCCAATGCTAGGTCATAGAGGCGCGCGTCTTGCAGTTAGCTATCCAGAAATTTATCAAATGCAAGCAAGAGCAATAATAGAAGCTGCATTAGAAGTAAAAAAATCCGGATATAAAGTTCATCCTGAAATTATGATTCCATTAATTGGTGAAGTAAAAGAATTTGACTTTGTAAAATCAAAAATTCAGGAAGAGATAAATCTTGTTTTTACTGAAAAGAATGATACTATAGACTATGAAGTAGGTACCATGATAGAGGTCCCAAGAGCTGCATTATTAGCTGATGAGATAGGTAAATCCGCAGACTTTTTCAGTTTTGGTACAAATGATATGACGCAAATGACATTTGGATATTCAAGAGATGATTCAGGAAAATATATATCAGATTATATAGAAGCTGGTATTTTTAAGACTAGTCCATTTGAAAGTTTGGATACCAAAGGTGTTGGAAAATTATTAAAAATGGCAACTGAAGACGGAAGACAGGCTAATTCAAAATTACATGTAGGTGTATGTGGTGAGCACGGCGGAGATCCTGATTCCATAACTTTCTGCGAATCAATTAATCTAGATTATGTAAGCTGCTCACCTTACAGAGTTCCAATAGCTAGATTAGCAGCAGCTCAAGCTAAAATAAACAAAAATAAATAATAAAAAAATAAAAGGAAGATTTTCTCTTCCTTTTTTTATTTTTTAAAATAATCAACTCCGGCTTTAAAAATATTTTGATATTTAATATTTGGATGGTTTTTATATAAGTTATCTCCTACTCTTTCAGAATGACCCATTTTACCAAATATTTTTCCACTAGGATCCAATATACTTTCTACTGAGTGATAACTGCCATTTGGATTAACTAAATATTTAAAAGCAATTTGATCATTTTGTTTTAATTCATCATATAAAGTTTCGTTAATAACAAATCTACCCTCCCCATGAGAAATAGGAACATTATAAACAGTACCTTTATCAATATATTTTAACCATGGAGAATTATTAGTTAGAACTTTTGTAGGAATTATTTTAGCTATATGTTTATTACAACTATTAAAAGTAAGAGTCGGATCATCATCACTTAAATCTTTTATCTTTCCATAAGGTAATAAACCAGTTTTTATTAATGCTTGAAAACCGTTACATATACCCAATATAAGTCCATCATTTCCCTCTTCACTTAACATATATTCAATAGACTCACGAATTTTTTTGTGTCTAATTATAGTAGCAATAAATTTAGCAGAACCATCTGGTTCGTCAGACATTGAAAATCCACCTGGAATAAATAAAATTTGTGCAGATTTTATAGCATTAGCAAAATCATCAATAGATTTTTCTAATAAAGTAGAATCAATATTTTTAATTAAAACTTCCTCAACTATTGCACCTTCGTTTTCAAAAGCTCTTCTCGAATCATATTCTGAATTTGTACCTTCAAATACTGGTATTACTACTTTTACTTTGTCCACACACCTTGAAGATTTTTTCTTCCTAGTAGAAATATTATTATATTTAACTTCTGATTGACCATAATTCATACTAGGGCCATATACTTCATTCAAAGCATTAGCAAAAATATTCATTTGATTGATGTAATCAATTTCTTTACCATTTATCTTTGTTGATGACGTGCCGCTATATCCTATAAAATTAACCCCATCAAAATCTTCTTTATACTCAACTATTACTCTAACTTTTCTATATTCTTTTAAAATATTCTCATCACAATTTATATCAAAATTAACACAATTTCCAAAACTCATTTTAAATAGAGCAGTTAAAACGGAATCATTTTCAGTTACATATTGGGAAATAATATTCTTGTTAGATATATTTTTATCTATAATTTGAATAATTTCAAGAGCTGTATCTATATCTAAAAGTCCATTGTCATTTAATGGAAATTCTAAATATCCCAATTTATGATTTCCTTTTAATTCCGTTGTAATAACTCTTTCAATATCAGAATATCCCACAGCAAATGATATTAATGTTGGCGGAACATTAATATTTTCAAATGTCCCACTCATCGAATCTTTACCTCCAATTGGCGGTATAGAAAATTCCATACAAGCTTCCAATGCTCCTAATAACGCTACAAATGGTAATTGCCAATTTTTTGGATCATTTCCTAGTTTTTGAAAATACTCTTGGAAAGAAAGTCTAATGACATTTAAAGGACAACCCGATGATACTAATTTTAAAATAGAAAATACCACCGCTCTATATGAACCTATATATGGATCTTCCTCCGATAAATATGGTTCAAAACCATAAGACATATATGATACAGTTTTTGTATTATCAGTAAACGAAGGTAGTTTACAAATCATAGCATTTATCGGTGTTAATTCGTTACTTCCACCAAGTGGCATAGTTACTGTAGAACGTCCTACTGAAAAGTCAAAATTTTCTAATAACGCTTTTCTAGAACCATGTTTTAAACTCGATAATTCTTCAGTGACATACTCATCTATTTCTCTATTATCAATCTCATGATAACTTATTTTTTTACTTTCCACGAAAACACTTTGGTATCTTTCAGCTCCTGTTGAATCCATAAATTCACGTGATAAATCAGATACTATTTTTCCATTGTAAAACATTCTTACTCTATTTGTATCTGTTACTTCACTTACAATTGTTGCATTTAAATTTTCTTCTTTGGCTAGTTCCATAAATTTTTCTATATCATCTTTATCTATAACAACTGCCATTCTTTCTTGAGATTCAGAAATAGCAATTTCTCTTGCCGTTAATCCTTCGTATTTTAATGGAACTCTATCTAAATATATATCTAAACTTTCAGCTAATTCTCCTATAGCAACACTTACACCACCAGCTCCAAAATCATTACATTTCTTAATCAGAATTGAAGCTTCTGGATTTCTAAATAATCTTTGTATTTTTCTTTCGGTTGGTGCATGTCCTTTTTGAACTTCTGCACTAGCTTCAGAAACTGAATTAATATTATGAGATTTTGATGAACCAGTTGCTCCACCAACACCATCTCTACCAGTCTTACCACCAAGTAAAACTATTACATCTCCTTTTTTGGGCTTTTCTTTTTTTACATTTTTCTTTAACTGTGCACCTAAAACTGCGCCTACTTCCATTCTTTTTGCCTTATATCCAGGATGAAATAGTTCTTCTACATAACCTGTAGCAAGTCCAATTTGATTTCCATATGATGAATATCCCTTTAATGCATCTCTAATAATCTTTTTTTGCGAAAGTTTACCATCTATTTGGTAATCATTTATAGGATCAGATGCTCCTGTAATTCTCATCGCTTGATATACATATGCTCTTCCTGAAAGTGGATCCCTAATCGCTCCGCCCAGACATGTTTGTGCCCCTCCAAAAGGCTCGATTTCTGTTGGGTGATTATGAGTTTCATTTTTAAATAATAATAAAACATCTTCATTTTTTCCATCAATATGAGCTTTAATATCTAAAGTACATGCATTTATTTCATCGCTAAATTCCACATCATTTAGCAAGCCATTTTTTTTCATCCACTTTGAATAAATTGTACCTATATCCATAAGCGATACTGATTTTTTCAATTCTAATTGTTGTCTTAAATTTAGATATTTTTCATAAGTATTCTTTAAAGCTTCATCTCTTGGAGTTTTAACATCTTCAAATTTAATATCATTTAAAATAGTATTAAAAGTTGTGTGTCTACAATGATCTGACCAATATGTGTCTATTTGTGATAATTCGACTTCCGTAGGATTTCTTTTTTCTGATTTAAAATATTCTTTGACAAATTTCAAATCATCTAAACTCATTGCTAATTTATTTTCTTCATAAAATTTATATAATCCATCATCGTCAAGATCTATAAAGCCATCATAAATCAAAACATTATCATTTTTTATACTTTTTTTTGCGATTGTAGATGGTATACCTAAAAATTTCCCTTCTTCTTGATCAACAGGATTTATTAAATATGATTTAATTTTTTGTAATTCATCTTTATTTATACTAGGTAAGCTAATAACTTCCTCTACCTTTATTTGTACATTTTTTTCAGGATATACTGAAAAAATAGTATCTTTTAAACCTTGTTCCCTGGCATCAAATTGGCCACTTTTATATGATATAACTAATGGATTTTCAATTTTATTCTGTATATCATAAACATCTTCAAACAAATATATTTGATCTACCGGAGGTTCCGATAAAATATTATCTCTTATACTTAAAATTTCGTCTTTATTTAAACCTTCTATGTCGTATCTCTTGTATAATTTTAATCCACTAACATCTATCCCCAATTCATCCTTTAATTTCGAATAAACACTTCTACTTAAAACATCAAATTCATCTTTTTTAGTAACATAGACTCTTGTTACAACAGGAGAGATATCATTTCTATATTGAGAATTTTCTAAGCTTATTTTTTTCATATCATCATAAACTTTCTTTTTCATTTCATAAAAGTCATCACCTTTGATCACTAAACTGAGAACTCTACCACCTTTTGAAAAATATTTTCCTTCCTCTTCTCTAACACCAGCAAATATAACTTCTGAATTTGATAAATCTTGTAATCCAGATATTAATTTATTATCAACAACTTTTTCAGGATATCCTTCACTTGCTAATATTAGATTTATTGTCTTTTTATTTTCTATTTCAAGATTATATTCATTTAATTGTGAATCACTTGCTTTCAATAACAAATCTAAGAAATTAGACTTAATAAGTGGTAATATAGCTTGTGTTTCAGGATCGCCAAATCTAGCATTTATTTCTAAAACTTTTGGTCCATCATTGGTTATCATCAACCCTAAAAAAATTGCTCCTTTATACAAAATATTATTCTTGTTCAATTCATCTATTAGCGGAACAATTATATCTTCATCTATATTTTTTAAATAGTAATCTGCCTCATAATCAGGTGAATATGTTCCCATACCGCCTGTATTTGGACCTTGCCCAGCATCAAAAATTGTTTTATGATCTCTAGCTGTTGGTAATTTTTTGTAATTTTTTCCATCTGTGATAAAAATAAGACTTGTTTCAAATCCTATTAAAAACTCCTCGACTAATAAAGATTGCTCTCCGAAGATTTTATTTTCTAAAACATTTTTTATAGAATATTCTATCTCTCTCTCCGTACTTGCTATGATAACTCCCTTACCAGAAGCTAATCCATCGGCTTTTAGAACAACTTTTTTTGCAGAATTTTTTTCTAATAAACCTTTAGCATAATCTATAGCTAGTTTAGGATCGGTAAATGTTTTATACTCTGCTGTTGGAATTTTTGCATCTAACAAAATTTTCTTTGTAAAATCCTTCGATGCTTCTAATTTGGCGCCTTGTTTATTAGGTCCAAATATTTTTAGATTTGCCCTTTCAAAAGCATCAACTATTCCATCTACCAATGGTAACTCTGGTCCCACAATAGTAAAAGATATTTTTTCATCTTGTACAAATTTAATAAGATTAGCAGTATCAGTTTGGGAAATACCAGTATTGATTCCAATCGACTTTGTAGCACCATTTCCTTCGGCAAAATAAATTATAGTTTCAGGATTCTGCTCCATTATTTTTTTTGCAATTGCAAACTCTCTTCCCCCATTACCAACAATAAGAATTTTCATTTTTTTCTCCTTTTATAGAAATCCAATACAATCTTCAACTTTTTTCAAAGTCTTTTCCGCTCTTGTCTGTGCTTTTTCTCTTCCCTTTTCTAAAATTTCCAAAATATATTCTTGATTTTGCATATAATATGAATACTTATCTCTAATAGGTTTCAAGGTTTCATCTATAGCTTCTATTAATTCTGATTTTAAAATGCCATATCCTTTATCTGAAAAATAATCTACAATTTCTTCAATATTTTTATTAGTTATTAAACTATATATATTAAGCAAATTTTTTATACCTGGCTGGTCATCAGAATAATTAATTTTTCCTACTGAGTCAGTAACAGCTCTTTTTATTTTTTTCTCTATTGCTTTTTTATCATCTAATAATAAGATTGATGCAAATTCATTTGTATCTGACTTACTCATTTTTTTTGTAGGGTCTTGCAATGATTTAATTTTTGCTCCTGTTTTACCGATTAAAGGTTCTGGAAGAACAAAAACTTCTTCATATTTTGAGTTAAATTTTTGAGCTAAATCTCTAGTTACCTCTACATGTTGCTTTTGATCCTCTCCTACTGGCACTAGATGTGTTTGATACAAAAGAATATCTGCTGCCATTAGAATAGGATAACAATATAATGCTGCATTTGCATTTTCAACATTTCCTTTTATTTTAGACTTAAATTGATGCATTCTATTTAATTGTCCCAAACTAGTTAAAGAGCTTAAAAGCCAATGCATTTTTGTATGCTCTGAAACTGAACTTTGTAAATAAATAATACATTTTTCTGGATCAAGCCCCAGCGCAAGATAAATTGCTGCTAATTTAATAGATCTTTCTCTTAAATCTTTAGGATTTTGGAAAACAGTTATAGCATGTAAATCAGCTATACAAAATAAACAATCATAATCATCTGTATATTCTTTCCAATTTTTTAATGTGCCAAAATAATTTCCTATAGTAAAATCTCCACTTGGTTGAATAGCACTATATATAGTTTTCATTTTTCCTCCTCTATAATTCATCTATATCATACTTAAATGTATCAAAATCACTTAAATCTCCAGCGTTGTATCCTTTTAGAAACCATCTGACTCTCATATCGGCAGATCCATGAGTAAATGAATCTGGAACAACAGTTCCTTGATATCTCTTCTGCAAAATATCATCACCAACGGCAGATGCAGCATTTATGGCTTCCTCTATATCATCTTCATCTAAATATCCTAAAGACTCAACATGTTTTGCGAAAACACCTGCTAGATAATCTGCTTGTAATTCAATTTTTACAGAAATCTCATTAGCATCTTTTTCAGATAACCGCGCCATCAATTGATGTTTTTCGTCAAGTATTCCTAATAAATTTTGAACATGATGCCCCACTTCATGAGCTAAAACATAACTAATCGCAAAATCTCCAGATGCACCAAGTTCATATGCAAGTTTATCAAAAAAAGATAAATCCATATATACTTTTTTATCTCTAGGACAATAAAACGGGCCCATTTGTTGACCTGCAAATCCACATCCACTATTTATTGCTCCATTAAATATAATCAATTTAGGTTCGCTATACTCTAGATTATAAGCATTAAATATGCTATGCCAAACATCTTCTGTATCTTTCAAAACAACACTTAAAAAATCAATTTTCTCATCTTCACTATGTGATGAAACATACGAATTGTTTTCCAAAACTTGAGAATCAAGTATATTGAAATTGCTAAATCTATTGATCAAAACTATCAATAATAAAATTATTAATGAAATTCCTCCGCCAGATTTTGGTGTAATTCTAATTCCTCCTCCACCACCACTGCCGAAGGATCTTCTATCTTCAATATTTGAACTTCCTTGTCTACCTCTCCACTTCATAAAACACCCCATATGTAATTATTATTTTAATTATATCATTTTACCTTGATCCATTCAATTATTAAACTCTATAAATAAAAAAACAGAATAATTATTCTGTCTTTTTGTGTTCGTCTATTAATTCTTTGAATGATTTAAGAGAAATTCTATTTTTAGGAATATTAAGTTTATCAAGAATATAATTCAATTTTTCTTCATTTTCAGCTTCTATCTCCATGTAAGGAAAAGGATAAATATTTTCATCCCACTTATCTATATCAAAAATGAATCCATCATATTCATATTTAATTCGATATTTTGAATGATTCACACATTGAATACCCAAGGAATCAAAGATTTTTAATATATTATCAAATCCTTTAAATTCTACAGTATATTCCTCATTTGTTCTAGAATTGTTTGATAAAATTCTTTTTTTTAGAGTTAATTCACAATCATCATCAATCTTTCTTATTCTTACAAATTCATTATCCTTAACAAATTTTTTATCTGATGGTATCAATAAATAATTGGATTGATTTTCAGTTTTTACAAACTTTGCACCAATTTTTTCTACCATTTCTATATATTCTTCTACTGTATATCCTAAAATTTTAATTTCTATTTCTCTTTCCATTTCGTGAAATTCTCCTTAATACCAAGTTCTGTAGCAATTTCACCATCAATAAATAAAGTTACGTTAGAATGTAATTTTAAAAGTGTTACTGGGCAGCTGCAAGTAATGTCATCTGAAAATAATAATCTTTTTACAGCGTCAGCTTTCTTTTTCCCATTAGCTAATACAAATATTTCTTTAGCTTCCATTATTTTTCCAACACCCATAGAAATTGCATGTGTAGGAACTTCATCTTTACTATTAAAAAATCTAGCGTTTGCTTCAATTGTTGAATCTGTCAATTTTACAATATTAGTTGAATATTTTAAATTTTCATCAGGCTCATTAAAAGCAATGTGCCCATTTTCTCCAATTCCCAATATTTGTAAATCTACAGGATTATTTTTTAGTATTTCATCATATTTATCGCATGCTTCTACATCATTCTCAGATTTTGCAAATGGAACATAGGTGTTATTTTTATCAATGTCAATATGATTGAAAAAATTGTCATTCATAAATTCTCTATATGATTCTTTATGACCCGTAGGTAATCCAATATATTCGTCCAAATTAACAGAAATTTTGTCTTTAAAACTAATTTTTCCATTTTCATATAACTTTGCAAGTTCTTTATACATGCCAACAGGTGTGGAACCTGTAGCCAATCCCATAACTTTTATATCATCTAGTTTGTTCTTAAATTCTTCAGCTGCTTTTTTGCTCATTTCTTCATAATTATTTGCAATAATAATTTTCATACTACCTCCTAATTAATACCGGGCAAAAATTAATATAATCAGCTGATGTGCATCTAACTTCTATCCCTTCTATAATTCCCTCAACAGCATTTATGTGACCCATTCCATGAAGATGACCATATAATATGGTATTTACATTATATTCTTTGAGTAAATAAAATATTTCATTGGGTTCTTTGTTGAGATCAAAAGGAGGATAATGCAACATGCAGATAATATCATTTTTGTTAATACATGAATCTAAACTCAATTTTATTCTTATTAATTCACGATCAAATATCTTCAAATCATCCTTTGTAAAATCTTTACAACTTTTATCCATCCACCCTCTAGATCCTACTATTGTGTGATTATCTATTTCTATCGAATCATTTTGTAAGAAATGAATACTTTTTAAATTTAAATCATTCATTTTCCTTAAACTTGACCACCAAAAATCATGATTTCCTCTCGTTATGATTTTTTTTCCGGGTAGCGAATCAATAAATCTTAAATCATCAATAGCTTCATTTAATTTTAATGCCCAAGAAACATCTCCGCAAATCAGGACAAAATCATCTTCTCTTATGCAATTTATCCAATTGTTTGTTATTTTTTCTTTGTGATTAATCCATTTTTCACCAAAAATATCCATGGGCTTATTTTGATTTCCATCTAGGTGAGTGTCGGATAAGCTATATATCAAAGATATCCCTCCACAGAAATATTATATTAAAATTATCTTTTATTCAACAAAATATTTATTTAGTAAAAATTCATATTGATAATATGAGCGTTATCATTTATTTCTTTTAGCATTTCACATATTCTTTTTGAAGATGTAGCTATTATTATTTGATGATTCTGCATATCATTTAATATTTTTAATATATTCTCTATTCTTTCATCATCCATATATATAAAAGGATCATCTAATACTAAGAATCTATTATCTTCCTTTGATTTATAAAAAGTTAATTTTTCACAAAAGCTTATTACTTCTGATGTACCTTTCGAAAACTGCTGATTATTAAGTATTTTATCTCTTATTATAACTTTAGTAAAATCTTTAGCAATTTGTAAATCATTTTTATCAGTTATTTTTTGGTAAAGCGACCTTATTTCCGATATAATTTTTTCTGTATACATTTCAGTTTTTCGCTCAAAAAGTTTTTCTAATACTAGAATCGAATTTTCTACAATTTGTTTTTCTTTTATTATTTCATCCAATTTATCTTCATAAATTTTTTGTTCTATTCCTAGTTTATAGTAATTATCTAAAAACTCTTTATTTTTAGATAATTTTCCTTCCAAATAAGAAATAGAGCGATAATTTTCTAATATTTGATCATTTACTTTTTTGTATTCATTATCTAATTTTTTTCTATATTCTAAAATCTTTTGTTCTTCATCAAATATTTCAATAGATTTTCGTTTTTTTCGCAATAAAAATAGCAAAAGTATTAATAATAACAAAATTATTGCACAATTTAAGTATATAGGTAAACTTATTAGAGAATAAATTTCTAAGTAATCTAGTATTGTAGTAAAAGATAATATCATTAGCAAAACCAGTATTATACTTTTGATTATTGTAATTTTATTTATTTTTTTATCATTAATTTGATTCTCTTCTATAAATGTTGAATTTAAAATTTTTTCGTTCGTAATCCTTATTTCTTTATCAATATTAGCTTTGCCTTCTAATAAATTTTTTAATTCTTCTTTTTTATTCTTATAATCACTTTCATCTTTTTTGTTTTTATTTATTTCTTCTTGCAAATTTAGCATTTCTTTTCTGTTAGTTTCTACTTTTTTTGACATTAGTGATAATTGTTTTGTGGGTGATTTATAAGTGCCTATATTTTTATTTTCATCCAATAATTTATTATATGCTTTATAAATCATATCAGAGCTTGCAGTATTTTTTAGTTCAAAATACTTTTCGTTATCTTCCTCACAAAATAGTAAATAATTTTTAAATTCAATCAAATCCATTCCAAGTATAGAATATCCAGGAATCAAAATATCTTTTACAGACTTTATTTCTTTATTTATATTTTTTCCATCTTTAATAACATTACACAAATTATCAGATACAGATCTTTCGATTATATATATTTCACCATTATTTTCTAGTTCTAAAATTGTAAAGTCATGTGTATCTACATAAATATCTTTTTCAGGTGTAAATGTTCTCATCTTAGTTGTTTTTATAAAACCATATAAATTAGCTATAATAGCTTGTATCAATGTTGTTTTTCCAGTTTCATTTTTCCCAAAGATGACATTAATTCCGTCATTAAAAATAAACTTTTTTTCAGTTATAGATGCAAATTTCTTTATATAAATACTTCTTATTTTCATATTAACCTTCTAAAATTCTAGAAATTATTTTTTTGTATATATCTTCTGTAAGATTTTCATCGATTTTATTATCTTTTACAAGTTCCAAAATAACCTCTTTTATTTCATTTTTACTATAATCATCAATAATCAATTCCGGTCTGGTATTATCAATTATTTTGATTCTTTTAAATAAATCTTTTAATGAATATTCAATATCTTCTTTTCTAATTCCTGTAGTTATTCCATCTATTACCAATGTTAGTGAATTAAACAATTTATGATTAATATTATTAGATAATTTAGCTATTAGCTCTTCTAAACTAGTATCATTAAAATCTACATTTATTCTATGATTAAAACTAGATGCAAAATTTACATTTTTTACATCTATTTTTTTATCATAAACTTCAATAAATAATCCTCCGTGATTGCCTAACTCATCAATGGTAACAGGTTCCATACTTCCAGAATAAAATGCATTATCTAAAATTTTTTCTCTTTTATGAACGTGCCCAAGAGCAATATAATCAAAATGAGTATATATTTTTTCTAAATCTATTGGCATATATGCTTCACCAGTTTTTACTTCAGAATGAGCCAATAAAATATTTATAAAACCTGAATCTATATCATTCGCATCAATTTCTGTACGTCCATAATAATCATTTACCCAGCTTTTAGCATAAACGCATATATTTTTTTCTTCTATTATTATTTTCTCTAAATTATCAGTAGTAACAAATGAAATGTTTTTAGGAATCTCAGCCTTTTCAAAAACGTCTTTTATAGCATTAAAATAATCGTGATTACCAAAGATATGAATTATTTTTGCCTTTGCACTACCTAAAATTTCTAAATATCTTTTAAAATAAAATAAGGATAGATTTTTTGCTTCTAACATATCACCTGCTATAAGAATTAAATCTATCCCATTGCTGTTAGAAAACTTTATTGCCCTTCTTAGTACCTCCCACTGAATAGACATTTTTGTATTTATATCCATATTTATATCGACATTAAAATCATTTAACAAATGTAAATCAGCTATGTGCAAAATTTTTATACTCATTTATGAAAAACCCCAATACTTTCATTTTTTGAGTTTTCAACAATTTCTCCTACTTGCTTACCATATATATTATTGTTAATTACATAAGAAATTACATTATTAAACTCATTTATATTTAAATTCCTCTTTACAGAGAGCACAATAGCAAAAATCAATCTATCAATTATATTTGTATTTTTCTTTTTTAATATATAAAAATTATTATTATAGAAGATATAAATTTCATCTTTTAATTCAACAAATAATTTTGTTTCGGTTCCTTCTATCAAACTAAAACAAAACATCACAAATTCTGATTTTGTCTTTATTAAGAAGGGTGCTTTCCTATCTACTTCTGACTTATTTGTAATAATATAATCCAGCCCAAGTTTTGTATAATCTATAGAGTTATTACCAAATAAAATTATAGATTTGTTATATTTTTTTGTTCTATCAATAAAAAAATTTGTTAGATCCACAAAATCAGGATTATGAGATAAAACAAAAATATCTTGTGAATACATTTTTGCTATAAAATTATTTTTTATATTGTCTATATCATTTAATTGCAATTTTACATTTTGTGCAAATCCATATTCTATTTTATTGTTTTTTTCTATAGAACTTTCCAAAGGGGTAGAATAATTGATTTTAGTTAAATATGTTGGTATTTTATTTAGCATTAAAACATTTTCTAATATTTCTCCAGTACTACCACCTTTAATAGAAAAAAGTAAAAAATCTAAATTAGAATTTCTTAAATAGTATACCAAATTTTTAGAAGTTAAAACTGTTCTAAATTCCTTAAAAAAACCTTCTTCATAACTAGATCTAATCTTTGCATTCATATCTATAATAAAAGCCATATACTACCTCCAATTATATTATAACAGAAAATAATAATATTTACTTATTTTATACAGAAATCTTTAATAAAAATACAATATGTAGTATAATAGATAAGGTGATGTTTTTGAAGAAAATATTTATATATATAATTTTATTTTTATTTTTACTTTCTATAAAAAATATTAAAGCAGAGGCTGAAAGCTTTGATATCGTAATTAAAAACGGTGATATTTATGATCCTGTAAGCGGAATACTATTAAATGGATATTCCATAGGAATTAATGGGAATAAAATCGAAACAATAACTAAAGCAAACATTATTTCCGATAGAACAATAGATGCTACCGGAAGATTGGTAACACCTGGTTTTATAGATTCATTTCAAAGAGAATACGGATTAGAATATGATAAAATGAGAATATATGACGGTGTCACTTCTTCTATATATTTTACAGATTCTGATGCCAAAAATTATACTCTATTACATAGTGATAATGTAAATTTTATTAACAGAGGAAATCTTTTTAATATATCGAATTTATTTATAGAAGATATAAATAAATCATCCTTTAAATCAGAAATAAATAAAATTAACGAATCTATCCAGAAGAATATTTTTATAGGTTATTTTATAGAACCTAAAGATGATACCAATTTGAACTTCGTAAAATTTCTAGAACCAAGTTATACAATTTATATAAGCGGAAAAAATTTAGCCGGTAATATAAGCCAATACTTAAATAATTTATTAGAAAATTTGACCAAAAATCAAAAAGTTCATCTCATTAGTTTGAATTATCATTTTGATGAAATATCAAAACTACTAGAACTTTCTAAAAAATATGATAATTTATCTTTTGGAGGTTATACTTTTGGTTATTTAAATATAAAACCTTCTGCTGAAAGTGATGATAGATTTAAGAAAATACAAGGATCATATACTCTTGATACAGATAATAATATAGTGTTTTCTATGGATTCGTTAAAGAGAAAAGATGAAAAGGTTTACCCTGTTTTTAATTTAATAAAAGACGAAATGATGAACCAGCTATTGATCTCAGAAAATTTTCTAACAGAATCATTCACACATTATCCTGCAAGTAGAGTTTTTACACAAGGAGCCAATGCATTTCTAGGAAAAATTTATCAATCAATTCCCCTAGAAAACTTATTTAAAACTATCAATTCACAAACATCTAAACCTAGAGAATTATTTTTAAATAACAATTGTTCTATTAGATACAAAGGAACAATCTCTGTAGGAGCTGATGCTGATTTACTAATATTTGCTCCACAGTTAATAACAAAATATAGTAATATGATTGAATCAATACATTTTTCTGAAGGTCTAGACACAGTTATTCGAGACGGTATTGTTATTTTTAAAAATGGACAAATAACCCCTGAAACACCAAAAGCAAAGTTGTTAAATACAACTAATGATACTTATTCAGATGAAGAAGAATATACTATTAGTGTAAAAAAACGTGGTAAAATAACTATACAACCTATAAATTATAAAGGAAAAACCTTTTTACCTATTAATGATATAGTTAAACTTACTGGAAAATCATTTAATATAGAAAACTCATCTATATATATAGGAAATGTAATTAGATCCGATATAGGTATGAAATCATTTTCTGTAGCTTCTGAGAAGAAATCACTTAATAATGGCATAATTTTATTAGATGGAAAATTGTGTATAATGATTGATGACATAGCTAATATATTTAATGATTTTTATGATTTCGAATTATCTAGTAATAAGATTAGTATGAAACCTCTAGATAGAGCTGATTTACTAGACAATGATAAGAATGATAAGTCTAATATAAATATTAAACTATCTAATTATCATATTTTATTATCATATGCAATAAGTTTATTATTAATTTTTGCATTTATAGTAACGATTAAAAAGAAATAAGAGGATGATATGAAAGATTATAATTTATTTGATATTTTAGGCCCAATAATGATAGGACCATCAAGCTCTCATACAGCAGGAGCTTGTAGACTAGGTAAAATTGCCGCTGATATAGCAGGTGAAGGATTTTATTCAGTAGATTTTCTTTTACATGGCTCTTTTGCGCAAACACATGTCGGACACGGAACTGATAAAGCATTATTAGCTGGAGTCATGGGAGCTATGCCAAGTGACGAAAGTATAAGAAATTCGTTTCATATAGCTACAGAAAAAGGATTGGAATATAAATTTATTGAAACTGATTTAGGATATGTGCATCCTAATACAGTTAGAATGATTTTTCATTATGCTGATAAACCAGATTTTGAAATTCAAGGTTCGTCTATTGGTGGTGGAAATATAATTATTACCGAAATAAATGGAACAGAATTAGAATATAATGGAGAAAGACCAACTATAATTTGTAAATATGTAGATGTAAAAGGAATAATATCTAGAGTGACTAGTTTGTTTGCTATTATGGGATTAAGTATAGCAAATATGAATGTAGTTAGGAACGGAAAAAACGCAACATTTCTTTGTGAATTTGATGGAGATCTAGATCCTGCTATAGTTGATGATTTAAATAGACTATACGATTTTACATTTATTAAGTGTATTATTCCAAAAAAGGAGAAATAATATGTACAACAAAGCAAATGAAGTTTTAGAAATACATAGAACTACAGGAAAAGAAGTTTGGGAAATTGCAATTGAAAAGGATTTAGAAAACACTTCTTTAACCAAGGAAGAAATTATGGATAGCCTTAAACAAACAATAAATGTTATGAGAGAAAGTGCATACAAGGGTTTAGATGAAGCAATTATGAGCCTTTCTGGTTTAACAGGTGGTAACGGAAAAAGAATGAATTCATTTAAAGATAGTTCTCTTTCAGGTCCTGTGATTACTCGAGCAATGGCTATGGCTTTAAGCGTTTCAGAAGTTAATGCGTCTATGGGCAGAATAGTTGCAGCACCTACAGCTGGCGCAAGTGGAATTTTACCGGCCGTACTTTTTACTCTCCAGGAACAGTATAATTACTCAGATGAGGATTTAATAAAGGGCCTTATCACTGCAGGAGTTATAGGAGAAATAATCGCACAAAATGCTAGTATATCTGGTGCTGAAGGAGGCTGTCAAGCAGAGTGTGGTTCTGCTTCTGCAATGGGAGCAGCTGCTATTTGTTACTTAAGAGGATATGATTTAGAAACATCTTTTGCAGCAAGCGCATTTGCTATTAAAAATATATTGGGTTTGGTATGTGATCCAGTTTGTGGATTAGTAGAATATCCTTGTAATTTAAGAAATGCAAGTGGAGTTGTGAATGCAATAATTTCTGCTGATTTAGCAATGGCAGGCGTACCTTGTTTAATTCCATTAGACGAAACTATTGACTCTATGAAAAAAGTTGGAAACTCTCTACCTGAATCACTAAGAGAAACAGCTTTAGGTGGAATCGCAGCAACACCTACAGCTAAAATTATTGAAAATAGAGTAATAAAAAAATAAGCCTTTTTGAGGCTTATTTTTATGCTATCTTAACGTCTAGCCATTTATCAGTTCTATATCGATAGTGAATCAACAAAAATCTGGTAGTTTGATCAAGGACAAGTCCCATCCATGCACCATATAATCCAAGATGAAGAATGTGAACCCCCAAATATGAAAAGGCTACTCTAACAAAAAGAATTCCAATAAAAGTAGAAATCAGTGGGAAAACGGTATCTCCTGCTCCTCTAAGTCCACCTGCTGTTAATAATTGGACAGTTTGGAACGGTTGTATAGCTGCAACAATTTTTAATAAATTTCCTCCTAATACATATACTTCTTCAGCACTATTATATAAATATGTAATTTTTTTTCCATATATAAAGAAGATGATACCTACAAAAATACTTATCACAACTCCAATTTTTTGAGCTTCTTTTAAAAATGCTATTGCAAGTTTTTTGTCTTTTAGTCCCAATGAATATCCTACTAATGCAGAACTTGCAATTCCTAAAGCCTGACCTGTAGTAAAACTCAAACTCAAAATATTAATACAAATCTGATGAGTAGCATATGCAACTGTGCCTAGACTAGTTACTATTCTTACAAATAAGAACATACCTCCTCTTAGAGCTAATTGTTCTAAACTTGCAGGAACTCCAATATTCACCAAATTTTTCATTGTTATAGTACTAAATTTAAATTTTTCAAACCAATTTATCTTAAGTTTTTTCTCGAATTTAACAATATAAAACGTTGTCATTATTGCAGCTAAAAACTGACTAAATACCGTAGATATACCTGCACCTAAAACACCTAATTCCGGAAAAGAAAATTTACCATAAATCAAACAATAGTTACCTATAACATTTATAAGATTTGCTGTAATATTTATAATCATAGGAGGTTTTGTATCTTGTACGCCCCTAAGACTTGCAAACATGGCAAAATTATAACTCTGAATTATGAAGCCCGCAACTATTACTTTAAAATATGATTTGCCTACTTCTAAAACTTCTGGCGTAGAGCCTATAAATTTCATTACAGGAACGGTATATATCTGAGCTAAAATAACAACAGGTATTGCCACAAAAAAAACTGACATCAAAATTACGTGCTTAACTACATTACCCATTCTATCCTTTTGATTCGCACCCAAATATCTAGATATCATTGTAGTACCGCCAATACAAAGAGCCTGTACAAATGATAGACCTAAAAATACCATTTGGTTAGTTATTCCTACAGATGCTATAGATGCAGTGGCTATTACATGGTCATCAATTTGACCGAGCATCATCATATCGATCATTCCGAATAAAGTGCCTACAATTAGTTCTAAAAAAACAGGCCACGACATTTGAAGAATTCTTTTTCTTATATATAAATTATTATGTCCTTCTACTTCCTTATTCATTTATTTTATCTATCCTTTCAGTTATCCATTGAGTTACTTTATTTATATTTTCTATTGCGAAATCTTTATTATTATTGTGTGAATGAATATATATTTTAAGTTTAGGTTCAGTTCCAGAAGGTCTCAATGAAATTTTTGTTTCATCTTCCAAATATAATTGTAAAGCATCTGTTTTCAAACTTTCATCATCTGTTTTTAAATAATCAATGCATTTAATTAATTTTAATCCATTTATTTCATTTGGGATAAAACTTCTTAATTCGTGCATAAATAACTTCATTTTATCAACAGGGTTAATACCTTCAAATGGAATAGAAAAATTATTTTCCTCAAAATATCCATATTCATTATATAATGTTGATAATAAATCGGCTATCGTTACATTTTTTGAAGAATAATATTCAACCATATCAGCAAAGAACATACAAGCGCTAATACCATCTTTATCTCTAACTAAATCACCTATTTCATATCCAATAGATTCTTCATATCCAAAAATAAACTCATCATCTTTTAAGTTAATGGCAACATTAGATATATTTTTAAATCCAGTCAAAGTTTCTAAAACTTTATATCCATTTTTTTGAGCAATAGTTTTTCCAAAATCATCTGTTACTATTGTTTTTACGATAACTCCTGGTTTTAAATTTAGATCTTTTCTTCTATCTATGATATATTTTATAAAAAGCGCTCCAAGAATATTTCCACCTAATAGCTTAAACTGATTACCATTTTTAATTAGGGCATTCATCCTATCACCGTCTGGATCATTGGCTATAATTATGTTATAATTATTTTCTTTCGCGTATTCTACAATATCATCAAAATTATCTATAACTTCTGGATTTGGATATGGAATTGTAGTAAAATCTGGATCAAAATCTTTATGTTCTCTATAAACTGTATAACTATACCCTTTTTTATCTAAAATTGCTTTTACTGGTCTTAATGCGCATCCATTAAAAGGTGTATATAATAATTTATTTTTAGGCTCAACATTTTTATACAAAGATAGATCAATAACATCATTAATATAATTTGATAGCAAATATTCACCATTTTCAAATAGTAAATTATCGCTTGTTTTATATTCTAAATCTTTATAATCTAAATTATCCATAAAATTTTTTATTATGTCTGCATCATCTTGTAGAATTTGTGAAGAAGTCTCTTTGAATACCTTAATTCCATTATAATTTTTTGGATTATGTGATGCTGTAATCATAAAACCTGCATTTGAATTTGTTTTTTTAATTGAATAACTTAATTCTGGAGTATTTATAGGTATATCAAAAGCTATAACATTTATTGAGTATTTATTGAACACAGATATTAAAATATTTCTAAACTCTTCACTTCCATATCTGATATCATTCCCAACTACCACCTTAGGATTATTATACTTTTGTTTAATCCATAAACTCATTGCTTCTGCCGCTCTAAAGACGGTATACTTATTCATTCTATTGGTTCCTAATCCTAGAATACCTCTAAGTCCTGCGGTACCAAATTCTAATTCAGAGTCAAAAGCAAGTTTTAACTCATTCAAATTCATAGCTTTTATATTCTCTTTTGTATTTTTGTCAAATTTATTTGAATTTCTCCAAATATTAATTATATTATTTATATCTCTCATTAAAATCTCCTATAAAAAAAGTTACTCTAATCGAGCAACGTATCACATAACGAAAAATTGGCGGGAGTACGTGCGAATCGAACACACCAATGAAGCTCTGAACCCCATTTGCCGGTTTTGAAGACCGGAGGAACCACCAGGATCCATCTACCCCCATACAAACAAAATTATATCATATTTTAAGAAAAAAAACAAGCTAAGAACTATTCGCTCTCAGCTTTAAAATAATATCCGCTTCCCCATTTAGTAAATATATATGGATAATTAGCTTTATTTTGTAATTTTTTTCTCAATCTTCTTATATGAACATCGATTCCTCGTATATCACCAACATAATCATATCCCCAAATTATATTTAACAAATCTTCCCTATTAAAAACTTTTTCTGGTTCACTAGCCAAAGTATATAATATGTCAAATTCTCTTCCAGTTAAACTTATTTCCTGATTACCTTTTTTTAACACTCTCCCGAGTCCTGAAAGTTTACAATCATCAAAATATAAATCTTTTTGATTTACCACATTTTCAGTGTTCATACGTCGAAAAATTGTTTTTATTCTGGCTTTTAGTTCCAAAATATTAATGGGTTTAACCATGTAATCATCAGCACCATACTCTAATGAAAGGATTTTATTTATCTCATCATTTAATGTTGTAATCACAATTATGGGTACATTATTAAGTTTTCTAATAGTTTGAATCAAAGATAAACCATTTTGATTTTTCATGTTTATATCAATTAATATTAAACCATATTTACTAGAATTTACACTTTGTAAAATATCTTGTTTATCCGTCAATGTTTCAACTATTAGGTCATCTTGCTGGAGTGAATATTTTAAATTATTTGTAAAAAGCTCATCATAATCTATCGCTAGAACCCTCATGATAGATCACCTTTTATCAATATCCTAAAATCACCATTTCTTTTTGTTATCTTCTTATTATCAAAATATTCTAACAACGCAATCGCCGTTTTTCTATTTGTATCTAATAAATCTCTAAATGTTTTTGCATCAATTTTTTCTTCATTTTTAAAAAACTCATTTAATTTCATTAGTGCTTCATCATATAATTCTTTAGTAATAAACTCATCACCAATAAGATATAAGAAACCTTTTTTAGATAATAGATAAAGCATATCTATATTTGCATCTAACTCCTGCTTTTTGTAACTTCTCTTTTCTATAAACTGATTTATTATTTTATCTTTAATTTGTAAATCTTTGTCACTCAACGAAATTCTGAATTCTTTATTTTTAACATAATTATTTTCTACAATCAAATTAGAATTTTGAATTATTAACTCAAGAATATAATCCACAGATTTTTCAAACTTAGATAAAAACTTATTCTTTATTTCTTCAACAGGAATTCCTTCTTTAAGTGGATTATTCTTATGAAAATCATCTAATGTATTACTAATATTAGAAATCAATTCGTTTAAAGTTGAAATTAAAATTATTTTATCATTACCAATTAATTTTATATTATTATCATTTACAAGCTCATCAATTAATTTCTTAGCATCTTCTATAGTAATATTTAATTTCAATCCTATTTCGTCAATAGAAAACAATTTCGACTCATGATCTTTTAAGATACCTAATAAGCTATCTTTTTGATCACTATCTTTTAAATAAAAATTATCTAGATTATTTTCTTTATATCTTTTTTTTCTATTTGAATTAACTTCTAGAATTTCACCCCCACCTATAGTTATAACTGGAGATAAAAATCTAATAATGAATTTATCTTTCCTTCTTAGCGACAAGCTATCTTCTAATTTAAATTGTGCGTAACATTCTTCTCCTGGCAACAATTCATCTCTATCTAATAAATTAATAGTAGCAAATGTTTCTGAGCTGTATATATAAAATCTAACTTTAGATTTATTTTTTATTTTATATAAAGAATTCTCAAGCAGTTTTAGTTTGACGTCAATAAAATTGCTTACTAACAAATTATCCTTGGTAGAGACAATAGAGCCTCTACTAATTTCTTCTTTTTTTACTTTATTTAAATTTATAGCAACCCTACTTCCTGCATAGCTATCCAGACTATCATTTCCATGATTTTGGATGGATTTAATTTTTGATGGAATCATTTCTGGATATATTAAAATATCTTCTCCTACTTCAAATCTTCCCTCTATTTGAGTACCTGTAACAACAGTTCCAATTCCTTTTAATGTAAAAACTCTGTCTATCGGTAAAATACCACTTCTTGTAGAAGAGGTGTCAGTAAAACTCTCAGAAAAATTAGAAATTTTATTTTTTAACTCATCTATACCTTCTAAAGTTTTAGAACTAACGGGAATAATCTCTGAATTCTCCAAAAAAGTTCCTTTTACATATTTTTGAATATCTTCTTTTACTAACTCGACCCATTCTTCATCAACCATATCAATCTTTGTTAAAATAATGATTCCTTTTTTTACACCCAATAAATCCAAAATATTTATATGTTCCTCTGTTTGAGGCATAATTCCTTCATCAGCAGCTATCACCATAAGAACTAAATCAATTCCATGAACACCAGCCAACATATTTTTAACAAACTTTTCATGGCCAGGAACATCTACTATACCTATTCTAGTTTTTGTCTTATCGTCATCATAATAAGTAAATCCCAAATCAATGGTTATACCACGCTTTTTTTCTTCCTCTAATCTTGATGGATCTCTTCCTGTTAAAGCTATAACCAATGAAGTTTTTCCGTGATCTATATGACCAGCAGTTCCTATTATAAAATGTTTCATTTATTTATTTCCTCTAATGCATTAATTAATATGCCAAAATCCTCTTCTAATAAAGTCCTTGGATCAATAATAAAATAAGTTTCATTCACTCTACCTATGATTGGAATAGGCAAATGCCTTAATTTTGTTTGAATTAAATTTTCGTTCATACTTGAATGCTTAACATATACTGCACTTGTTTTGAGTTTTTCTCCAGGAAGACTTCCTCCCCCTATTTCACTATAGTCTTCTCTTATCTCAGCAAAATAACCTGGTATAGAATTTATTTTTTCACAAATAATTCTAGAACTTTCTTTCAATTCATCATAATTAGTTTTAAGCATTTTTATAGTTGGAATTGATTCAAAATCATCCGATAAATATCTTTTCAAAATAATTTCTAACATTTTAATGGTAACTTTATCAACTCTTAACGCCCTAGTCAAATGATTTTTTCTAATTTTCTCAATCAGCTCTTTTTTACCAACTATGATTCCAGCCTGAGGACCTCCGAGTAATTTATCACCACTAAAGCTTACAATATCTACTCCATTTAATAAACTTTCTTGAACAGTAGGCTCATGTGATAAATTGTATTTTTCTAAGTTAATTAAAACTCCACTACCTAAATCCTCATAAAAAATAATATTTTTTTCTTTTAATGCACTACTTAATTCTTTTGCATCAACTGATTCTGTAAAACCGATTATTTTATAATTTGATGTGTGAACTTTAAGTACGATCCCTGTATTTTCATCAATTTTTTCAAGATAGTCCTGTATATGAGTTTTATTTGTGGTACCTACTTCTACTAGATTTGTCCCACTCATTTTCATTACTTCAGGTATTCTAAAACTACCACCTATTTCTATTAATTCACCTCTAGAAATAATTGCATCTTTATTCTTAGCAAATGTAGATAATACCAATAACACAGCGGATGCATTATTATTAACTACCATCGCTGATTCAGCACCAGTAATTTCGCATATCAGATCTTCTATATGAGAATATCTAAGTCCTCTTTTTCCCTCTTCCAAATTATATTCTAAATTTGAATAAGAAGTTAGAATTTCAGAGATTTCTTCAATACAATCTTTAGGATATAATGCTCTTCCCAAATTAGTATGCAATATAGTTCCTGTTGCATTTATAACTTTTTTTAGTTTGGGATCTAATTTCTTTTTTATTTTATCCTTAACTAATAAGGATATATTTTTTATTTTATCTAAAATTTCACTTTTATCTTTTGAATTTTTTATATCATTTCTTATTTCATCCAATACCAGATTTATTGATTTTTTCACTAGATCTAAAGAATATGTTTGTATTAGTATTTTTATACTTTCCTCTTCCAATAATGTATCCATTTTAGGAATATTTTTATACATAATTTCTCCTATTTAATAATTAAACTCTTTTCTTGTTTATTGATAACACTTCCAATTATTTTAGGTTGAAATTTAAAGTCATTTAAGAATTTTATAATTTCTTTTGCTCTTTTTTCATCCACAGAAATTAGAAAACCCCCTGATGTTTCTGGATCAAAAATTATATCATCAGTTATATCAGAAAATTTAGAAATATAATCCTTTGAAAAATGCTTTTTATTATCATAAGCTCCTTTAGGAATTAATCCCATACTTGCATAATTTTTTACCCCACTTAAAACAGAAATTTCATCAGCATATAATTCACAACTAAGATCAGCTCCTTGCATCATTTCAATTAAATGACCGCCTAAACCAAAACCTGTAATATCTGTTAAAGCGTTTGCTCCATTAGCAAATTCTATAGCATCCAAACCAAAAGAATTCAATGTGCTCATCACATCAATTGCCATTTCTATTTCTTTTTCAGTAGCAATATCTCCTTTTATAGCGGTATTAATTATTCCTACTCCTATTGGCTTGGTTTGTATAATTACATCACCAACTTTTGCACCTTTATTTGCTAATATTTTATTTGTTTCAGCAAAACCAAGAACACTTAAACCATATTTTGGCTCATCATCTTGAACTGTATGGCCTCCAACAACCAAGCAATTAGCTTCATTAATTTTATCATATCCCCCTCTTAAAATTTCTTTTAAAATTTCAGGAGATAGACAACTCGGAAAGCAAACTATATTCATAGCTAATTTAGGTCTACCACCCATGGCATAAACATCACTCAAAGAATTACAAGCTGCTATCTGTCCAAATTTATAAGGATCATCAACTATTGGTGTAAAAAAATCAAGAGTAGTGATTAATGATCTTCCATCGCCTAAATCATATACAGCAGCATCATCAGATGTTTCGATTCCAACCAATAAATTTTTATCATTAATAATTTTATTTTGTAAATCGCACAAAACTTGTGACAAAATGTCTGGCCCGACTTTTGCAGCTCAACCACTAGTTTTTGCATATTGTGTTAATTTAATCTCACTCATAAATTTTACCACCTAACGAAATTTTTCCTTTCAATGACTCCAAAGTTTTCTTGCCTATACCTGGAATATTGAGCAAATCTTCAAAATTCTTGAAATTATTTTTTTCTCTATATTCAATAATTGTAGAGGCTGTTTTTTCACCTATACCTGGTAATTTTGTTAAATCTTGTAAAGTACATGAAGATATATCTATAATATCACTATTTGTATTTTCTGTGTTTACTTCCTGACCTTTTTTAGGTATCAATATTTTTTCGCCATCATTTAAATATTTAGCTAAATTTATACTTTCTGTATCTGCATCTTTTGTAAAACCACCAGCAATTTCAACTAAATCTATAATTCGTGAATTTTCATCAACCTCATATACCCCGCTTCTTTTTATTTCTCCTGTTATATATACCTTGATGGTTCCATTTTGTTTTTCGCTATATTCTTCATTATTCTCAACAGTATATTCTTCTAAATTATAATCCTTATTTTGACAAGAAATAAAAAAAATTAAGGAAACAGCAACTATAAAAAATATTTTTTTCATACTACCCCCTTAATTGTTTTATAAATTATAACATATTTGTAATATTTTATCAAGTTAGAAATACATTTTTATACACTCTTCAATTCTAGATATGGTGATTATTTTTGCTTGTTTTGTTTGTACTATCGGAGCTTTTTTCGAAACAATTATTTTGCTAAAACCTAATCTATCCGCCTCCAATATTTTTGATGCAGTACTTGGTGTATTTCTTATATCTCCAGTAAGAGAAACATCTCCTATAAATACTACAGAATCATTTATTGCTTTATTGAAATATGAACTAGCTATACTCATTATCGCGGCTAAATTTATTGATGGATCTGTAATTTTAAGTCCTCCTACAGCTTTTAAAATAACATTTTTGTCAAAAAAACTCATTCCCAAACTATCTTCTAATATGGATATCAATATATTTAATGAATCTTTTTTCAGAGATTCAGTAATTCTAGAGGGATATGGTGTAAATGATTTATTTATTAATGATTCTATTTCTAAAACTATTGATCTACTGCCTTCTTTTATTGCAGCTAGAGCACTTCCTTTTACATATTTATTATCTCTATTTATTAAAAAATAGTCCTGAGGATTATCTATTGACAATAATCCATTTTCCTCCATAACAAAAAAACCCATTTCCCCTGTAGCGCCATATCTATTCTTAGTAGCTGTTAGAGTCCTTAATGTATCTCCTGATTCACCTTCCAAATATAAAACTGTGTCTACTAAATGTTCTATACTTCTTAGACCAGATAGCTGATCTTCTTTATTCATTTGTCCAACTATAAATACCATTCTTGGCTTTTTACCTTTGGCAAATTCCACCGCTCTATAAGTGCATTCCAAACTTTGAGTAGGGCTACCAGCTCGACTTGGTAAATATTCATCTAAAACAAAAGTCTGTATAGAATCAATAATAACTACATCAATATCATTTTTATATACAACTTCTGAGCATTTATCCATTGAGTTTGTTTGTAGAATAAACAAATTTTCAGAAATTTTTTTTAATACTCTATCCGCTCTATTTTTTATTTGACTTTCACTTTCTTCTCCACTGGCATAAAGTACTTTATAATCTTTTAAGCCAAGTGCGTTTGATAGCTCTAATAAAAGTGTACTTTTTCCGGCTCCAGGTCTAGCA
The DNA here is from genome assembly GCA_023443045.1 of Bacillota bacterium. The sequence goes on from JAEZWK010000022.1 coordinate 55,611, forward strand.
GTAAGAATAGTAACCGAATCCTTTACAATACCACCACCAACTACTCTATCTAATTCTTTTATTCCAGAAAAAATACGATCACTATTTTCTGATTTTAAATCTTTTAAAACTTTTACCTCTGAGGTTTTATTATATTTACTTTTAGATGATGACTTTGAATTTTCCTCTTCCTCTACTTCCTCTAAAGTACCCCATGAATTGCACATAGGACATTTTCCTAAATATTTTATGGAAGTATATCCACATTGGGAACACTTATAATTAGTTCTTTGTTTCATTACTTTCCTCATTTATAACATTTATTTCATCATTTACATAATCTATTATTAATGTATTAGCTAAATCATTATGATCAATTATATATTCACTTAAAAAGTTTTCTAATGTTTTTGTTAATTCTCTTTTTACTGCCCTTGCTCCGTAAATATCACTATAAGATTTATCCAAAATGTGTTTATTGAAATTCTTAGTAGTTTTAAATTTTACAACATCTTTTACTCTTTCTTTAATTTTATCTATTTCTAATTCAATTATTTTTTCAATATTATCTCTATTTAATTTTTCGAAAATAACTACTTCATCTAGTCTATTAATAAACTCGGGTTTAAATATTTCTTTAATAGCTTTATTAATTTTTTTGTTAACAGCATCAGTTTCATTAGACTCTGTTTGACCAAATCCTAGAGAATTTTTTGAACGGATATATGATGTGCCAGCATTAGATGTCATAATAATAATGGTATTCTTAAAATTTATATCTCTTCCCTGTCCATCTTTTATTCTACCCTCATCTAAAATCTGTAAAAATAAATCAAAAATTTTTGGGTGCGCTTTTTCTATTTCATCAAATAATATTACCTGATAGGGATTTGTTTTTAAAGAATTTGTTAAAATTCCTCCTTCATCGTATCCAACATATCCAGGTTCTGATCCTATAAGTTTAGTGTAAGAATGTTGCGAATTAAATTCACTCATATCAATACTTGTAATCTTTTTTTCATCCCCAAACAATTCATATCCTATTCTTTTTGCAAGATAAGATTTTCCTACACCAGTTGGTCCTACAAATAAAAATGAAGCTATAGGTTTATTGGGATCATTTATACCAGATTTAGATCTCTTAATAGCCTTATCTATTAGATCAATAGCTGAGGTCTGCCCGATAATTTTTTCTTCAAGATTATGTTTAAATGATTGAATCTGTTTTTTTTCATTTTCATCCATTTTTTCAACAGGTATACCTGTTTTTTCAGCAATAACTTTCAAAACATCATCTAGTGAAATGCTAACTTTAGATTTAATTTTCTCATATTTAATTAATTTTTTCTCAGATTCTTCAATCATTTTATTCAAACTATCCGCTTGATCAAATTCATAGCTTGAAATTGCATCAAGTTTATCATTATATAATTTTTTTAATTCATTTGAAAGTTTTACATACTCATTATCTGAGTTTTTTATCTTAATTTTACTCATAACTTCATCCAAAATATCAATTGCTTTATCTGGAAAAAATTTGTTTGGTATATATCTTTCGGTTAGGTAAACTATTTTTTTTATTATTTCATCTGATATTCTAACATCGTGAAAAGATTCATATTCTTTTTTTATTTGAATTAAAATACTAATTGTATCTTCTACACTGGGTTCATTAACAATAATTGATTGCAGCCTTCTATCTAAAGCGGGATCTTTTTCTATAAACTTCTGATATTCTTTAGTTGTAGTAGCACCTATCAATTTTATCTCACCATTTTGTATATATGGTTTTAAAATATTCGCCAAATCACCAGTACTATCTTCTGTAGAACCAGCCCCAACAACATTATGAATCTCATCTATAAATAAAATTGCATTGTCATCATTTTTAAATCTGGAAAAAATTTGTTCTGCCCTTTCTTCAAACATTCCTCTATACTGAGTTCCTGCAATCATACTATTGATATTTAAAAGATAAATCTCTTTATCTAACAAAAAAGATGGAACATCTCCGTCAACTATTTTTTGCGCTAAGCCTTCGACAATACTTGTTTTACCAACTCCCGGTTCTCCTATTAAACATGGGTTGTTTTTATTACGTCTAGATAAAATCTCTATTAATTTATTTATTTCCTTTTCTCTGCCAATAACTGGATCATATTTATTTTCGCTAGCTCTTTCTGTCATGTTTAAAACAAATTGATCAGTAGAATCCATATTTATAGAATCTTCTACACCTTCATCGTAATCATCATCATTTTCATCAATTCTTTTTCTTTTATTATTCAAAATAGCATTAATAAGTTCCACACTAAATCTTCTGATATCAAAATTTAAATCCTGCAAAATAATAGTAACAGCATCAAAAGAATCATTAATAGCCATAAAACTCAACATATTTGAATCTATCTTATCAGTCTTAAAAAGAGTCATAGTTTCTTTATACTTTGAATTATAAATGTGTCTAACTCCATTACTGATTATTTCTTTGTTATAATCTGTAGCTTTATTATTATCAAAATCAATTATCGCTTTTCTAAAACGATTATAATCTAATCCAAATTTTAAAAATAATTTGTTCGCAACTAAACCCTTTTCCGCTAAAATACTTAGCAATATATGTTCTACACACAATTTTTTATGAAATAAATTCTTCATTTCACTTTTAGCATTTAAAATAATTGTTCGTGCATCATTAGTTAAAAATCTATCTATCATTTTATTCCCCTCTAATCAATAAATTTGAAACTAATTCATTTATATAATTTAGACTTTCGTTATTTCCATTATCATTATACTCTAAGGCATTTTTTAGTAACTTAAACATATCAATATCACCATCTACAATACCAAAAGCTTTACATAAATAAATTAAATTCATATCATAGAAAACATTATTTATAATCTCACCATTATTTTTCAATCTTATAACTTGATCCTGCAAATGCTTTTTTAAGCTTTTGTTATTTAATGAAACATCTAAGAAATATTTTTCTCTTACACACACTTCGTCTAAAAAGTTTTCAAACTCTTTAATTTCTGTCTGTGGATCATTGATAATATGCTTTTTAATATTATAAATCGCGCTATATTTAGAATTGTAAGGAATGTTTGTAATTTGAATATCATTATATCTATCATTTTTTAAAATGCTAACAATATCTTTATTAACATTTGCCATGATAATGGATGGAATATATATTTCTGATTCCAAAAAAAATGCTTCTCCAGTTTTATAAATATCTGAAGTTAAATATCCAAAAATATCACTATAACTAAATTGAAGATGTTTAGAAATTTCTTTCACAATTCTTTTTAGCTCATTATATGACTTTTCAAAACCTGATGAGTACTTTTCAATCATCAAATGCTCATCGGTATTTATAAATACAGCCATATTTCTGCTTTTACTCAATAGAGCAGATGCATATTTGTATTTAAATAATTTTTCATCATCATAACTCATATATAATGAATTATCATGAATGAAATCCTCCACTCTCTTATTTTCAATAAAAAGAGCTGGAAAAAATTCAAAATCAAAATTTAATAAACTAAATGCATTTATAACTCTATCTTTAATCTCCATCTTTTCTTTAGCTGTACACATATTAGAAAATTTAAAATCACTTAAATTTCTATATATACTAATTTTATTTGTTAAAACTGTCATTTAATTTTCCACCATTTTTATTATTACTACCTTTTGCTTGAGTATATAAATCATAATAATATTTTGCCTTATCAAAATCTTCGTTGATAACTGAAATATCTATGAGGCGCTGTAAATTACGCAATTTTATTTCATTTTGATAATTTATATTTTTTAATCTATTTTTTGATTTAAGTATCCTTTTTAAGTCTTTCTCAAAAAATTTATAACAATAACTGCAACCGCATTGAGATGATATCCTAATTTCTTGCAAACTTTTTCCACATTCAGGACATTTTCTTTCAATACTATCTAAATCAAAATTTTCCCTCTCTAAATCTAGATCCTTTAACAAAAATATATTTAAATTAATATCATCCGGATCAAAAATAATTTCTCCAAAAATTTTTTTTATTAAATCATCTCTACTCATCTGATAAACTCCTTAAAGATAAAATTACATTTTTCAAAATATTTGACCTTATTTCATTTTTGTTAAAATCTTTACTGTGCAAGGTTCTATCTTCCATTATTGAGCTCAATAGTTTAAACTCTCTAAAGCTAATAATACCATCCTCATATAAAGCTTGCAAAAGTCTTATAGACTGATGTAGAGAAATACCACTAGATAATTGGGAATCTAAAATTCTTGATGAAGAATCATTTTGAATCGAAATCTTAACAATCTTTATATAACCTCCTCCACCTTTTCTACTTTCTATTAGATATCCCATTTCGGGTGAAAATCTAGTTTCTAAAACATAATTAATTTGTGAGGGTGAGCAATTAAAACTATTTGCTAACTCTTTTCTTTGAAGTTGTAGAATACCATTTTGTTTATCTAATAAATTTTTTAAAAATTTTTCTATATTATCGGAAATCTGTGACATATTTCCTCCTTGACTTTAACTTACTTTAATTAATTTAATACCCTTATTTTTCGTTTTAAAACAAAAAAATAAAGCGGATAACCGCTTTATTCAGATTTATGTTCAGCTTTTATTTTTTCTGCAATTTGCTGTGGTACTTCTTCATATCTTATAAATTCCATTTCAAAAGATCCTTTTGCCTGAGTCATAGCACGCAAATCAATCGCATATTGGAACATTTCCGCATGAGGAGCTTCTGCAATTATTTTTTGGCTTCCATCTCTTTGCTGTTCCATACCTAAAATTCTGCCTCTACGTTTATTCATATCGCCCATTACATCGCCCATGTATTCTTCTGGAATAGAAATTTCAGCTTTTACATAAGGCTCTAATAGTACTGGTTTTGCTTCTTCCATACCTTTTTTAAAAGCAAGTTGTGCAGCAATTTTAAATGCCATCTCGTTTGAATCAACATCATGATAACTTCCATCATATAAAGTAGCTTTTAAATTTACAACTGGATATCCAGCTAAAATACCGTGTTCAATGGAATCTCTAAGTCCTTTTTCAACTGCAGGAAAATAATTTTTAGGAACAGCTCCACCAAAAACTTCTTCTGCAAATACAAAATCTTCTTCACATGGTTCAAATCTAATCCATACATCACCATATTGTCCAGCACCACCAGATTGTTTTTTATGTTTACCTTGTACAGAAGCAGTACCTTTTATGGTTTCTCTATATGCAATTTTTGGATCTTTCAAAATAATATCTACACCAAATCTAGTTTTTAATTTATCACAAATTACTTGAATTTGCATATTACCTTGACCACCAATTAGTAATTCTTTAGTTTCGCCGCCACGATTTATAATAAATGATGGGTCTTCTTCGTTTAATCTATTTAGAGAAGTTCCAACTTTTTCTTCTTCCCCTTGTTTAGATGGATATACTGCCATATATAAAGTTGGCTGAGGATATCTAATTGTTTCGTAAACTATAGGATTCTTTTTATCGCATAATGTATCACCAGTTTTAGTATGTGCTAATTTTGATGTAGCTCCTATATCACCAGCAACAATTTGATCAGTTTCAACTTGATTTTTTCCTCTTAAATAAAACAATCCACCTAATTTTTCGTCTTGATCTTGAGTAGAATTATATAAAGCTGTATTTTTATCAATTTTTCCACTAATTACTTTAAATAAACTTAACTTACCAACAAATGGATCGGCAATTGTTTTAAAAACTACTGCAGAAAAAGGCTCATCCTCTTTTGGATGTCTTTCTATAATTTCTTCATTCCAAATACCTTTAAAAGATGAATGTTCATCTGGAGAAGGTATATATCTCATTACAGCATCTAGTGTTCTTAAAACACCTTTAGACTCAGTAGCAACACCGATAATTAATGGACACAACTCTCCTGAAGCAACAGATGCTTTTAATCCTCTTATAAATTCATCTTTTGTAAATTCTTCACCAGAAAAATACTTATCCATCAATTCTTCTGAACTTTCTGCAACAATTTCATTTAATGCATCCATATATTTTTTGGACTTTTCTATAATTTCAGCTGGAGTATCTATTTCTTTTAATCCCAATCCGTCATAAGCAAAGCTTTTTTTCTCTAATATATCATAATAACCAACATACTGATCTCCGTCACCATGCGGAACAGTTATCGGAATAATTTTATCTCCTAATTTCATCTTTAAATTCTGATAAACTTTATCAAAAATTACATTTTCCTTATCCATTTTATTTAGATAAATAATTCTCGGTGTATTGTATTTTTCAACATTATTCCATGCTTTTTCAGTACCCACTTCCACACCAGCTTGCGCATCAACTACAATAATAGATCCGTCGCTTACACGTTTTGCTCCATACATTTCACCGATGAAGTCAAAATATCCTGGTGTGTCTAAAACATTGAATTTAACACCATTATGCTCTACAGGAATTACACTTGTACCTATAGAAACACCTCTTTGCATCTCTTCTTTATCAAAATCACTAACAGTATTTTTATCTTCTACTTTTCCCATTCTGTTAATAACTTTTGTAATATACAACAAAGATTCTGTAAATGTTGTTTTTCCACTTCCGGAGTGTCCTAACAAAGATATGTTTCTGATATTATTAGCTTTATATTGATTCATAAAAGCCTCCTTTGTTTTGTAATATATTCCTTTTTTCCAGTATAGCAAATAATAAATTTTAATACAAGAATAATATATGTTTTTTTTATTGTTTTGTGTTATACTTAATACAAGAAACATTTAAGGAGGCATTATGATAAAAGTTTTAGATAAAGGTTATGTAAGGTTAGTAGATCATATGGGTAGTGATCTAACTGTGGTTAACGCAGCAAGAGCTAGTTATGCAAAAGAAAGTATAGAAATGAATGAAAAAGATGAAAAATTAATAAAATATTTAGCTAAACACGATCATACCTCACCTTTTAGACATGCAATGTTACAATTCGAAATATATGCGCCTCTAATGGTTGCTAGACAGTGGTGGAAGTATTGCATTGGTAGTTCTCATTTAGAGGCAGTTGGAGATATAATGACGGGATGGAATGAATCAAGCCGCAGATATATAACAATTGAACCAACCTTTTATATTCCTAATAAAAATGAATGGAGAGAAAAACCTGAAAATAATAAACAAGGAAGTGGACAACCTGTAAATGAAGAATTAGGAAAAGAAACAACTGAAAAATTAATGAATTATGTAGAACAAGGAATGAAGTTGTATGAAGAAGCTATGAATAATGGTATTTGCGCTGAAGAAGCAAGACTATTCTTACCAGCTTATGGCTTGTATGTTAGTTGGTATTGGACTGCATCATTACAGGCTGTTGCTCATTTTATAAAACAAAGAACAGATTCACATAGTCAATTTGAAATTAGAGAATATGCAAAAGCTGTTAAAGAATTAGCTATTGAAAAATTTCCAATTGGAATTGAAGCATTTCTAGAAAAATAAGGCCATAAGGCCTTTTTTTATTAATTAAATCTTATATACATACATTCTCAAATAAATATCTTCTATTTCATCCCGTACATTACAATAAAATTCCCAACCATATTTTTCATAAAAATTTGTATGCTCTGTAACTAAATATACATATTTTTTATTTAATCTTCTCAAATCATCTATAGCATTTTCTAAAAGCCTACCTGCTATTTTATTTCCACGGAAATCTTCTTCTACATACAAGGCGCATATATTGGGTGTTAGATCTTTTCTATCATGAAAATCATTTTCTATAACTCCTACACCTGCTATAATTTGATTATTTAACATACAAAGATACCATCCGTAATCAGTTTCATGTTTTATATATGAATTCATAACTTTTAAATATTCGTTCATAGGAACATTCCATTTTTTATGAAACCACTTAGCAGCATCTGAAACTAAATCTGGATAATCTCGTAAATTAATATATTTAAAAGAATTCAATTTTCCCTCCTACATTAAATGAACTTTAAAATCCAATTAATAATATAAAATTTATTCAAAAAATTCTTTAGCATACTCTATAGTATTATTAAATATTTTTTTATCACTTAACCGATAAACCATAAAATTTTCATTCGGAACATCAAATGGTGGAAAAATTCCAATGTTTTTAGCAGGAAAATAACTAAAATGATTATAATATTTATAATCACCTAAAACAACAATTGTATTGTAACCTAAGTTTTTTGCTATACAATGGCCCTTTAAAACCAATTTTGACCCAATACTTTATTTAGATTATTAATATCGACTGCTAAAGGTGCCAACGCTAAAACAATATCTTCACCGACTTTTGCCTTTGTAAACATTATAAAACCTAAAATAGTGTCATTTTCTTCGTATACTAGTGAAAGTTTAGTAATATAATTATATGATTTTCGCAACTTCTGGATTAATATATGTTCATTACCATCTGAATGCTCTGCACAGGCAAAAGATTCTTTTAC
>JAEZWK010000001.1 GCA_023443045.1 Bacillota bacterium
TCATTTACAGTTTGATACCCACTTTTATTAAATAAGTTCGATACATATTGTTCAAATATATACTCTGGTCTTAGAATTTTATTATCACGCACGCTCAATTCTCCTTTATATAGACTCTTATTATATACACAATTATATCAAATATACCCATGCCCTATAAAGCTATAACAGTTAATATTACAATCTTGTAATAACCGTTTCTCTATTTAATTTTGCTTTTCCTTTTCGCTTCATATAGCTTTCTATATCAAACACATTCTTTTTATCATACTCCTCCAAGAGCTTATAGTTCTTATTCTTTGTAATATCAAATTTATCGGATAAAAATAGTCGTACTCCTCTTAATTGGTATATACATCTCCCACTGTCCATTACAGTTATTTCATCTTGGCTCATAAGCCTTACCAGTCTTTTGATAATTTAGTCCAAAAGACTTTTGATTTGATCTTGTTTCTGATGTGTTATATAGGTCTATGGTTTCTTTTCCTAGGCCTTCAGATAATTATTTTAATGTTGTTTTTTCTTTGCCTCCTAAAAATAGCTCGGTATCGCAGTTACCTATAATTGTATCTTAATTATTCTTATATATTGCCTTTAATTGTGATTTTACTTGAAGAATGATACAGTCTGATATTTCTCTTGAATGAATTGTGGCTATTAGTTTTTCAAATTTAGGAATAAAACCGATATTCGCAAACTCGTCAAGTAAGCACCTTACATGAACAGGTAATCTTCCTCAATATTCATCATCTGCCTTATCGCAAAGTAAATTAAATAATTGTGAGTACATTATTGATACTAAAAAGTTAAATGTATCAATCTAATATTATAACGAATAAAGCTATTTTCTTTTCTCCGAGTATATCAAGCTCAATTTCATCTTCTTTCATTAAGACCCTAAGTTTCTGAATATCTAAGGAAGCAAGCCTTCCTCCCCATGATATTAAAATTGACTTGGCAGTTTTTACTGTAACTATTTTGATATTTTTAATTTCAATAAATAGTAATCTTCTTTATCATTAAAAGATTTTTCTATTTCATTGATATTTGACCACTTAAATGAGACAGTTACATCATTTTCTTTACAGACTTTAAAGCGAAATGTTTGTAAATTTGGCGAGGGACCTTCAAGTTTATTCTTATCTTCTATCTCAATAGTATCGTTACTATATGATACTAAGTCTATATAGTCTTTCATTTCTATACTCCAAAGACAGATAGGAATACGTTGCGGAAGTGTAACTTCAACAACATTTCCTGACTCTTCTTCCAATTTTAAATCAATTTCACTTTCTACTTGTGAACTTGTTAATACTTTTTCAATTTCATCTAAATTATGCACCCTCCCATTAATAATTACAACATTGCCCTGAGGGTATCCTTTTTCATCTATAGGAAATTCTGTTTTTGCATTTTTTTCCAATGTAGCTCCTCCATTACACCCGCCTAACAAAATAGTAGAGACTACAAAAGCACAAATCATAATACTTAAAATCTTCTTGTGTATCGCCATGAATTATCTCCTCCTACTTAAATTTTCCATTTAGATGCTTTATATATATGGTTAAACATACAATTATTATTACAATTGCGCTAACCATAAAGAAAGAATATATGTCTAAACTAAATTTCCATGGGTTTAACATTCCATATATAAATAATATGGCTCCTAAAATTAGTATAGCCAACCTAATAAAATATAAATAAATTATTTTTCTGCGTTGTTTACTTTCTAATTTTCTAGACTCTAAATAAACCTTACGAATGGTTTCTACTGACCAGCCTACTACCCAGAAAAGCACAGATATATATAAAGCCAATTCCAATTTAAAAAAATCTATAAAGCCCATGAAACCTACATAGAAATTACCAGATTGATAATCTTGGTGCGTTATTGGAAATTTTATAATTTTAGAAAGTATCCATAAAATTATAATTGTTAATATAGAAAATCCAATCATTGCAGTCGATATCCAATTGTCAGGTAAATTGATTTTTCGTTTTTTAGATGTGTTAATTTTTACGTCGCTACTTTTCTTTCTCTCATCTAATATAATTTCATCATTTATCAAACAGTCTATTGGGCAATCAAAAAATTCAGCTATTTTAGCAATATCATCTTTATTTGGAATCATCCCCTGTTCCCATTTTAAAACATCTTGTTCTGATATGTTCAGCTTTAAAGCTAAATCTTTTTGAGAAAGCATAATCTCAGTTCTTAGTTTATAAATTTTTTCACTAAACTTCATTTGGATAACCCCCTTATGCTACACTATTATTTTAAAAATTTGTCTGTCTTTTTTGACTTGTAATATGTAGCCTAGCATATATTATTGCCACTTAAAATATACATAAATGAAATATACAACAAATTTAAGATTCAATCATTCTATATGCACTAACAGTTTTGTATTATAGTAATATTTCAATATATAATCTTACTTGCTATTTACTTTTTCTATACCCAATAATTATTTGTTTAAATTCCAAAAAATGTTTTCCAGATTCTCATCAAGTATATTTTATTCTCCTTTTTCTTATTCAACGTCAAAAGAGAATATCATTTGGTGTACTTAAGTGCTTTACATATTTTTTCTAAATTTTTAAGTGTAATTGGTTTATCTTTTCCCATTTGTGCATTTTTTCATTACATCAATAATATTGACTCTATTCAATTATGGAGGAGATTTCTCTTCATATATGTAATAATATGAGAAGAGACATTTATTTTCTAGATTTTTTATGTTATAATTAGCATATCGGGGTGTAGCGCAGTTTGGTAGCGCACTTGACTGGGGGTCAAGGGGTCGCAGGTTCAAATCCTGTCACTCCGACCATTTAGCACTTTATGTGCTTTTTTTTATTAAAAAAAGTCTAGCAAGTTTCCAAACTTATAATCTAGACTTTTATTGTTCCAAATGTGAAAGTGTTCTATTTTTAGATTTTTCTAATTTTTCCATTGTATTTTTATCTCTTTTGGAAAAATCGGATATTAGTATTTCAAATTTGAGCGGTGATTCAATTCTATTTACCCATGTTGGGTGATATTTTATTTTCTTTACATGTAGTCTTGCATCTTGTGAATTCACTGTTAATTCCAATATTAATCCATCTTCAGAATATGGTTGATCCATGTATTTTTCTCTTTGGTTGGATAAAAAGTTTCCAAGTGAATATATTACAAATGTTTCACCTCTATGTGTTTGTATTTTCTGTGTAGGTTGTATTACATGCGGGTGACTACCAAGTATTATATCCACTCCATTTTCAGCCATAAAATGTGCCAGTTCTTCTTGATTTTTATTTTGTAATCTTTGGTACTCATTTCCCCAATGCATTATGGCGATTATACCTTTTACATTTTGTTTTTTTGCGCTTTCTATATCGTCGAGTATTTTTTCATTGTCAATAAGATTTACCATATGTGGTTTATCTTTTATTCTAGATTCTAATCCATTTAGCCCATAGGTGTAATTTAGTATGGCTATTTTTTTTCCCGTAGTTTCATCTATATATATTGTGTTTTTTTCGTCTTCAAGATATGTCCCCAATGTTTTTATATCATATTTTTGGGCAGTTTTTTTGGTGAGTTCTATTCCTTTTATTCCGCCATCTAGTGAGTGATTGTTTGCTAGAGCCAAAATATCTATTCCTGCATCTTTTATATTTTTCATAGCGATTTCCGGCGTTCTAAACATAGGATATCCACTAAAGTTATCTTCGGCAATCGTACTTTCAAAATTTCCTATAACCAGTGATGTTTTTTCTTTTTTTTCTTTTAGAAATTTTTTTACTTCTTCAAAGCTTTCACTAAAGTCATAGCCATTTTCTTTTTTACCAGCTCTTATTTGCGGGGAGTGAAACATTATATCACCCACTACAAATATTTTGAATTCTTCTTTTTCTTTTTTTATTTCTTCAGATTTTATTTTTAGATATTCTCTGGATCTAAATTCTTTATCTATTTTTTTTAAGTCTATATCGACATTGGGTAATTTTTCCTGTTTATTGCATGATATTGTAAATATTAATAAAAAGAATAGTAGAATTATTTTTTTAATCTTCATTTTTTGTCCTTTTATATATTTTTATATCTCTATCTTCGTGGTTTTTTGCTTTTGTTTCTTTATTAAGATAAAGTCTGTCTATATAGACTTTGTCTTCATCATCTTTTTCTATAGTGTATTTTCCTTTTAATACTGATGTAAATAAAATTATAAATCCGATTGCCATCACTATATCTCCTATAGATACTATTTTTGGAAATATATATGGTTTTAGTAGTGGTATTACATCTCCCATTAGAGGAAAATTGGTGTTATTATTTATTATTGTATGAAATAAGCTGTATCCATTATATGTTAGATTATATATTTTTTCATCTACCAACTTTGCAAAAAAATATGCATCGATTGGCATTTTACCACCATTTATTATCATTACAAAAAAATTAAAACTAAGTCCTACTCCCATCATGAGCATTCCATCATAATTTAAATTTAGATAGATGTATATAAATAATAGTAGCATTCCTATCATATTTAATATTACAAAAAATTTTGAGCCTATGGGTATCTTTATTTCTATTAATGATATAAATCTTAAGATAAAAAATATTAGTGGAAATATATATCCTTTTTCAGGGAAGTATTTTAAGTTCTGGAAGTCATATTTTTTTATTATTGATATAATAAATATTATTATTATAGCTTCTATAAACATTTTAGCCTCTTTAATATACTTTTAGCTGCAATTTTCCCCGCACCCATAGCACTTATTACTGTTGCAGCACCTGTTACTACATCTCCGCCTGCATATATTCTATCATTTGATGTCATCATATTTTCATCAGTTTTTACTAAATTATTTATTAGTTTTATATTTTCCTTTTCAAAATCCATAAGTTTATTGGGTAATGTGCCTATAGCTACGATAATCAAATCAGCCTTTATTTTCTCATTTTCATTAAAATATATATATTCTTCATCTATTTTTTTGGGTACCATCTCAAAATGGAAATTTATTTTTTCTTCCAGAGCGTGATGGTATTCCTCTTTTCTTGCTGATAGATTTTCTTCTTTTCTTCTATAGAATACATCTACATTTTCATAAAGTCTTTTAGCAGATCTGGCAGCATCCATGGCTACATTTCCCCCGCCGATTACCACAACATTTTTTCCTGGTGGCAGTGGTGTGAGTGTTTCTTCGTGGTGTGCGCCCAAAAGATTGATTCTAGTTAAAAATTCATTTGCACTCATTACATGATCTAGATCTTCTCCCTCTATATGCATAAAGCGTGGAAGTCCTGCGCCATTTGCTAAGTACAAAAAGTCGTGCTCTTTTAGTAATTCATCTGTGCTTACGGTCTTACCTACAATTATTCCCGTCTTTATCACAAGACCATTTTCTATCAATTTATTTATTTCAGTATTAACTACATCATTTGGTAATCTAAATTCTGGAATACCATATATAAGTACTCCCCCCACTTTATCAAATGCTTCATAGATGGTTACATTTACATTTTCCTTTAGAAGTTCTCCTGCAAGAGCTAAAGCGCTAGGCCCACTACCTACAACTCCCACGGAATATTTTTTTTCTTCTTTGGATTCGATTATATTTTCTTTTAAAAATTTATCTCCAACAAATCTTTCTAATTTTCCTATATTTACAGGTCTATTTACTCTATTTAAAACACATCTGTCTTCGCACTGAGTTTCCTGCGGGCAAACTCTTCCAGTAATGCAAGGAAATGGATGAGATTTTAAAATTTCTAAATACGCATTTTTGAATTCTTTTTTGGTTATGTATTTAATAAATTCTGGAATATTTATAGAGACAGGACAACCCTCAATACATGTTGGATGTTTGCAGTCAAGACATCTTTCAGCTTCTAAAATAGCTAATTTTTCACTAAAACCAAGATTTACTTCTAAAAAATCTCTACTTCTTTCAGCACTATCTCTATCAGGGCTTTCTATTCTCGGTCTTTTGTGTTTTGGCAATTTATCTTCGTTCAAAACATTCCTCCTATTTAAGTCCAATCTCTTCTCAATCTGACAAGCAAAGAATCATAATCGACCTTTGTTCCATCAAATTCTGGTCCATCTACACACGCAAATTTTGTAACACCATCAACTTTACATCTACAACTGCCACACATTCCCGTACCATCTAGCATAATCGGGTTTAAGCTAACAGTGATTGGTATATTTAGTGCCTGCGCTTTTATACTTGCAAATTTCATCATAATCATGGGACCAATGGCAATAATTTTTGTGAAATTTTCTTTTTTATTTATCTCTTCTAAACAATCTGTAATTAGACCGTGAAATCCCTTGCTTCCATTGTCGGTTGCTATGTGTAGATGTGAAATTTTTTCTAATTTTTCTTCCCACAAAAGTAGACTTTTATCTCTTGCAGCCAAAATTACATGAGGTTTTATTCCTCTATCATATAGATATTTTATTTGTAAATAGCATGGTGCTGCACCTATACCGCCAGCTAAAAAAACAAATTTTTCTTTTTTTAACTCATCTATTGTTTTTTCTATAATATCAGACGGCTGACCTAATGGCCCTACTATATGATAAATTTCTTTAGTATCTCTTAATTTTTCTGTCGATTTACCCACAACCATGTAGACGATGATTATATTATCTCCATCTATATCAGCTACAGTAAGAGGAATTCTCTCTGCGTTTTTTTCAGGCACAACAATCAAAAATTGCCCCGGTTTTGCGCTTCTAGCTATTTCAGGATTTTTTATGGTCATCTGATAAATGTTTTCAGAAATTTTAATGTGTTCTATAATCATAATTCCTCACATAATTTAAACATTTTTCTAAAAGTTCTAGATCTGAGTGCTTTTTACTTCTAAAGCAAACTTTTGCAAAATCATCACATAAAATACATTTTCTCTGTGGATGATGAATATATCTTCTGTCTAATGGCTTAGAGTTTACATATAAATCTAGATCAATAATTTTATACTTTTCTTCCAAACTTATAAGATTTTTTTTAAGTTCTACAAAATCACAATCTTCGATTTCAAAAAAAGCTCTGTATCCCGTCATATTTTCACGTCTTTCTATCAATTTATATTTTTTATTAAGTAAATTGAAAACATGATCAAAATATTTTTTGTACAGAGTATGAGTTTTTAAATTTCCTGGAAAGATTAAAGAAAGACTTATTAGATATTTTGTTTTTTCTTGAATAGAAAGTGCATATTCCTTTTCTTTTAGTATTTCTTCTATTATCATGGTTTGATATTTTGAAAAATATTTTATTACTTCTTCCAAAAAGAATGAATTTATCAAAATATCTGCACTTCCGCCTGGTGATATATAATTTTTATCTATATATTCCTTTAGTTCCACTTTTTTGTTTTTATTTTTAATTGATAATTTGGCTAGATGATTGACTTTTTTTAATGTATTTTTATCGGATCTATTTATAATATTTTTATCATAACAATTTGAGATAATAAAATAGAGCCTTTTTGAAATACCATATTCTAGCGCATCAAAAGAGAGTTTGTAACCAGATTTTACTTCTTCTTTTGCGCCTTTATCACTCATTTTTTTTATTTTTATCTTTTCTTTTAGTAAATCATCACTTTCTATCAGAAAAAGCAGATTTTTTTTGTCAATTGCTAAATTATATTTTAAGCATTTACCGACCAAATAACATAATATTCCCAGGGAGAAAATAACGCCCTTATAAGTGTTTATTCCCCCTGTTTTTTTTAGCATTATTTTTTCATATTTTAAGCCCAATTTTAAAAGTTTATCGAACTCAAATGCGTATCCAATCAAAAATGCATTTTTAAAGTAATTTTTTAATGAAATTATGCTACTTCTCATCAAAAAATAATCCATATCATGGTGATTGCCGCAGCTTTTAGGGCTTACAAGTCCAGGTTTATCACATAAATCCAACTCTTTTAGCATGGATATAATAGCAATTTTTTCTATAATATTTTCTATCATCTATGCCATCGTCTTTTCTAATTCTTTTCTGAGCATTTTTAGAACTTTTTTTTCTATTCTGCTTACAGTCATCTGTGAACAGTCAAGCTCTTTTGCTATTTCAATCTGCGTCTTTTTATGAATATATCTATCTATTATAATCGTCTTTTCCATCTCATTTAAATTTTTCATAGCTTTTAATAAAAAGTCTAAATTTTCAACTCTTTCATAAGTATGATCTACATCACCTATAACATCCGATAAAAATAATTCTCCATCCTGAGCATCATCTATAGACAGATCTAAACTTCCCGGCTGATAGACTTTACTTGCCTCCATAACTTCTATAACTTCTTCTTCGGTTATATCCAGATTTTTGGCTATTTCCTTTGGAGTGGGCGGTCTTTCTAATTTTTGTGAAAGAGAAATTTTTGCATTATTTATTTTTTTATTTAGTTCCTGAATTCTTCTAGGAACTTTTATTGTCCAGCCCTTATCTCTAAAAAATCTCTTTATCTCTCCCACGATGGTAGGAGTTGCATAAGAAGAAAATTCAAATCCTTTTGAAATATCATATCTATCTACTGCAAGTATAAGTCCTATACAAGCGACTTGATAAATATCTTCATATTCCATTCCACGACCTAAATATCTTCTTGATAGTATTTCAGCAAGATAGAGGTTTTCCTCTATTATCTTATCTCTTATGGCGGGGTCATTTGTTTTTTGATATTCCAAAAAAAGTTCTTTGACAATATCATTTTTGGATTTTGCCATTTTATTGTCCTTTACTAAAGATTATTTTTAGATTGCCTTTTTCATTTTCTTCTATTTTCTGTGAAGACTCTTTAATTATTTGGTTAGATAGCACAATCTTTTCGGTATATGCCTTTATAAGCTCCTCTGGTGTCATATCATATGGGCTTTTACTTAGCTTAGCTTTTTTAATGTTTGTATCAATAATTATCTCAGAAAGTTCATTTTCTTTTAAGATATCTATTTCAAGTTCTATATTTTCTTTTTTTTGCTCTTTGGCTTGAACAAATACTTCAGAAATAATATTTTTTAAATCATCGAGTTTATCTGTGTCATAATCAAGACTAGAAGCAAGTCCAGCAACAAATAATCTCATAGAATTTGTGTACAAACCATCTGTTGGCAAAACGATTTTTATTTTATCAGATTTTTTCATATTTACTCCATTTCAAATGTTTCCAATAAATCTGTTATTTCAAATACTTTTCTTATATTTGCGGGTGAATTTATTATTTTTATTTTTTTATTTTCCTGATTTAGTTTTTGTTTTAGGCTTATTAGAAGACCAAGACCTGTAGAATCTAAAAATGTCACTTCACTAAAATCTATTATCATGTATTCAATACCATTTAATGATGCTTCTTCTACTTCTTTGAATTTGTCTTTAGCTGTGAATATATCTATATCACCCTGAAATTTAAATATTTTTTCTGTCATTTAATCCTCCGTCACTTGCGCTGCAACTATTGTTTCATCTTCTAAATTCATAAGTTTTACTCCAGATGCATTTCTGCTTGTTTCTGCAATGCTCTTTGTTTCTATACGTATAATTACACCGCTGGAATTGATTAATAATATTTCATTTTCTTTATTTACAATTAGGCTTGTCACTATTTTTCCAGTTTTAGGTGTTATTTTATGTCCTTTTACACCTTTTCCACCACGATTTTGTGCCTTAAATTCATTTAGATCAGTTAGTTTTCCATATCCCTTTTCAGTGATTGTCAAAATGTATTGATCTCTTCTTACTATTGATGAATTTACTACACTATCTTCTTTAGAAAGATTGATAAGTTTTACTCCTCTAGCACTTCTTCCCAAGCTTCTTATGCTATTTAATTTTGTTCGAAGTATTAATCCATTATTTGTTGTAGTTATTATTTCTTCGTTGTCATTTGCTAATATTACAGATATGAGTGAATCATCTTCATCAAGATTTATAGCTTTTAATCCATTATTTCTTATATTTTCATAATCGGATAGATTTGATTTTTTGATAATACCATTTTTGGTTATCATAACTATATAGTCTCTGTCTTCGTTTTTCTTTATAGGTAGGATTTGAGATATTTTTTCATCCCCATCTATGTTCAGTAGATTTACTATAGCTGTACCTTTTGCAGTTCTAGAACTTTCTGGTATATCAAACGCTCTTAGTGAATAAACTTTTCCCTTTGTTGTAAAGAAATATACATAATCATGTGTAGTTAATGTGTATAGATCACTTACTAAATCGCTTGATGAGGTGTTCATAGCTTTTATTCCCTTTCCGCCTCTTCTTTGAAGTTTGTAAGTGTTTTCATTTACTCTTTTTATATATCCCTTATCTGAGATGGTGATTACTACGCTTTCATCTGCTATTAGATTTTCTATATCTATATCGCCTTCGTTTAGTACTATATCAGTTTTTCTTTCGTCACCATATTTTTCTTTTATTTCTAATAGTTCGTCTTTTATGATATTTAGTAGAAGTCTTTCGCTGGATAAGATTTGTTTAAATCTTTCTATTTTTTTGATCAAATCTTCAAATTCTGTAACTAATTTTTCTCTTTCAAGACCAGTAAGTCTTCTAAATTGCATTTGTAAGATTGCATTTGCCTGTACTTCAGTAAATTCAAATTTTTTAATTAAATTTTCTCTTGCTGTAGATTCATCTTTTGATGCTCTAATGGTATTTAAAATTTCATCTATATTATCTAAAGCTTTTATCAAACCCTCTACTATATGAGCTCTATCTTCTGCTTTTTTTAAGTCATATCTAGTTCTTCTGGTGATGATATCTTTTTGGTGATCCAAATAATAATAGATTAGCTCTTTTAGTGATAAAGTTTTTGGTTCTCCATCTACAAGTGCAAGATTTATTACACCAAATGTGGTTTGCATTTGTGTTTTTTTGTAGAGTAAGTTTAAAACTACTTTTGGAGTTGCATCTTTACGTAATTCTATTACAATTCTCATTCCTTGTCTATCAGACTCATCACGTATATCAGTAATTCCATCTATTACTTTATCTCTAACTAGCTCTGCGATTTTTTGAATTAATTTTGCTTTATTTACCTGATATGGGATTTCTCTTACTACGATTTGGCTTTTTCCGCGTGATGTTGTTTCTATTTCAGCCTTTGCTCTTAATGTAATAAGTCCTCTACCAGTTTCATATGCATCTTTTATTCCTGATTTTCCCATTATAGTTGCGCCTGTAGGAAAATCTGGTCCCTTTACAATTTTATTTAAATCCTTATTTGTGCATTCAGGATTTTCCATGAAATAGACAATAGCATCTATAACTTCTTTCAAATTATGCGGAGGTAAATTGGTTGCCACACCTACAGCAATACCGCTAGAACCATTTACCAAAAGATTGGGAAATCTAGAAGGTAATACTCTTGGTTCTTTAAGACTTTCATCAAAGTTAGGCATGAAATCTACAGTATCTTTTTCTATATCGCGTAGCATTTCTTCTGATAGTTTTTCCATTCTAACCTCTGTGTAACGCATAGCAGCAGCGCCATCACCATCCACACTACCAAAGTTACCATGTCCATCTACGAGTGTGTAACGCATAGAAAAATCTTGTGCAAATCTAACCATCGCATCATAAACTGCAATATCTGAGTGTGGGTGATATTTACCCAAAACATCCCCTACTACACGTGCAGATTTTCTATATGGTTTATCACTTCTTATACCTAGCTCATCCATCGAATACAAAATTCTTCTGTGAACAGGTTTTAATCCATCTCTTACATCTGGCAAAGCACGAGAAACAATAACGCTCATCGCATAATCCAGATATGATTTTTCCATTTCCTTTTCTACTTTTATATTTTTAATGTTATCCATCTTTCCCCCTAGATATCTAAATTAGATACATATTTAGCATTTTCTTCGATAAATTCTCTTCTTGGTTCTACTTTATCTCCCATAAGTACGTTAAATATTTCATCAGCTTTTTGTGCATCATCTACATTTACTCTTAGTATAACTCTCTTTTCAGGATCCATTGTAGTATCCCATAACTGATCATAATTCATCTCACCTAAACCTTTGTATCTCTGTAATTGAATTCCATCTCTACCAATTTCATTTAAATGTTTTTCTAATTCTTCATCAGAATAACAATATGTTATATTTTTGGATTTAGTTACTTTATAAAGAGGTGGTTGAGCTATATAGATATGACCTTCATCTAAAAGTGGTCTTAAATATCTAAAGAAAAATGTTAGTAAAAGAGTTCTTATATGAGAACCATCTACATCAGCATCTGTCATGATGATGATTTTTCCATATCTGAGTTTTGAAATATCAAAATCTTCACCTATTCCTGTACCAAAAGCTGTGATCATAGATTTTATTTCCTGATAACCTAAAATTTTATCTAGTCTAGCTTTTTCAACATTCATAATTTTTCCACGTAAAGGTAAAATAGCTTGGAAATGTTTATCTCTTCCCTGTTTAGCACTTCCTCCCGCAGAATCACCCTCTACTATAAATATTTCAGTTAGAGAATTATCATTACTTTGACAATCTGCTAATTTTCCAGGAAGAGTTGTAGATTCTAGGATAGATCTCTTTCTAGTTAAATCTCTAGCTTTTCTAGCAGCCTCCCTAGCTCTAAATGATTTTATTGCCTTATCTAAAATTGTTTTTGCAACTTTTGGATTTTCTTCAAAAAATTCTGATAAAAATTCTCCTGTAATCGCATTTACTATACCACTAGTTTCTGAATTTCCTAA
Organism: Bacillota bacterium; assembly: GCA_023443045.1. Next base: position 12,746 of record JAEZWK010000001.1, read on the forward strand.
TTTTGCTTTTGTTTGACCTTCAAATTGTGGTTGTTTTAATTTTACACTTATAACAGCTGTAAGCCCTTCTCTTACATCATCACCAGATAGATTTTGATCTTTATCTTTTAAAATATTATATTTTCTTCCATAATCATTTACCACTCTGGTTAGAGCAGTTCTAAATCCTTGGAGATGTGTTCCTCCTTCAGGTGTATGAATTGTATTAGCAAAGCTTATTACATTTTCAGAATATGATTCTGTATATTGTAGAGCGATTTCTACTGACTCATCATCTCTTTCATTTTCAAAATATACAATTTCTTTAAAAATAGGAGTTTTATTTTTGTTCAAATAAGTTACCATCTCTTTTATACCACCATCAAATTTGAAGGTTTTTTCTTTTTCTTTTCCTTCTCTTTTGTCTGAAATAGTTATTTTAACTCCCTTATTTAAAAAAGCCATTTCTCTAAATCTAGTTTCCAATGTTTCAAAACTAAATATAGTGGTTTCAAAAATTTCTTTATCCGGCAAAAATGTTATAGTAGTTCCTGTAGTATTTGCTTCTCCTACACATTCTAATTCAGATATAGCTTTTCCTCTAGAAAAATTTTGTGTATATATTTTTCCATTTCTTTTTACTGTAGCTATAAGCCATTCACTCAAAGCGTTAACTACACTTACACCTACACCATGAAGACCTCCAGAAACTTTATAAGCTCCATTATCAAACTTACCACCAGCATGTAATATAGTAAGTACTGTTTCTACTGTACTTTTACCAGTTTTTGGGTGAATTTCTGTTGGTATACCACTTCCATTATCTTCTACACTTATACTGCCATCTTCATTTATAGTTACTATGATGGTATCACAAATTCCAGCAAGCGCTTCATCTATTGAGTTATCAACAACTTCATATACCAAATGATGAAGACCTCTTTCAGATGTAGAACCTATATACATACCGGGACGTAATCTTACAGGTTCTAATCCCTCTAAAACTTGTATACTACTAGCATCATAATTTCTTTTTGTATTTTCAGTCATATTTATTCCTTTCATTTATCTAATTTATTATCTTTTATATAGATTATATTATCGGCATCATGCTTAACTGTAGATGTAGCAAATGCTCTAAATTTAGAAATAAGTTCAAATATTTTTTTATTTTTTATAATATCAAATTCATACATCAAATCATCTAAAAGTAATACAGTTTCTAATTCAGATAATTTTTTAAGAATATCTACATTAGCCAATTTAAGTGATATAATTACCGCTCTTTTTTGTCCTCTACTAGAAAAATTTTTAGCTGAATTATTTTTAAAATTTATATTTATATCATCCAAATGACTTCCTATATTTGTGTGTTTTTTATATATATCTTCACTCAATCTATTTTTAAAATCTCTTTTTATATTTTCTATATCATACGAATATTTCATAGATAATTGTAAATTATATGTTTCATCTATACTTTTTATATGGATATTTGCTAATTCATTTAATATTTTTATATATTTTTCTCTATATCTAGCAATATCAATTATTTTCTCTATCATCTTATCATCTATTACTTCCAAAAGTGTATAATTTATTTTTTCTTCTTTTAACAGATTATTTCTATTTATAAGAAGCTTTTGATAAGAATAGATAAGCCTTTCATATTCATCAGAAATAGATATTATTATATTATCTAAAAATTTTCTTCTAACAGATGGTGTTGCATCTATTATAAATAAATCATATGGCTCAAACAAAACCGTATTATGAGTTTTAAATACTTTTTTATTTTTAACTTTATTTGTATTTATATTTCTAGAGATTGTGGTTTCGTCATTTATTTTTTGTAGAGCTATTGTCTTTTCTATTTTTCTTATACCTTCTTCAAAAATTCCAGATATAAGTGAATATTTTTCGTTATAATTTATATGATCATTAAAAACTTTATTAAATCCCTCACCAGTATATAGATAATTTATACTCTCTAAAAGATTAGTTTTTCCAGCTCCATTTTCACCAACAATAAGTGTAAATCCATCTTTTATATCACAGGATTCATTTTTAAAATTTTTAAAATTTATTAATTTTATTTTTCTTAGATCCATTATTCTATTATTGCTTTAAAAATATTATTTTCAAATTCCACAATATCATTGTTTTCAATCTTATGTGAAGGTCTATTTTCTATAATTCCATTTACTTTTACCATTTCATTTTTAATTACAAATTTAGACTCTCCACCAGATAGATTCATACATATTTTTATAAAATTTTTGATCTCAGTATTTGGTTTAACTTTTATTTCTTTCATAATTATCCATTCTTTCTTACTGGGAGTATTACGTGAATTATAGAATTATCCTCTTTTCCTAATAATGTCATAGGACTTAGATTATCAATAATTACAATTTTCAAATCATCATCTTCAAATAATTCCAAACCTTCTCTTAGATATCTTCCATTAAATGCTATTTCAACATCATTTCCATTTTTTAAAATATTGAAATTTTCCTTTGTATTCCCAAATTCTCCGCTACTTATTACTTCCATTGTTGTATCTTTGATTTCCAATTCTACTAAATTTAGATTGCCTCTTGATAAAATATTATTTCTATCAAGTACATTGTAAAAGAGTTTTCTTTTTAATTCTACAACTGTATTTCCATCAAAATTTACCAGTGGATTATAATCTAAAAATTCTCCTTCGAATATACGTGTGAGTAAAATTGTATCATCTATTTTAAATACAGCCTGATTATTACTTTTGCAAATAACTATTTTATTATCCTCTTTTATCATTTTTTCAACTATATTTAGTGCATATAGCGGAATTATGATATTTATTTCTGTATCACTTTCTACATTAGTTCTAAATACACTTATTCTATATCCATCAAGTGAAACAGCTTCCAATAAATTATTTTTTATCTTTATATTCACACCTGTGTATATAAGTCTTGTTTCATCCTGACTTACGCTTGATTTTGTAACTTTTAGCATTTTAAAAAATACATCACTATTTATAGTTACAAAATCATCTTCTATATATTTGGGAAAAACTGGAAATTCATCCCCATGAAATACACTAAATGATGTATTGAACTTTCCACTTTTTATATGAAGAGTAAAATTTTCATCTATATAAAAATCTATCATATCAGTATCTAATTTTCTTAAAATTTCACTAATTATAGTAGAGTTTATAACATAACTTCCCTCTTCTAAAGAATTTACTTCCAGCTGAGTTTTAACTGAAACTCTAAGATCGGTGCTAGATAGAGTTAATATATTATTTTTTAAATCAAATAAAATACCTTCTAAAATTGTAGATTGACTGCTCTTAGAAACTCCTTTTTGTACAATTCTTACTGAATCGAGTATTTTTTTTCTTTCTACACTAAATTTCATATTCGTCTCCTTATTATTATAAATAAAAAGTAGTAGTAGTAGGGCCTGTTAATATGTGAGTAAACAGTTGTTTTTGTTTAAATTTCAATTAACAGCATGTGAATAAAAAATAGATTATTGTTAATAAGTTGCTAGATTTTTTTCACTTCTTTTACTAAAAACTCCAATTTACGCCTTAAACTGCTGTCAGTTTCTATTAAATTTGAAATCTTATTCACACCATAAATGACACTTGTATGATCTCTACCACCAAAATAAGACGCTATAGTGGGAAGTGATAGATCAGTATTTTCTCTTACTAAATACATGGCAATATGTCTAGCAAAAGCAATTTCTTTCTGTCTGGAGGAAGAGATTATATCTTTTTTTGTAAGCATATAATTTTGCGCAACAACTTCTATAATCTTGTCGGGATCCAAAAATTTATTATTAATATTTTCAGTTCTCATATTCTCTAAAACTGAGAAAATGAGTTTTTCATCAATTTTTGATTCCTTTAAAACACTTAGAGCATTTACTCTTTTGAGTGCACTTTCTAATTCTCTAATAGAAGTCGTAATATTTTCAGCTATCAATTCTAAAAATCTTGTTTCTATGTGATAATTTTCAAAAGATGCCTTTTTTTCTAAAATGGCAACTCTAGTTTCAAAACCTGGCATGGTAATATCAGATACAACACCTGATTCAAATCTATTTACCAGTCTTTCTTCTAGACTACCAATTTCTTTTGGCAATTTATCAGAAGCTAAAACAATCTGTGAATTGTTTGAATAAAGAGCATTGAATGTGTGAAAAAATTCTTCCTGTGTTGAAACTTTACCCTTTAAAAATTGTATATCATCAATCATAAGACAGTCTAGATTTCTATATCTATCTCTAAACTGTTGATTTTTTCCATTTTTTAGTGCTTCTATTAATTCATTTGTAAATTGTTCGCACGTTACATATTTTACTTTTTTTTCAGGAAAATTCTCTAAAATTTTGTGGCACATGGCGTGCATGAGATGAGTTTTACCCAAACCACTTTTACCATAAATAAAAAATGGATTAAAAACATTACCAGGATTTTCGCTTATCGCCCAGCTCGTTGCATGAGCAAATCTATTTTCATCACTTACAACAAAATTATTGAAGGTATATTTTACATTCAAATTCGGTCTTATATCTTCTATTTCTGGTGAATATCTATCTTCTATCAAATCATATTTTTTTGCTTCGTTGGGATCTAGAATTTCTATCTGAAGACTTGGTAAAAACTTGTGACCTGCTTTTAATAGATGTACATAATATTTGTTTCTTACGACACTTAAAGTAAAAATGTTGGGCCCTGTTATGTATAAAATATTTCCGCGCATATATACAGGTCTAAGCGATAAAATAAATGCCTCAAAATTGAATTTTGAAAGATAAATTATAGATTCCATCTCTTTTAAAATTTTTTTCCAAAGTTCGTCTCTATTCATGATTACCTCTTTATTAACACCTGTGGAAAACTAAATGCACTTGTATAAAAAAGTTTTCCACAACCTCTTTTTTTAATTAAGATTTTTATCTCTATTTTTCTAAGTTTTCAAAAAAAAATAAAAGGGAAATTTGTTAGTATTTACACATTTTAAAGTATTTTTAAAATTTACATAAAGTTATTCACACAATCAATATTTCAGCTGTGAATAAAAATAAAAATTTCCGTTTTACTTACAAGTTTTACACAGATAGTATAACAATTTTTTAATTTTTTTGCAAATATAAATTGATAGTAGTATAATTCTTTTTATGTTATGGATATTGATTTTAAAATTTTTAAAGATTGGTCTTTTTAGTTTTGGAGGAGGCTATGCCATGCTTCCACTTTTTGAACACGAATTTATAGATTCCAATCTGATCACAAAAGAAGAATTTATTAATTATATGACAATTTCAGAGATGACTCCTGGTAGTTTTGGAATTAACGCTGCAACTTTGATTGGGAGGCAAAAAGCAGGTTTTTTAGGTAGCGTAGTTTCTACAATTGCTGTAAGTCTACCGAGTCTTATCATAATTTTGATTTTGTTTTTATTTATTAAAAAATTGTTTTTTAAATATGGAAATGTTACTTTGAAAAATGATATTTTTAACGGGCTCCAATCAGCTGTTATGGGCTTTATTTTGGATGCAATAATTATGCTTGTTCCCTCATCTATCTACAGCTTTAAGAGTGGTCTTATTTTTGTAGGTTCTTTTCTTTTGTTGCAAACTAAAATACATCCTATTTTGGTTTTGTTTTTAGCTGGTACTATAGGAGCGATTTTATGAAGTATTTAAAATTGTTTTTAAAATTTTTTAAAATAGGAATTATATCTTTCGGTGGCGGATATGGTATGATTTTGGTTTTGAAAAAGGAATTAGTAAGTAGTAATTATGTAGATGATGATGAATTTAATAATGCGCTTGTATATTCACAGGCTTCACCCGGGAGTTTAGCGGTAAATATGAGTATTAATCTAGGCAAAAATATTTATGGAACTTTTGGGGCTATAATTTCTTATTTTGGAGTTATTATGCCATCTTTTTTGATAATATATTTTTTGAGTTCATTTCTTACTCATATAAAGGATTATCCATTTGTTGTAAAATTTTTTGATGCTACTAAGCCTGCGGTACTCGCTCTTATTTGTGTGAGTTTTTTAAATCTTTTTAAAAATTTTAACAAAAGTATTGGTAATCTCTTTTTGTTTTTGGTTGTAACTCTAGTTGGAGTTTTTTTCAAAATTAGTCCAATTTTTTTAGTTATTATAGCAATGTTTTATTATCCAATAATTAGATTTATAAATAAGTTTAGAAATAAAATATAGTTGATGAGGTAGCTTTATTTATGATAAAATATAAAAGAGGTGTGTATGAAATTTTTTAAAGAATTAAGCTACAGAAAGATTTTAAAATTTGTCGAATATATTTTATGTATAGTTGTTTTGATAGCAGTTTTAGCTGGTATACCAGATCTTTTTAAATATATCATAGATCTGATTAGAAGCAGTCAAAATCTTTCTTACAAGAGCTTTGCAGAATTTTTAAGACATGTTTTGATTTTGGTTGTGGGTATAGAGCTCATTTATATGATTTTATCTCACAAAATGGAGGCAATTTTATCTCTTATTCTTTTTGTTATCGCTAGAAAGATGTTGGTTTATGCAGATACTATGCTTGATATGCTGCTTGGAAGTGTAAGTGTTCTTTTAATCTTTTTAGCATATAGATTTTTATCTCATGATGAATTTAAAAATTCAAAGTTAGACGGAAGTTTTCAAGCTTCTCTTTCTCTTACTAGACTCAGAGAAGATCATCACATCGATTTAGGTAATCAGACAAATACATTGGGCGGTCTTGTTTTTGAACTTTCAGAGCAATACAAAAAGCCGATTCAAGAAAATACGGTTTTTGAATATAATGGCTATATTTTAAAAATTGTAAAAGTAAGTGATGGAGTTATAGACAGGGTTAGTATTAAGCCGAAAAAAAATTAGAGTTTTTACTCTTTTTTTTTGTATTTTTTAAAATTGAAATAAAAAAATTATTTTGTTATAATAAATTATACGCACTTATAGCTCAGTCGGATAGAGCGTTCGCCTCCTAAGCGAAAGGCCAGAGGTTCAATTCCTCTTAAGTGCGCCATGCGAATATAGCTTAACGGATAGAGCTCTCCCTTCCGACGGGAAAGATAGAGGTTCAATTCCTCTTATTCGCACCAAAAATATTAAAGGAGTTATTATGAGTCTAATTTACGTTGTTGATGATGAAAAGCAAATTACTGATATTGTCAAATTTAATTTAGAAAAAGAAGGATACGAGGTTGTTGGATTAAAAGATGGTTTTGAAGCTTTAGAGCAAGTAAATAAAAAGCCTTGTGATTTGATGTTATTAGATGTCATGATGCCGGGGATGGATGGTTTTGAAGTTTTAAAAACTATCAGAAAAGATTATTCTTTTCCAGTTTTGATGCTCACCGCCAAAGAAGAAGAAGTAGATAAAGTTTTGGGATTAGAACTTGGGGCGGATGATTATATTGTAAAACCATATTCTATGAGAGAACTAATAGCTAGAGTTAAAGCTAATTTAAGAAGAATGAGCTCAAAACAAAATGAGCCTGAAATAAAAGTTTTTTCTGATTTAAAGATAGATCTCAACAAATATGAAGTTACTAAACGTGATGAAGTTGTAAATCTTACCATGAGAGAGTTTGAACTTTTGAAATATCTTGCTGAAAATAAAAATCAGGTATTTTCTCGTGAGCAACTTTTGAGTGAAGTTTGGGGATATGCATATTTTGGTGATATACGTACTGTAGATGTAACCATTAGACGTCTTAGAGAAAAAATTGAAGATGATTGTGCAGAGCCTAAATATATTTTAACTAAAAGAGGGGTAGGATATTACTTTGGGGCTTAAATCCATAAGATGGCGTTTTGTTTTTATTTATTTTCTTTTGATATTAAGCGTTGTTTTGATTTTATTTTCATCCATTACTACTCGTTTAGAAAATAGTTTAGTCAATGATAAGATAAAAAATATTTCTGATAGAATTACACAGATGCTTGATACCACATATTTTAAGTCTGATTCGCTAGATGAAAATATTCGTGGAATTCAGGCTTCTTTGATTCGTCGTTTTCAAAATGATGAGGATATTTATATCATTTCTAGTGAGGATTTTACAAATCTATTAGCTGTAAAGAGTTCTCATGCGAATAGAAATATCGGTCAAAATGCTTATACTTTGGAAGAACTCAAAGTAGAGCTTATTCAGAATGCCTACAGGGGTAATTTTTCAAATAAAAAGTTTGTAGAAAATGGCAATAAACAACATCTCGTCTTTCCTATTTTGTCGCAAAATAATAAGGTAAGCGGTGTTTTATATGCCATTTTGCATTTAGATAGTATTTCAGATACTCTAAATAGAGTAAAAAGAATTATGCTGGATGCTTTTATTTTCACACTTATTATTACCATTATTTTTAGTTTTATTTTAGCAAGTGGTATTACCGGTCCTATTAGACAAGCTACAGAAGTTGCAAAAAAGATGAGAGATGGAGATTTTTCTTTAAAGCTGCAGGTTAAATCCAATGACGAAATTGGTAGACTAGCTGAAATGTTTAATATGATGAGTATGGAGCTTGATAGAAATATTAAATATATAAAAAGAGAGTCAAATAAATTAGATACCATATTTTCACATATGCAGGAAGCTCTTTTAGCTATTGATCAGGATAAAAATATAATTCATATAAATCCGATGGCAAAAGAAGTTTTTGGTGTTTGTGATGAAAAAACTCTAGATGCTGCCAATCTAACTCTGGATGATATTGGTCTTATTAATGTAAATATAAAAAATCCATATTCCATTTATGGGGAAAATTTTATTACCAGAGATGATAAGACTTATAAGGCTATTTTTACAGCTTTTGATGATGAGAATTTAGATACTTCTGGTATTTTGATAATCTACCAGGATATGACCAAGGAAAAACATCTAGAAGATATGAGACGAGATTTTATTGCAAATGTAAGCCATGAATTAAAAACGCCTATCACGGGGATAAAGGCTTATGCTGAAACTCTTATGAGTATGGATCTAGATAGTGAAACTAGAAATAATTTTTTAAAAGTTATTAATGATGAATCAGATAGGATGGCTCATATTGTTAGAGATCTTCTCACTTTGAGTACTCTTGATAATGTTGTGGAAGAGAAGAAAAAAGAGCTTGTAAATATTACTGATATTACAAAAAATGCAGTAATGCGTCAGAAGATGATAATAAAGGAAAAAAATCAGAGTATTCACGAATATTATGAGGATGATCTTTTTGTCTATACGAATAAAGATGATATCTTGCAAGTTATTATTAATTTGATAAGCAATGCCAATAAATACACAAATGAAGGCGGAGTTATAAAAGTAGAGACCTATAAAAAGGGATCTTCTGTAATGATTAGTGTAGAAGATAATGGTATTGGTATTCCAAAAGCAGATTTAGATAAAATTTTTGAAAGATTTTATAGAGTAGAAAAATCTCGTTCTAGAAGTATGGGTGGAACTGGACTTGGGCTTTCTATCGCTCAGAAGATGATAGAAACTTTGGGTGGTAAAATTTTAGTGGAGTCCGAACTCAATAAGGGAAGCAAATTTACAATAGTTTTGGATGATAGCCATGAAAAATATTAAAAATTATATTTTATTATTTTTGATTATTACAGCATTATTTTTGTCTTATAAGATTTTGAATATAAAGCAAATTTCTGATATAGAAGAATCTGAAACAATAGAAACAATAGATGTTTTTAAATATGCAAAATATTTTTCTTTTTCACCAAATAGAGAAATTTTTGATGCTATAGATTATAAGCTTGTAAATGAGCAAATCATTTCTTCTTTGGAGATTAATTCCTATGAAAAATTAGAAGATTTTTCTGCGTTTAAGGATTTTAAATTTAAAGAATCGGGAAGACTTTTGATTCCTAGTTTTAATTTTCCAACTTCGCTTTTTTCAAATAGTTTGAATGTCAAAAATAATTTTAAATTTGCTGAGATTCGCGGTGTATTTTTGGGAAGAGATTATGTTTTATACAACACTGAAGATGGAGTTTATAAATATAAAAGTAAGTCTGTAGATTTTAAAGAGGCAAAGATGTTTTTTTCTTTTGATGAGGATCTCAATTATAAGAATTCTACAAATGTAAATTTTTATGCAGAGGAAGAAAATTTAGTTCAAAATTTGAGTTATAGAGAACTTAATTCTATAGCTGAGGAGTTTTTGCAGCAGAATAATTTTTATGAAACAGAGCAGCAAGATGGCTATATTTTCAATACAGATTTAAAGAGTTTAGAGATTCTAATAAATGGCGAGATTTCATTTTCTCAGACTATAAACAATGTAGATGAAAGGCTAAATCTTTTGGATAGCTTAGTGAATTTGAAAAAATTTGTACTTAGTATGCCTCTTAATTTTAAAAATTATAGGATAGTAAATTTAATTGAATTCAAGACAAATTTAGATGATAGTAGTTTTATTGTAGAGCTTTTGCCAGAAGAATCTATAGCTGTTAGAAATGCTTATAAAGATGGAATTTATGTAAAGATTCAGAAAAATAGAGTGTCAGAATTTAGAAGTATGTATGTAAATGCTAGCAATTATTCTGATATTTTTAGAAAGCCTGAAATAGAAGGATTGAAAGTTGATACATCTTTAAATAATTATTTCTTGTATGAAAGAAAAGGAAATCTTTTGGAATTAAAAAGAATTGATATTAGTGAAGAAAGGTAATCGTTTTGGATTTTGAAAAAACAAAGACTCAGCTCATTATTTTATTTGTTCTATTAAATATCTTTTTGCTTTACACCCTTGTTACTAGACGTGAACAAAAGGGTGATAATTTTGATGTCAATAGCATTTTAAAAAAGTATGGTATAGAAAATTATGCAGACATTCCTGAAAATATTAGCGCAAAAAAGATTCGTATGGAGTTTGTTATTCCGGATGTGGATGATATTGCTAAAGTTTTTTTTGATGATCCAGTTATAAAAAGTGATGAATTGATAACTGAAATTTCAGAAGGTTTTGAATCATTAAGCATTATAAATAGAAAGCTTTTGCGGTATAAAAATACTCCTGAAAAGAGAGATAGAAAGATAAAAACTCTGGATGAAGCTAGAAGCATTGCTATAGATTTTTTGAAAAAAAGATATCTCTATGACAATTTGGTTTTAAATTATGAAGAGTATAAATATAATAATTTTACATTTTCATTTGGGCTAAAAGATCCTAATTCGGGATTGTTTTTAGAAAGGGCTTATACAAATATAAGTCTCAATGAAGATGGTGTAATTTTTATGGAAAGAACTTCATTTCTTATCCCCACTCCTCAAAAAGAAGAAATTTCTATAGAGGATCCAAAAAGATTGTTACTTAAACTCATAAATTATAAAGAAGCTAGTGGCAGACAAATTGTAGAGATCTTGCCCTGCTACAGTTTCAATACTTCTAAAAGTCCTTACTTAGTTTATGAAAATGCAGAAGGAGGAAATGCCCGATTAGGACTTAGAGTAAGATTTAAAGACGGGCTTATTATTGTGCTAGAATGATAAAATTTGTATCTTTAGGTAGTGGCAGTTCAGGAAACGCTCATTATATAGAAACTTCTAACACAAAGATTTTAATTGACTGCGGAATAAATGGTAAAACACTTCAATCTCGTTTAAATGAAATAGGAGTATCACCAGAAGAATTGGATGGAATAGTATTGACACATGAACATAGAGATCATGTGGCAGGAGTCGGGATTGCTTCTAGAAAATATAATCTAAAAATTTATGCCAACGAAAAAACTATAATGGAAAGTTTTCCAATAATTGGCAAGGTAGATTTTAATAATATAAGAGTATTTAAGTCTAATTTTAGAATAAATGATTTACTAATTGAGCCTTTTAATGTAAGTCATGATGCAAAAGATCCGGTTCAATTTACTATAAAAAATGAGGATAGAAAAATCACCATTTTGACGGATCTGGGAATTGTGACAGATGAGATTTTAGAGAAGACAAAGGATTCGGATATTTTTTTAGTAGAGGCAAATCACGATGTGGATTTACTTTTAAATGGAAGATATAAGTATACATTAAAGAGGAGAATTCTATCTTCAAAAGGTCATCTATCTAACGAAGATGCAGGAAAATTTTTGATAAAGCAGAGAGTAAAAAAAAGCAATCATGTAGTATTAGCACATCTATCTAGTGAAAATACAACAGAAGAAATCACCTTTAATCATGTAAAAAATATGCTAGTAAAAGAAAATCTTCCCTGCAACCTAAGCCTCTCTTATAGAAATAAAATAGGAAAGATAATAGAATTATGATCAAACTTATAACAACTGGTAAAATCGAAAAAAATTATCAAAATTTGTTGGATGAATATATCAAAAAGATCAATATTTACGAAAAAATAGTTCATACGCAACTAAAAGAAGAAAAATTAAAAAGTGATGGATCAAATATCACACAAAAGCTTGAGGCAGAAACTAAAAGAGCATTACAAAACGCAGATGGAGATATATATTTTCTAGACGAAAGAGGAGAATTTTATGACTCTATAGAATTTTCTGAAATAATTAAAAAGAATCATGAAAAAGGAAGAGCAACTAGCTTTATAATAGGTGGAAGCAATGGATATGATCAGGAATTAATCAAAAATCATAAAAAGATATCACTTTCTAAAATGACATTTTTGCACCACTTTGCTACACTTTTTCTAATAGAACAAATATATAGAGCATTCACAATAATAAATAAAAAAGAGTATCACAAATGAAAATAATAAAAAGAATAATAAGTATTTTTCTCTTTATTCTGTGCATATTTTTTATCTATTTGGGATTTAATGACAATACAAAAAAGAATAACCTAGAAATAGTAGAAGAAATAAAAGATAATTCACAAAATGAAGAAGAATTTTTTAAAAATTTAGAAGAAAAAAATATAATCTGTAAAATAAATATACCTAAAGTAACGGAAGATTATGTAGTTATGGGCACGGATAATAGCTATTATTTACATCATTCTATAGATGGTAAAAAATCAAAATCTGGTGCACTTTTTTTCGACTACAGAACAAGCGATGAAGACAGTGTAAAAATTATTTATGGCCACAATATGGATAATGGAACATTCTTTTCAAATATTGTAAAATTTTATGATGAAGACTTTAGGAGAGATATAAAAGAAGTCACGCTAGATTATGGAAAAACAATAAAAAAATACAAGCCAATCGCAATATTTGAAGTGGATCTGGATGTGGATAGAGATTTTATATATTCCAATATTAGAAATTTAGATAAATATGGCAGAGATAAATTTATCCAAAACATTGAAAAACGTGGATTTTTCTTTGAAGAATTCTCTCAGAACAAAGATGTATTATTGCTATCTACATGCAACAACAAAAAAAATGACGCAAGAATATGTTTGGTGTTAGAAGAAAACTAGATATCTTTTTGTATTTACAATTATAAAAAAATATGTTAAAATTGATGAGATAAATTATATTTAAGGAGGTGTACTCATGAAGAGAACTTACCAACCTAAAAGAAGACAAAGAAGTAAAGTTCACGGTTTTAGACAAAGAATGAAAACTACAGCTGGACGTAAAGTATTAAAAAGAAGAAGACAAAAAGGAAGAAAGGTTTTGAGTGCTTAGTGCTTAAACAAAAAAACCGTCTAAGGCAGGATGAGGATTTCAATCGCCTTTATAACAAAGGAAAAAAAATATCAAGTAAATTTTTTAATATATATTATTCCTATGGTTCGAAAAAAATTGGTATAGTGGTTAGTAAAAAACATGGCAAAGCTGTAAAAAGAAATCTCCTAAAGAGAAGAATAAAAGCTATCATGCTAACACAAATTCCGTCACTAAAACCATATAATTTAGTGATTGTACCCAAAACAACTACAGGAAATTTGAGTTTTTGTGAATTGAAAAAAAACCTCATCCAAATCCTATGCCAAGAAAGAATTGTTAAATGAAATATTTAGCTCTTTTTTTTATTTATATTTATCAAAAATTTTTAAAAATACTAATTCCGGGAAAACATTGCAAATTTATACCCAGTTGTAGTGAGTATGCAAAGGAAGCCTTTAAAAAATATCCATTTATAAAGGCGCTAAAGCTCAGTATAAAAAGAATAATGAGATGTAGACCTGGAACTGAGGGCGGATATGATCCCGTGCCTTAAGAAAGGAAAAATATGTTTAGATTTTTAGGTACTATATTTGGTGCCCTGTTAAAAATAATATATGATTTATTACATACAATTGGAAGCGAACCAGAAAGTATAAGTTATTTTTCACTTGCTATTATACTTGCTACAATTGTTGTAAAAGTAATAATCTTGCCACTTAACTTAAAAAGCGCAAGAGCTATGAAAAAGACACAGGAATTACAGCCGCAGGCAGAGGAAATTAGAATAAAATTTAAACACGATCCTCAGCAGATGAATGCGAAAATAGCAAAATTATATAAAGAAAATAATGCATCACTCACAGGTGGATGTCTACCCATGTTACTTACAATTCCTATAATATTTGGATTTTTTGCGGTTATACAAAATCCTACTCAATATGCTTTTACTGAAGAAGCATTTGCTACGATGCAAAAGAATTTTTTGTGGATAAAAGATTTAACACAGCCTGATCCCTATTGGTATGCGTTGCCTCTAATAGTAGGAATACTCACCTATCTACAGACACTTACCACACCTAAAAATCCAACTGTAGAAGGAAATAATTCTATGCAGGTTATGAATTTAATGATGCCACTTATGATATTTTGGTTCTCATTAAAATACGCAGGCGGACTTTCATTATATTGGGCAACATCTACACTATTTACAATAATACAGAGTATAATCTCTAATAAAGAAATCTTTGTAAAAAATGTAAATAATCTTTTAAACAGATAAGGAGCGCATATGAATCAAGTAATTGTAGAAGGAAAAAATTTAGAACACGCACTAGATTTAGCTACAAATGAATTGAATATAGAAAATGTAGGCGAAGGCTTCGATTATGAAATCCTGGAAGAAACAGAAGAAAAAACTGTAATCAAGGCTACAAAGACTTTTGAAGAAATAAAAGAAGAAATCGCTGATCCTGATGATGTAGTAGAAGGAGTAAAAGATTTTTTAGAAAAGCTAGTTGAAAAAATGGGATATGATTCAGAAATTGAAGTTATAGATGCGCGTGAAAACGAAGGCTCTATAGTTATGGATATTGTACCTAAATCTTTTAAAGATAATTCACAATTTATTGGAAAAAGAGGAGAAACTCTACAAAGTATTGGAATCATAACCAATTTGTTTATAAAAAACAATTTTAACACAGATTTAAGAATAGAAGTAGACTGTGGAGATTACTTGTATTCACACAAAGAAGATATAAAAGCAGTTTCTAGGAGCGTAGCAAAAAAAGCTTTGCAATATGGTTCTTACAAAATGAGACCTATGAACGCTTATGACAGAAGAGTGGTACACCAGTTATTGACGGATGAGTTTCCAGAACTCACTACACACTCAGAAGGAGAAGAGCCTGCTAGATACGTAGTTATAGAGAAAAAACCGCAGTAGGCGGTTTTTATTTTTTAGGAGAAATATGAAAGAAACAGTTGTTGCAATCTCTACCCCACCAGGACGTGGAGGTATAGGTATAGTTAGAATGTCTGGGAAAGACTCATTAAAAATAGTTAATAAAGTATTTAAAGGAAAAGATTTGATTCCGCGATATATGACATATGGCCATATTTTGGATGAAAAAAATATAGTAGATGAGGTTATGGTCTGTTATTATCAAGCTCTAAAGTCCTATACAAAGGAAGATATGGTAGAAATTTTTTGCCACGGTGGATATGTAAGCTGTGTTATGGTGCTGGATATATTGCTTAAAAATGGTGCAGTATTAGCAGAGGGCGGAGAATTTACAAAGAGAGCTTTCTTTAATGGGCGCATAAATTTATTAGAAGCAGAAGCTATAAAGGGAATTATAGACAGTGAGTCCAAGACGGAACAACAGTTGTACCAGAGAATATATAGCGGGAAGCTCTCCGAAAAAATAGATTATCTAATGGATGAGATGATATCTTTAGTTGCGGAGTGTGAGGCAAAGATAGATTATCCAGAATTGGGTGATGTGGAAGATTTTAAAGAAAGAATAAATATAATAAGCGAAAGAATCGATTCACTGATATCTGATGCTAATAGAAGTAAACTCTATCAGGAGGGAATAAAAACCGCTATTTTGGGAAGACCAAATGTGGGTAAAAGTTCGCTATTAAACATGCTTACAAATAAGGAAAGAGCGATAGTAACAGAAATACCAGGAACTACCAGAGATACTATAGAAGAAAGAATTTTCTATAGAGATATTTCTCTTAATTTGGTCGATACAGCAGGTATTAGAAACACTGATGAATTGGTAGAAAAAATTGGTATCGATATTTCTAAAAAAACCGCTGAGATAAGCGATCTTATAATTCTTATGATAGATGCAAGTGAAGAATTATCAGAAGATGATCTATTATTGCTCAGTTCATACAACGATAAAAAGAAGATTGTCTTTTTGAATAAGCTAGATAAAACACAAAAAGTTTCTGAAGAGGATATAAAGAAGTATGGCGTAGATGTAATTGCTGGAAGTGTAAAAAATGATATAGGAATTCGTGAGTTATTAGAAAAGATTTATGATATGCTAAAAACTAATTTAGATAGTGAATTCGTCTCTTTATTTAATATTAGACAGATAAATTTATTAGAAGAAGCAAAGGAAGAACTAGCTAAGGCAAAATCAGATATGGATTATATGCCATTTGAAGTTGTGGAGGTATCTCTAAGAGTTGCGCTCGATAAAGTTTTAGAGATTATAGGAAGAGTTGGAGACGACGAAATAATAGATAGAGTATTTAAAGATTTTTGTGTAGGGAAATAATATGGAATATGATTTGATAGTAATTGGTGCTGGGCATGCTGGATGTGAGGCAGCACTTATAGCAAGTAAAATGGGAATAAAAACGCTAATCATCACAATAAATTTGGATGGTATAGCTGCTCTATCGTGTAATCCAAATATTGGCGGCACGGGCAAGGGTCATCTGGTAAAAGAAGTGGATGCTCTGGGCGGTATGATGGGACTTATAAGTGATAAAACCTATCTACAGAGTAGAATTTTAAATAGAAGCAAAGGTCCGGCAGTACATTCACTCAGGGTGCAGATGGATAAAAGAAAATATCATGAGGAAATGAAAAAAACTTTAGAAAATCAGGAAAATCTTGAACTCAGACAGATGGAAGCTACTGATTTACTGATAGAAGGTGGAGAGATTAAGGGAATACAGATTAGAGATGGAAGAAATATCTTTGCTAAAGCCGTTGTGGTTGCTACAGGAACGTATTTGGGAGGAAAGGTTTTTATAGGTGAAAATATTTATTCATCTGGTCCTGATGGAAGATTTCCATCTAATATATTGAGTGAGAATATGAAAAAAAGAGGCATCACTCTACGCAGACTAAAAACCGGTACTCCCCCAAGAATTCATAGAGACAGCATAGATTTTTCGGTTATGGAAGAACAATTGGGAGACGAAGTGGTGACACCATTTTCTTTTATGAACACGCCAGAAAGTATAAAAAAAGAGCAAGTCCCCTGTTATCTAACTCACACAACCACTGAAATGCATGATTTTATATTAGAAAACATGGAAAAAAGCGCTCTTTACTCCGGAAAAATAGAAGGTACAGGCCCACGATATTGTCCGAGTATAGAAGATAAGATAAAGAGATTCACAGATAAAAAAGATCATCAGGTATTTATAGAGCCAGAGGGACTCACAACAAAGGAAATGTACTTGCAGGGAGTTTCTACCTCTATGCCTGAACACATACAAGAAGAAATGATAAAGATGATAACCGGCTTAGAAAACGCAAAGATAATGCGCCCGGGATATGCAATTGAATATGATGCAATTTTTGCGACCGATCTAAAAAGCACTCTAGAATTTAAAACTATAAAGAATTTATTTTTTGCGGGTCAGATTAATGGATCCAGCGGATATGAAGAAGCGGCTTGTCAGGGGCTTGTAGCAGGTATAAATGCCAGTTTAAATATATTGGGAAGAGAAGAATTTGTGTTAAATAGAGACGAATCATATATTGGAGTGCTAATAGATGATTTGGTAAGTAAAATTTCATATGAACCATATAGAATGATGACGGCACGTGCTGAACACAGACTTAAACTCAGACAGGATAACGCAGATGTAAGACTCACAGAAAAAGGATATAAAGCAGGATCTGTTAGTGAAGAAAGATTGACAAAATTAAAAGAAAAGTTATCGATTCTAGATGAAATAAGAAAAGAACTCATGGAGACAAAAATCACACCGTCTAGAGAAACAAATGAAAAGGTGGAAAAATATACTAAGCCACTAAAAACAGCCATATCTCTATATGATTTTCTAAAAAGACCGGAAATAAATTTTGAAATATTAGAAGGCCTATTCCCTATCAAAACAAAACTCACTGAAGAATTGAAAATGTATATAGAAACCGAAACCAAGTATTCGGGATATATAGAAAAAAGTGAAGACAGACTCAAAAAAATGAAAAAAATGGAAGAGACGACTCTCCCCTACGATTTCGATTACACAAAAGTAAAGGGGTTAAAAAAAGAGGCAGAAGCTAAACTCATGCAGGTAAAACCAGAAAACCTAAGACAGGCAGGAAATATTTCAGGTGTTAATCCCGCGGATATTTGGGCTCTTATGATACATTTGGAAATGGAAAAGAGAAAATGAACGAAAAAATTATCAAATTTATAGAAATGCTACTCGAAAAAAATAAGGTTATGAATTTAACTGCCATTACTGACCCCGAAGAAATAAGAATAAAGCATATAGAAGACTCTCTCACCATACAGGATTATATAGAAAAAAACGCTAAAGTAATAGATATTGGGACTGGTGCCGGATTTCCTGGTATACCTCTTAAGATACAAAGAGAAGACATAGAGATAACTCTGCTCGACTCACTTGGGAAAAGGATCAAATTCTTGCAGGAAGTCGTAGATGAACTGGAATTAAAAAATGTAAATTGTATACACGCAAGAGCCGAAGATTACACAAGAGAAAAAAGAGAAAAATATGACTACGCTGTAAGCAGAGCCGTAGCAGAACTCAGGGTACTTGCTGAATACGCCCTACCCTATGTAAAACCTGGCGGAGAATTTATTTCGATGAAAGGGCCTAACTCTGAAGAAGAAATAGAAAATGCCGCCAATAGTATAAAAACACTTGGCGGAGAAATAAAAGAAATAATAAATACTAAACTCTCTAACGGAGACGAAAGAAAAATAATAATTATAAAAAAAGTAAAACAAACACCAAAAAAATATCCGCGTTCAGGCAACAAACCAAAAACAAATCCACTATAAAAAGTTCCACGTGGAACAAAAATAAAAGTTTGGACTAATGTTCCACATGGAACTTTAAGAAAAAACTTTTATTTTTTTTATCTTTATGTTATCATTATACGGGAGGAATTATGGCTAGAATAATATCTTTTTTTAATCAAAAAGGCGGCGTTGGAAAAACCACAAGCGCCATAAATTTGAGCGCGGCCGTGGCAAATAAAAGAAAAAAAGTTTTGGTGATAGATGTGGATCCGCAGGGTAATCTTACCAGTGGTTATGGGGCGGATGCTACTAGCGGCACTCTATATCACGTTTTGAGTGGAAAAAAAGATGCAAAAGATGTCATAGTTTCTACATCGCACAAAAATGTAGATATCATTCCCGGGTCAACAGATACCGCGGGACTAGAAATAGAATTTGCTATTTCTGGCGACTGGCAATACAAGTTAAGAGAGGTCTGCTTGGAGCTTGCGCCTGATTATGACTACATTTTTTTAGATCTTCCGCCGAGCCTGGGCATTTTATCGATAATGGCACTAAATGCTAGTGGTGGAATTATAAGCACGATTCAGTCGGAATATTATGCTCTTGAGGGGCTTAGCCATTTATTAAAAACTGTTGATTTGGTTAGAGAAAATTACAATTCTGGTATTGAGATTGCTGGTGTTTTGATAACCATGTATGATTCCAGAAATAATTTATCTAGAGAAGTTGTAAATGAAGTGAAATCATTTTTCAAAGATGTTATGTTTGAAAATGTGATCCCTAGAAGTATAAAATTGGCAGAGGCTCCAGGTTATGGGCTTAGTATTTTAGATTATGACGAAAATTCTCAAGGAGCGAAGGCATATCTGGCGCTTGCTAAGGAGTTTTTGGATAGAGAAAAAAGGAGGAACTAATGGCACCAAAAAAGAAAGCTTTGGGCAAGGGTTTGGGCGCGTTATTCCAAGAAAAAACTGATTCTAATAGTTCTCAATCTGTTTTGGAAATAGATATAGATAGCATTAGACCGAATAAGGATCAGGTTAGAAAAACTTTTGATGAAGAAAAAATTTCAGAACTTGCAGAGAGTATACAAAAACATGGTCTTTTGGAGCCTGTTATTCTTAAAAAGATTGGCAATGAATATTTGATTGTTGCTGGGGAAAGGCGCTATAGAGCTTTTAAACTCTTAAACCTAAAAAAAATTCCTGCTATAATAAAGGATTTAGAAGACACAGAGATTAGGAAATTATCTTTGATAGAAAATATTCAAAGAGAGAATTTAAATCCTATCGAAGAGGCGATGAGTTATAAGGAACTGCTTGATGAACTTAATATGACACAGGAGGAACTTTCAAGGGAGCTTGGAAAAAGCAGGAGCCATATAGCAAATTGTATACGCCTTCTTAAAATGGAAAAAAGTGTTATAGAAGATGTGAAAAATGGAGATATTTCTTTTGGAATTGCTAAAGTTATAAGTTCTCTTCCGCATAGAGAGCAGATTTCCGTAAGAGATAGGGTTAAAAATCTAGGACTAAATGTAAGAGATACTGAAAAATTGGTAAAAGAAAAGAAAAATACTGATTTTGAAAAAAATATTTATATAAAAGAGATAGAAGATGAGCTAAGCGATAAATTTATGACACGTGTTAGATTGGATGACAGAAAAGGCAGAGGTAAAATAGTAATAGAGTATTTTTCTAGTGATGAATTGGATAGAATTTTAAGTGAGATGAACAAAATATGGAATTAATGCAGCTAAGACTTATTACGGTGGATACATTTACTCAGTGTCGCTTTGGGGGCAATCCCGTTGCGGTTGTTTTAGATTCTGAGGAGATTCCGCCTATGTATTTTCCTCAAATTGCCAATGAAATAGGTCTTACTCAGACTGTTTTTGTGGAAGATTTGGGCGATGAAAACTATTTCTTGAGATTTTTTACGCCGACTAAGCAGATTGAATTTTCGGCTCATGCGACACTCGCGGCTTTTTATGTATTGATAAAGGATGGATATATCAGACCGATTGAAAATGGTAGAAAAATTGTAAGTGCCTTTTTTGAGTCGGATATTAAAACTGAAATTTATATCGATTATAATAATTATGATGCAAGCCTTGTCAAAATTGTTATGCCTCAGATTTTTTCTGATTGCATTACACGTAGCAAGCTTGATGCAGAAGGTCTTTCTGATGTTTTAAATATTGATGTAGATGATATTTTACATTTTGATGTAAGTGGTGTGTTTAAAAAAGATATTTTAGTTACAGTAAAAACCAAGGATATTTTGGACAATTTAAAGCCAGATTTTTGGAAGCTTTCGGGTCTTTCTGAACTCTTGGGGATAAATGGATTTTTTATAAATTATTTTAATGTAGATAAAAAATATGCTTACGCAAGGTATTTTGCACCCAGCATTGGTATTTATGAGGAAGCTGTTACAGGTAGTGCTGCAGCGTGTTTGGGCAAGTTTATTTTAGATAAATTTGGTTTAGATAGCATTACTATTTATCAGGGACAGATCATGAATCGCCCTGGTAAGATTGAGATTATAAAAGAAGAAAAAAATTATATTGTCGGTGGAAACGCAAGAGTTGTTACCGACGGAATTATGCAACTTTAGGAGGTTATTATGAAGTTGGTTGATTTGACATTAGTTGGTTATGTAGATGAAGTTAGAGGCGAAAGTCCAGCTCCTGGTGGCGGAAGTGCTTCTGCATATGCAGGTGCTTTAGGTGTTAGCTTGACTCAGATGGTTGGTAGTTTAACTATTGATAAAAAAGCATTTTTAGAGGTTCCTGATGATAAAAAAGAGGAAATGAAAAAATTGCAATCTGAATTATGTGCTATTAGAAAAGAACTTTTAGAAATTGTAGATACAGATGCTAGCAGTTTTGATGATGTTATGAAGGCTTTTAAATTACCTAAGGAAACTGATGAGGAGAAAAAAGCGCGCTCAGAGGCTATTCAATCAGGTTACAAAAAAGCGTTAGAAATTCCTCTAAGAGCCGCTGAATTATGTTTGGAGGCTATGAAAAAACAATATATCTACGCGCAATATGGAAATAAAAATGCTATTACCGATGTTGGTGTAGGCACTTTATTGTTGCAATCCGGTATTGAAGGTGCACTATTTAATGTTTTAATAAATGTTAAAAGTATAAAAGATGAATCTTACAGAAATATGATTATAGAAAAAGTAAATTCTTTAATGAAGGAAGGAAAAGAGTTAAAAGAAGAAACTCTAAAAAATGTTTACAGTGAATTATAATTCTATTTATTTGGATAATGCTGCGACCAGTTTTCCCAAGCCAAAATCTGTTATTGATGCTGTTACTTATGCGCTTTTGCACGGGGCTAATCCTGGGAGAGCCGGTCATAAAATGGCGATAGAATGTGCAGAAAACATTTTTAATACCAGAGAAAGTATTAAGAATTTGATTAAAGCAGATAAATCCAAAAAAATTGCATTTACTAAAAATTGTACAGAGGCTCTTAATATATTGATATTTGGGTCTTTAAAGGATGGCGATCACGTTATTACTAGCGTGCTTGAGCACAATTCGATTTTGAGACCACTGGAATATTTGAAAAACACTAGAAATATAAGTGTAAGCTATGTTTCTCCAAAAGATGAAAATTCCCATGTTACTTGGGAGGATATAGAGCCTTTTTTACAGAAGAACACTAAAATGATTGCTCTTTCTCGTGCGAGCAATCTTTCTGGTGTTGTTTTGAATGCGGAAAAAATTGGTAGGAATAAGCCGGAAAATGTGCTTTTTTTACTTGACGTCGCGCAGTCTCTAGGTCATTTGGAAATGGATGTAGAAAAATTTGGAGTGGATCTTTTGGCAGCTGCCGGTCACAAAGGGCTTTTAGGTCCCATGGGTACGGGATTTTTGTATGTAAGAGATGAAAATCTTACCGATGCTTTTATGATGGGTGGCACCGGAAGTAAATCTACATCATTTATTCATCCAAATATAATTCCAGATAAATATGAGGCAGGGACTCTAAATTATCATGGGATTTTAGGGCTAAATGCCGGGATAGAAGAAATAAATAGGATTGGTATTTCAAATATAAAAGATCATATTTATGGCCTATCTAGACATTTTAAAGCTGAATTAAAAAAATTAAATGGCGTGAGAATTATTGCTCCTGATATTGTTTCTAGCAATGTATGTATAAATATTGGCGATATGGATTCTGGGCTTGTGAGTTATTTACTTGATGATAAGTATAATATCTATACTAGAAGCCAAATTCACTGTGCTCCCAAGGCGCATGAGTTTTATAACACTCTTGATCAGGGGCTTATCAGGTTTGGAATTGGGTTTTATAATACTTTAGAAGAAATAGATAGAACTCTTTATGCTATTGATGAAATAAGGAAAGAAAATGGAATTTATTAGTCAAAATATTAATTATATATTAATCGGTATAGCAGTTTTAGTTTTGGCGCTCTTTGTTTTGGTCATAGTTTTGTTTAGAAAATATATTTTTATTAAGAATAAATTTGATAAATTGACTAAATCGACCAACGAAGAGGATGCAACTAAAATCTTGATGCGACTTTCTCGAGATATTAAAGATTTAGAAAATAGTAACGTGCTAAGAGAAGAGCGAATAAATAATATTGAATCAACACTTAAACAGGCATGTATCAAACTCGGTTTTGTGCGATATGATGCGTTTAATAGAACTGGTGAAGTAAGAAGTGGTGAACTCAGTTATTCCATCTGTCTTTTAGATTCTTATAACAATGGTATAATTATCACCAGTATTTTTGGTGCCAATTCTTCTACCAATTACGCAAAGAGAATTGAAAATTTAAAATCAAATATACCTCTATCTGAAGAGGAATTAATTGCTCTTGAAAGGGCAAAATAGGAATGGTGAATATGGATATTAAAGAAAAATTAGCAGTTATAGATGATTTTCCTAAAAAAGGTATTTCTTTTAAGGATATTACAACTGTTTTGGAAGATAATGAGGCTTTCAAGGAGTCTATAAGACTTTTAGCTGAGCCTTTACGCAATTTGGGTATAAAATACATCGTAGCGCCTGAGGCTCGTGGTTTTGTTTTTGGTTGCCCTGTTAGTTTGGAATTAGGAGTTGGATTTATTCCTATCAGAAAAGAGGGTAAATTGCCTCGTGAGACTATAAGCTACACATATGATAAGGAGTATGGCACAGACACTTTATATATGCACAAAGATGCTCTAAAGCCAGGAGATAAAGTAGCGATCATAGATGATCTTTTAGCAACTGGTGGCACTATTCAGGCTGTGACCAATTTGGTTAAGCTTAGTGGAGCTGAAGTTGTAAAAATAGGATTTTTGATTGAACTTACTGGTTTAAAGGGACGTGATAAACTACCGGACTGTGTTTATTCGATCGTTAAATATGAGTTCTAGATAGATTTTTTCTATCGAAATTTGATTTTTGATTAATTTTTTCTATTTAAATTGATAGAAATGGCTAATTTGTATAAAATATATATGTTTTGGAGGGACTTTTGAAAGTATATTGTTACAGTAAATGTTCTACTTGTAGACAATTGATCAGACTATTGGACGAAAAGAAGATTAATTATGAGTATATAGAGCTTTCAGAGATGAAAGATTTTAACGAAGATTTTGTAAGAGATATTTTTAATAGATCTGGTGGGAATATAACCAAGATTTTTAATACCAGCGGTAAAGTATATCGTGAAAAGAAATTGAGAAATGTTATTCCCAATATTTCAGAAGATGAAGCTCTAAAACTAATCAATTCTTTTGCAGTGATAAGAAGACCTATTATAGATACAGGCAGCAAAGTATACATCGGTCCCGGTGCCAAAAAATATGTTATGAGCTTGTAGGAGAAGTTATGAAAAAGTTATTTTTAATTTTTAGTTTTTTAATTTGTGCTTTCATGATTGTGGGGTGCAAAAATGATGTTTCTGAAAATACTAATGATAGCACAAAAAACGTAGTTGATGAAGAGAAAAAATCAGATGAAAACACTGATGCTAAAGAAGATGAGAAGCTTGATTTTTCTGGTAGAACTTTAAATGTTATAGCTACCAGTGAAAAGTATCAGAAGTTATTTGATCTATTTACTGAAAAAACTGGTGCGAAAGTAGAATTTTTATCTATGAGTAGCGGAGATGTTTTGTCCCGTATAAAAGCTGAAGGAAAGCCAGTGAGCGATCTATGGTTTGGTGGCGGATTGGATGCATTTTTAAGCGCTAAGGAAAGTGGTTTTTTAGATTCATATATTCCTAAAGAAGCTGATAAGGTTGATGAGCGTTTTAGAGATAAAGATGGATACTGGATTGCTAAAGGTCTTACTGTAGTTGGACTTTTAGTAAATGAAGAAATGCTAAAAGAAAAAGGCTTAGAAGTTCCTAAGACTTTAGAGGAGATCAAAGATCCTAAATATAAAGATTTGGTTATTATGAGTACTCCAGAAGTAAGTGGAACTATGTTTGCTTTTGTAAAAGGTATTTTGGATAAATATGGCGAAGAAGAAGGATATAAATATTTAGAAGAATTAAATAATAATATTCCATTCTACGGCAAAAGAGGTAAAGATCCTCAAGAAAAAACTGTTGCCGGTGAATTTGCTATAGGTATTATACCTATTGATAAATCAGCTTTTGATGCTGCAAAGGAATATAATCTAACAGCTATATATCCTGAAGATGGTATCGCGTGGGTTCCAGAAGGAGTTGCAGTTTTTAAAGACTCTCCTGGTAGTGATATGGCTAAAGCTTTTATAGATTTCATGTTACTTGATGAAAACCAAGAATTATTGGCTGAATTAGATGGTAAAGATGGAAATCAAATGATCAAACAAGGTGTTAGCGGATATAAATTGGGGTTAGATAAAGCTTTGTTGATCGATGAAAAGATCGAAGAATTCGGATCCAAAAGAGATGAGATCTTAAATAGATTTAAAGAAATTACTAAAGATAAATAGAGGTGTTTATGAAAAGGCGTTTGTTGTATTTAGATAGATTAATTATAATAAGCGTCTTTTTTGTTATCTTTTTATTTATTTTGTTCCCCATTATTCAATCTTTTTATTTTACATTTATAGAAGAAAAAGATGCCTTTAAGGTATTTAGCGATTTAATTGTAGAGCATAAAAAGACTATCTACAATTCGATAATGTTAGCGTGTTTGACGGGAATTGTATCCAGCATTATGAGCGTGTTTGTAGGACTATCACTTTCTTTTTCCAAGGGAATATATTATAGATTTTTAAAAGCGATAATGTTTATAGCTATGATATCTCCTCCCTTTGTTATGAGTCTTACATATATAAATTTGTTTGGAAGAAATGGCTTTATTACCAAGGAAATTTTGAATTTAAGTTTTAATCCATATGGACTTATGGGGGTGCTTATTATACAGAGTCTTTCATATGTGCCACTATCCAGTCTCATGATAGAAAATGCCTGCTACAATTTGAATAGAGATGTTATAGATGCATCATTTGATTTGGGAAAATCTTTTTTTCAAACTCTCAGAAAGATTGTTTTACCACTTCTATGGCCCAGCATAAAGATTGTTTTTATTTTAAACTTTATGAAGAGCATTTCAGATTTTTCCACCCCGCAGATAATCGGCGGAAAATTTCAGACACTTGCAAGCGAAAGCTATTTATATATGGTGACGGAAGGCTCTTTACTAAAGGCCTGTATTTTAAATATTATAATTTTTCTGCCCTGCATTTTTATTTTCTATTTTTATAAAAAATATAATGATTCCATCCCTACAAATAATTACAATAAAATGTCTGATCTAAAAATGAGTGGTAATATATTGAGATTTGTAAAAACAATTGGTTTTGTGATTACATTTGTGATTTTATTAGAATATTTATCTCTTGTTTTGGAGGCGTTTACCAAGGGTAGAATTAGAGATTTGAATTTTACTTTAGAATTTTTTATAGAGTCTCATATGTATCTTAGATATTCTTTTTTGAGAAGTATCATCTATAGTTTGTTTGCTAGCTTTATTTCGGTGTTTTTATCAAGTGTATATGTATACGCCAAAAGGACTATCAATTCCGCTTTTATAAAGAAATTTGATTATATTAGTATGTTACCTTTTGCTATTCCGGGGACTTTTTTTGGTATAAGTTATATCTATGCTTTTAGGTCCTATCCCTTTTATTTAACTGGCACAGCTACAATTATTATTATGAATATGCTTTTCAAACAATTTCCACTTTCTGTGAGTTCTTTAGAAGATGGTGTAAATAGAATGGATATGAATCTTTTTGATGCAGTTTTGGATACTGGTAGAGATAGAATTTATATTTTAAAAGATGTCATTGTTCCACTAAATTTGCGATATATATTTTTAGGCTTTGTAAATACATTTATTAAATCTATGACGACGGTGGGTTCTATAATGTTTTTGGTATATCCGGGAACGAAGCTTGCCACCATCACTTTATTTGATGTGATTAATTCTGGTAAATATCATGTAGGAAGTGTAATTGCGCTTTATATTATACTATTTTGTACGGTTATAAGCTTGATATGTAAATATATTTTTAATCGATTGGAAAAGAAAGATGAATGATTTAGTTTTAGAATTAAAAAATATAAAAAAAGAGTTTAAAAAAAACGTCGTATTAGAAAATATAGATTTTTGTGTCAATAGAGGTGAACTCATAAGTCTTTTAGGAGCTAGCGGCAGTGGTAAATCCACCATCCTAAAAATTATAGGTGGTTTTTTAAAGCCGGATAGAGGAGAAATATTTTTGGAAGGTAAAAATATAACTCATATACCACCTAATGAGCGAGAAGTGAGAACTATTTTTCAGAGTTATGCACTTTTTCCTCATATGGATGTGCTAAAAAATATTGAATATGGTATGAAATCAAAAGATGATATGAATTATCTAGATTATGTACTAGAAATTACCAATTTAAAAAAGATCACCCACAGGTATGAAAAAAATTTATCCGGCGGAGAAAAGCAAAGAGTGGCTATAGCGCGCGCCATAATATCACGTCCTAAAGTTTTGCTGCTAGATGAACCGCTTAGCAATCTAGATCAGAAGCTGAGGATAAATCTTTCATACAATATACGCAAACTAAATAAAGAGCTGAAGCTATCTTTCGTCTTTGTAACTCATGATCAGGAGGAAGCATTTTCCATTTCAGATAGAGTGCTACTTTTAAAAGATGGAAGAATTATAGAAAATGATACGCCCAAAAATCTTTATTATGACCCCAAAAACCGCTACACTCTTGAATTTGTTGGGGATAAAAATATAAGGGGTGAACTTTACTCCATACCGGAAGAAATAGAAATTGTAGATGGAGATAGATACAAAATCGAAAATATAATATTTAAAGGAAAAACTGTAGATATTATTTTTGAAGAAATTGCTACAAAAGAAAAGATTCGCGTCACCAAATTTAGATTCGACTTAGATTTAGAAAAAAAATATGATTTAAAAATAAATTGGAAATCAATAAAAACCAATGAAAAACTGTGAAAATAATACTGTGAGTATTCCACTAAATGCAAGCGATAATGATGATATCGCTCCTTCCAGTTCGCCGAGTTCCATCGCTTTTGATGTGCCCATCGCATGAGATGCACTTCCAAGAGCTAGCCCGCGTGAAACTGGATTTTTTATTTTCAAAAATTTAAATACAAATGAGCATATTATATTTCCCAAAAGTCCGGTAATAACTATAGATACAGCAGTGATTTGCGGATAACCACCTAAATCTTCACTCATCGGCATACCGATTGCTGTGGTAATGGATTTGGGTAAAAGCGTTACAAACTCTTTGAATTCGAGATTGAAAAATTTGCACATAATAAGTATGGTTACAAAACTTGATATAACCCCTATAATAATTCCAGTGGTTATAGCTAGAAAATTTCTTTTTAAATGATTTAATTCTCTATATAGAGGTAGCGCAAGACTTACTGTTGCCATATTCAAAAGATATGACACATATTTTGCGCCATATTCATAATCATAGAAATCTATATGAAATATTGATAAAAAAGATATTAAAAGTATTGTAGCTATAATTAGTGGATTAAAAAGGGAAAGTTTTATCTTTTTAGAAAGAATCATACCTATGTAATAAAAAAATAGAGTCAAAAAAAGTCCAAAAGTTATATTATTATTTAACATTTTTCTTCTCCCTGTCAATTATTAGATCTGTTATTTTTCCAGAAAGTCCCATAACTAAAAATGTGGATACAACAATTATACAAATTAGCGGAAGTAAAAAGCTTTTTAGATCTTGCCATACAATTATGAGACTAACGCAGGCAGGCAAAAACATAATTGGCATAATATCTATAAAAAAATTAGCAGTTTCTCTTATTTGATCAGTTTTTATTACTTTTAAATTTAGTAATACAAACATTATAATCAGTCCATATATCGAGCTTGGGATTTTAAAAGGAATAGCCCATTTTAGGATTTCTCCTACAAAGCTGATTCCCATAATAATTATTATTTGTTTTAAGTATTTCATAGTCACCTCTCATATATTATAGCAGAATTAAAAATGGTAAATCTAGAATTTTATTTAATTTATAAATTTTTTAAAAAAATTTTGCAAAAACATATTGACAAAGTATAAAATATATAATATATTATATATATAATTTTTTTCATGACACCTTCTGATAAACAGAAAGTGAAAAACTACTATTCTATGATTTAAAAAAGTCCCTTTCGCGAGGGGATTTTTTTTATTTATAAAATTGATACATAGAACATTTTTCGCCATAAAAGTAAAAAAATAACCTGAAAACAGGTTATAAATTAAAATCGTGATTCATAATTACAGCTCCTACCAAACTATCTCCAGTATGCACTCCTAGAGCTGCGGTTACATTGTTTTCTCTATAAAATTTTGCGTTTTTAATCACATTTTCTATATTTGATTTTACTTCGTTCAAGCCCTCTATATTATTCCCATGACATAGAAATAATTCATAATCGCCGTTAGCATTTTCTTCCATAAGAGATGCTAATTTTTTGTATGCATTTTTTAAGCCCTTTACTTTTTGGAATGTATATAAAGCACCATCTTGGTCGCAGGAAATTATGGGATATATTTTTAAAATTTTAGCTATAGCTCCTGATACTTTTCCTACTCTACCACCTTTTATGAGATATTCTAAAGTGCTAAGAGTAAAATAACCGTGGCAGTTATCAAAATTTTTGGTCAAAAGTCTAGCTATTTCATCATATGAAAATCCTCTTTTTTTGCATTCTACAGCAAATCTTACATAGCTTCCCGCCATTATACCCATTCTTTTTGTATCAAACACAAAAGCATCTGTATTTGTTTGTTCTACAGCACTTCTTATGCTTTGGTAAGTACCGGAAGCGGTACTTGAAAAAGTGATTATAATAAATTTATTATAACCTTCTTTTTTTAGATCTTCTAAAATCTGAGAAACTTCATATACCGTAGGCATAGATGTTTTTGGGACTTCAACTTTAAAATTTTCATATATTTCCTGTGCGCTGATTTCATATTGATCTAGATATTCTCTATCAGAATAAATAATATGCACAGGAATCAATTTTACATTCATCTCATGTGCTTCTTGTATATTTATATCACATGCACTATCACAAAGTATTGCTATCTTTTCCAACTAATCACCTCATCTAAATTATACCAAAACAAGAATTTGAAAAGCAAACGAATTTAACGACATGCTATAAAGTGAGTTGTAGACGAGCTTTGGGGGATATAAATTTTTCTTAAGTTATTTTTTGTTGATAAAGCTAAAATAATCTCTTTTTCCTTCCAAAACTTCAGTATAGAATTTATTTTTTTATTTATATAGTCAATACTTTCTTTCAGATCTTTCTAAAATATTTAACAAAAAATGATATAATCGTTTTAGCTAAGACCACAAATATAGATAGAATGAAAGAAAATATTTCGATTTTTGATTTTGAATTGAATCAGGATGATATGAATGAAATAAAATCTTTAGATGGTAAAAAGAGTCTGTTTTTTTATCATCAGGATGTTTTCGACGGTCAGATTTTGATACTGTCGTATATGAAAGAAGAAAATAATTTTAAATCTATGGTTTATAGCTTATATGTATAAAAAAAAGCACCTAAGTGCTATGAATTAATTATATCTAAAATTTTAATCACTCCACCTTCTTTTGCGGATGGAATTATTTTATCTGCAACCTGTATAAGCTCTGGATATCCATCTTCTACAGATATGCCAATTTTTGCATATTTTACCATTTCAATATCATTTTCTGCATCTCCTACACAGATGATGGAATCACGTGTAAATCCAAAAATTTCTCTTAGTTTTTCGATTCCGCTTGCTTTTGAGACATGTCTATTATTTATATCGAAAAAGACATCATTCCATCTGGCTATATGAAGCAGAGGAAGTCCTTTGGCAAAAATTTCGTCCACTTTTTCATCTGCATAGACGCTAACCTGAAATACTGCGTGCGGAATTTCGTTTTGAGTAAAGATTTTAAAATCATTTTCTACTCTTTTTTTAATTTCAAAGTTTTCCACACTGGCGTTGAATAAAATTCCATTTTCTAAAGTCGTCCACAAAATAGGAACATCACATTTTTTGTGAAGTGCATCTATTTGCTCTAAAGTCTGCTCTGGAAAAGCTTCCATGTGTACTGGATTTCCATCTATATAGCATACTCCCCCATTTAAGCAAACATATGCATCAAAAAGTCCGGAATCTTTTATATATGGCGGAATATTTAAAAAATGTCTCCCGGTTGCTATATATAAATTATGTCCTTCTTCTTTTAATTTTTTAAGACCCTCATAAATTGAATCGGGCCATACTTTTACATCAAAAGGTAACAATGTACCATCTATATCGAAAAAAATATTATAAATCATTTTTATATTTTACCAATATTGTAAAGAATTGTCAAATTTGTGGTATAATAAAAAGAGGAGGAATTTTATGAAACGATATGTAGATTTAATAATTAAATATGAAATGTACAAAGTAATTACTGAATTTGGTAGAAAAATACTTAAAAACGATGAATTAGAAAGTATAAATGACAGAGATCGTCTAATAGAATTTAAATCTGAACTAAGAAGAGCTATTAACTCAAAAGAAATTAAATTTTCAGATCTTGAATATGCAAAAGAGGTTTTAAAATTTATGAACCCAAAAAGAGTTTGGCCATTTTCCTCCGATCAGGACGAGCTTTTGTTATTTTGTCTTGCCCCAAATGAAGATGTATTAGATAAACTTTATGAAAGCGGCAGGATAAAAGGAAGTGATGATAGATTAAAAAATATACTTCACTTTTTATCCATAGAAAATGAATACTCTATAGATAGTTTAAATGCTATTTTAAATTATGAAAATATGGATATAACGCATCATCATCACCCCATTTTCAATTTAGAATATAAAGTAATTTTAGACAAAAATGATTTAGAAGAGATAAAAAGAAAGATAACAGATAGCCTTTTGGAAGAAGATTTTGCTGCAGATGATATAGAAGACGATATACATTTAGATGAGTATGATTTTGATGAAGAGCTGGAATTTTCTGATGAAGACACATATTTTGAAGATGACAAGGATTATCTGATAGAAGATAAAAAAGATCTTTTGTTGAATAGAAAAAGGCTAAAACCGGACCTTTCTTTTAAATCGGATTATGTAAAAAATTCAGTTATAACAAAAAATGTATACACTCCAAATGTAAGCTCTGCATCTAAAGAGATTACAACGGAGAAAAAGGTGGAAAATTCATCTGATACAGTTACTGAAGTTGAAAAAATAGAAGTAGTAGAAATAAATGAGCTGGATGGCAGTATAACTACAGAAGTTATAAACACCGTAGCCAAAGAAATTCCCAACTCTACACTTGAAGATATAATGAAAAATAAAGAAAAAGAACCAAAAAAAGAGCCGGAAAAAGAAAAAGAAAAAGAAGAAAAAGAAAAAGAAATAAAAAAAGAAATAAAAAAATCTAAACCGGAGAAAAAATCTGAACAAAAAGAGGTAAAAACCAAAAAAACACCTGATAAAAGGGACGAAAAGCAAAGCGCAAAAAAAACTGATAAAAAATCTAATAAAAATACAGAAAAAAAATCGGCAAAAAAAGAAAAGGTAAATTACAAAGAGAAAATACAAAAATCTATTTCAAACAAGAGTAAAGATAAAGCGGCAGAAGAACCCAAGAGAAGAATTGCTAAGACGATTGCTATGAAAAATTTGAATAAAAATCAGGCATCACATCTAAAGGCTAATAAAAAAATTTTAGATAAAAAAAGTAAGTAGGAGGATTTATGGATTTACAAAAGTATTCAGAACTAATCAGTGGCGTTGCATTAAATGTAAGAGAGGGCGATATCATTACAATAAAAACAGATGTGCAAAATTTAGAGTTTGTTAGAACCCTATCTGAAGAATGCTACAAAAAAGGGGCTCATGAAGTAAATGTAGTGTTAAGAGATGAAAAATTGAATAGACTTAATATGAATTACATGAGCGAAGAAAGACTTTCACACTTTGGAAAATATCATTTGGATGAAGCACTAGATTATGCTGAAAGCGGAACAAAATATGTTTCTGTTGTAGGTGGAGATCCTGATATATTTAAAGGTATCGACCCTAAAAAAATACAGCTAAGAACCAAGACTATAAGCTCTCTTATGAAACCTGTTATGAAATATACTATGAATGATATAAATTCATGGACGGTAATTGGTTATCCTTCTAAAAGCTGGGCAAAAACAGTTTTTCCAGATTTAACAGAAGATGAGGCAGTAAAAAAATTGGCTGAGGCGATCGAAAAAGCTATCAGACTTGATCAACGCGACCCTAAAAAGGCGTGGGAAGATCATATAGATAGATTGGAAAAAACTGCAAAATTTTTAAACGAAAAGAATTTTGATAAACTCATCTATACATCAGATTCTGGTACAAATCTAGAGATTGGATTGCCGGAAGGTCATATTTGGGTATCGGCTACCAGTGTAAACGCAAAAGGAGAAAAGTTTTTACCCAATTTACCTACAGAAGAAGTGTTTACAGCTCCCGATAGAAATCGTGTAAATGGAATTGTATATGCTACAAAACCACTTTTTGCTGCCGGACTTATAAAAGATTTCTATGTCAAATTTAAAGACGGAAAAGCGATAGACTACAAAGCGGAAGTGGGACACGAATTTTTAAAAAATCTGATAGAAACGGACGAAGGAAGTGCATTTTTAGGTGAAGTAGCACTTGTAGAAGACACTAGCCCTATAAATAAATCTGGAATTATTTTTTACAACACATTATTTGATGAAAATGCATCCTGCCATTTAGCTTTAGGAAAAGCATATCCAACATGTGTAAAAAATGGAGAAAATATGACAGATGAAGAACTCATAAAAATCGGTGTGAATGATTCAAGCGTACATGATGATTTTATGATTGGAGATAACACTCTAAAAATAGTTGGTGTAACTAAAGAAGGAGAAGAAATATTGATTATGGAAAAAGGAGTATTTGTATATGAAGGATAGACTAAACATTTCTAAAATATTGGATGAAACATTTTATTATATAAAAGGTAATGGCAAAAAAATCTTTTTAGTGGCTCTAGCTTTAGTTTCTCTTGTCACTATCATTCAAGGAATAATCGACAGAGAAGCAATTCAATTTGGTATTAATTCCATAAATAACACAAGTATAAATTTGAGGAATAGCGGCACGACAGAGATAGCAGCAGTATTTAGAATTAGTAAACTCTTTTCTATAATTTTAAGTATTATTACTTTTGTGTTTTTGAATACGTACTATATAAAGACTGCAAAATATTTTGATGGCAATGGTGATAAAAATGTAGGAAGTCCTCTTCTAAGAATAATAGGAGCTTCACTTATTGTTGTTATTATATCCGGAGTAATAGGTGGTATTGTTTCAGTTCTATTTGCACTACTTAATTCCATATTTGCTGGTCTTTCAATAGTTCTAATATTTGGTCTGATATTTGGTTTTCTAACTAATATTTGTTGGATAATACCGATTATGTTTGATAGACATGGTTTGATGGGCTCTCTAAAAGAGGGAATTAAAACTTTTGGAAATACAAAAATAGCATTGAAAGTTTTAATATTTTTAGCGATGCAGATTGTACTTGTGGTTCTGCTAGCAACAGTAGTTGGATTTGTAAGTCTTCTTTTGAGCGGATTTTTAGCAACTCTTGTAATAATACTACTTTCTATAATAAACACTATAATTCAGATGATATTTACAACCGCTATAATTAGAGCATACAAATCATCCAGCGATTATATTATTTAAAAGAGTAATGAAAGAGTTTAACAAACAATCAAAATTTATGGGAATTTTAGGAATAGTATTCAATCTTTTGATAGCTATTCCTAAGATTTTTTATGGGAAGATTTTTTTTAGTCTTTCACTTTTTGCTGATGGTATAAATAATTTACTTGATGCTTTTAGCGCGGTTATTGTATATTTGGGAATAGAAATTTCTAAAAAACCTAAAGATTTGGATCATCCATATGGCCATGCAAAGGCGGAGTATATAACGGGCTTTATCGTATCGATGATCACTTTTTATACCGGAATTAAATTTTTAGAAGAGACGGCAAAAAGAATTTTTGATGACAATAAAGTTTTAGCAGTGGATTCTTACTGGATTTATTTTCTCATATTTTCTATGCTTATAAAGTTTGTTTTATTCTTATTAAATAGAAATATGTTCAAAAAATATAATTCATCACTTTTTAAAGCGTTGTCAAATGATTCTTTGCAAGATATTTTAATCTCTTCAGCCGTTTTGGTATCTCTTACCATATTTAGAGAAAAAAATTCTCTAGATATAGCAATTGCTTTTGCTATAGGTATGATTATTTTCAAAAATGCATATTTTACTCTGCGTGATGCTATTTATCCGCTTATAGGAAATGTGCCAGATAAACGCGATATAGATATATTAAAAAAAGAGCTTTTAAAAATAGATTTTGTGCGCGGAGTACATAATTTGATTGTGGATAGAAAATCCAGTACGGAATGTTTTTCGTGTGTGGATGTGGTTGTGGATTCGCATCTAACTATTAGAGAAATACATGATAGGCTAGAAATAGTGCGTTTTATGCTAAAGAACAAATATAATATGGAAGTAAATATGCATATAGAGCCGTTTCTTGATGATGATAAAATAATTAAAATAAAAGAAGAAGTAAAAAAAGTGCGCGGTGTATATGATGTATATGATATAATATTGGGTGATGAAAATCTGATTAGCTATTCTATAAAAAGAAAATGCCTCTATAGAAGAGATGATATAGAAAAGCGAGTAGAAAATGTTATAAAAAGAGAGGTAGATAAAAAATGGAATATAGATGTTCACATTGCACTAGAAGAGGAATAACTGTTATACTAGCTGTAGATGAAAAATATAATATAGGTAAGAATAACGAGCTTCTTTTTAGAATTCCAACAGATTTACAAAATTTCAAAAAAATTACTATGGGAAAAAATCTCTACATGGGGAAAAACACATTTCTATCTACCGGACTTTTAGAAGGCAGGAATATGGTTGTACTATCTAGGCGGGATGAATTTGAAAATGTAAGAAATATACATTCCCTAGATGAATTTTTAAATGAAATACTAAATGATAGAGATGCCATACTCATAGGTGGTGGGGATATCATTGAAAAACTCTACACTTATATAGATACATTTTATTTGACAGAAGTTTCTGGAGTATATGATGCAGATACATCTATCAGAAACCCAAATGAAAATGGATTTTACAAAGCAAAGGAAAGCCCGCTTTTTACTGAAAATAATTATAATTTTAAATTTGTATTATATAAAAAAATATATGCTTAGGAGGTATTATGCAAGATAGAGAAGAAATGTATGAAGATTCTATAGAAAAAATTGAAGAAACACTGAAAAAACTGATCAAAGAAAAAAGATATAAAGAAGCTCACAATCTCCTAAAAGATTTAAACGCAGTAGATATAGCTTATTTAATAGATATTTTTGATAATAAAACTGGTGTCGTCTTGTATAGGATGCTTCCCAAGGATCTAGCTGTAGAAGTATTTGCCAATTTTGATTCTGATCAACAGCAGGCCATAATCAGCGCATCCAGTGATAAAGAAATTCAAGATATAGCTAGCGAACTCTACTTTGATGATCTTATCGATTTGATCGAAGAGATGCCATCAAATGTAGTAAATAAAATTTTAAAAAATACTTTACCCGAACAGAGATCTCTTGTAAATGAATTTTTGAAATATCCAGAAGATTCTGCCGGATCTCTAATGACCATAGAATATGTAAGTGTTCTAAAAGATTTAAAAGTAAAGGATGCATTTGTTAGACTAAAAGAAGAGGGATTTGACAAAGAAACTATATATACACTCTATGTTGTAGATAAAAATAGAACTCTACTGGGAATTGTATCTTTGCGTGAAATAGTAATAGCTGATTCCGATACGATCATAGGTGATATGATGAATCACGAAGTGGTCTATTGTCACACTCACGATGATAGAGAAGATGTAGCAAACAAATTTAGAAAATATGGTTTCCACGCTCTACCCGTAGTGGATAAGGAGCATAGAATTGTAGGTATCATCACATTCGATGATATTATGGATGTTATCGACGAAGAAAACGAAGAAGACTTCCAAATCATGAGCGGTATTACACCAAATGAAAAACCATATTTTGAGCAGAGCGTTTTTTCGATGGCAAAATCTCGTATTGTGTGGCTTTTAGTGCTTATGATATCTGCAACCGTAACTCAGAGAATAATTCAGGGATATGAGGCGCTTATGGCAGGTTTTATAGTTCTTAATTCATTTATTCCGATGATTACAGATACTGGTGGAAACGCAGGAAGTCAGACTTCTACACTTGTTATAAGGGGTCTTGCTACGGAAGAAATAAGAACCAGAGATATTTTTAGAGTTCTACTAAAAGAGTTGAAAGTGGCTGTAGTTGTAGGTGTTATTCTATCCTTTGTAAATTTTTTAAGACTTTTACTCATAGAAAGAATGAATCTTCAAATTTCGTCTGCAGTTAGTCTAGCCATACTTTGTGCAGTTTTAGTAGCTAAAATTACAGGCGGTGTACTACCTATAATTGCAGATAAATTGCGTATGGATCCCGCTATTATGGCAAGCCCACTTATCACTACAATTGCCGATGCGGTAAGTCTTATTATGTATTTTAAAATAGCAAGTGCTATATTAGGATTTTAGGAGGAAAAATGGAAACATTAAAATTATATAATTCTCTCTCGGGAAAAAAAGAAACATTTGTACCCATAGACAAAAATGAAGTAAAAATATATGCCTGCGGTCCAACTGTATACAATGATATGCATCTAGGCAATGTAAGACCGCAAGTAAATTTTGATACTCTAAGAAGATATTTGATATACAAAGGTTACAATGTAAAATACGTTTCCAATTTTACAGATGTAGACGATAAGATTATCAAAAAGGCAAATGAAGAAAATACAGATATAACTGAAATAACTACCAGATATATAAAAAGTGTAAAAGAAGATTTAGAAAATTTAGGAGTTTACGACAATCCTATAATTCACCCTACCTGCACATGCCATATGCACGATATAATAGAATTTATAGAAGAGCTGATAAAAGTGGGTGCAGCATATCAGGTTGGTGGAAATGTATATTTTGATATAGAAACAAAAAATGACTACGGAAAATTATCCAAAAAACAATTGGATGAGCTAATTTCTGGTTCACGTGTAGAGATAAACACCGAAAAGAAAAATCCGCTCGATTTTGTGCTTTGGAAAGAAAAAAAAGAGGGAGAAGTTTTTTGGGATTCACCATGGGGAGAGGGTAGACCCGGCTGGCATATAGAATGTTCTGCCATGGCAAGAAAATTGTTGGGAGATCAGATAGATATACACGCAGGTGGAGAAGATTTAAAATTTCCACATCACGAAAACGAAATCGCACAGACAGAGAGTCTAACCAAAAAGAAATTTGCAAACTTTTGGATGCACAACGGTATGATAAATATAGAAAATAAGAAGATGAGCAAATCTCTAGGAAATTTTTTCTATGCAAAAGATTTTATGAAAGAAAATACTCCCGAAGTACTAAGATTTTTTATCCTTCTCACACACTACAGAAAGCCGATAAATTTTACAGATGAGTCTGTAGAGTCTGCAAAAAATGGTTTGAAAAAACTAAAAAACGCAAGAAAGAGATTAGAAGAGCTATTATCTAAATCAAATAGTGGTGAGATAGATGCAAATATTTTGGATGATATCAAAGAAATAAGAAATGATTTTATAAAACATATGGATGATGATCTAAACACTCCAGATGCTATAACCGACTTTTTTAATCTATCAAAACTCATAAACACAAAAATAGATGAAAGTACAACTAAAGACACATTAGAAAAAATATATAATTTATTTGAAGAGATGGTAGAAGTGCTAGGCGTTTGTAAAAAAGAAGTAGCAGAAAGCATAGATGAAAAGATAGAAGAACTCATAAAAAGACGCGAAGAGATGAGAAAAAATAAGAATTTTGCTGAGGCAGATAGAATAAGAGATGAACTTTTGAGCATGGGAATTACCCTAACCGATACAAAAGATGGAGTAAAATGGACAAAAAAATGATAGAAAAAGAAATAATAAATCTCGATCCCATAAATCTTGCGTATGTAGGTGATGCTGTGTACGAGCTTTTGGTTAGAAGAGATATAGCAAAAATAAATAAAAAAGTTAATTCTCTTCACAAAATGGCAGTAAATTATGTAAGCGCAAAATCTCAAGCCGACGATTTAAAAAATATAAGTGATGAGTTATCAGAAGATGAAAAAAATATAGTTAGAAGAGCTAGAAATTCTAAAAAAAACGCAAATAAAAATACAGATCACACAACCTATTCACTATCTACAGGATTTGAGGCGCTTTTTGGGGCTTTATATCTTTCGGGGGATATGGAGAGAATAGAAGAATTATATAAAAAAATAAAACAAAATCACAAAGAGGAATAAATGCAAATAATTGGTTATCAGGCGGTAAAATCTTATTTGATAGAAAATAAAACTGCCAAAAAAATGATTTTATCCACAAAAATTAAAGATAAAAAAGATGAAATGATTAGTCTAGCTAGAGAGTATAATATAAAAGTGATATATAATGATGAAGTATTTAAAAAATTTAGATCAGCTCATCAGGGAATATTACTAGAGGTGGATG
This sequence comes from Bacillota bacterium, assembly GCA_023443045.1. Next base: position 53,365 of record JAEZWK010000001.1, read on the forward strand.
AATATAAATATCTAGATCTAGAAGAATTTTTAGAAATGCCACTAGAACAAAGAAAGATAATAGCGGTTCTAGATTCGCTAAATGATGTGGGAAATCTAGGAAGTCTAATCAGAAGTGCCAGTGTTTTTGGAGTTAGCGCATTAATAATTTCTAAAGATAGAAGTGTGCATGTAAATCCGACAGTCCTAAAGATTGCACAGGGCGGAATAAATGATGTAAAAATTATAGAAGTGGTAAATATATCCCGCGCATTAAAGAGATTGAAAGAGGATAAATATTTTATTATAGCTAGCGATATGGATGGTGAGGACATACAAAATATGATAACACCGCCCATAGCTATCATCATTGGTAGCGAAGAAAAGGGAATCAGAAAAAATGTACTAAAAGAGGCTGATCAGGTGCTTAAAATTCCGCAAAATGAAAATTCAAGCGTAAATTGTTTGAATGCATCTGTAGCTGGGGCTATATTTTTCTATGAGGCAAAAAGACGTTTGAAATGAAAGAATTATATTTGATAGATGGATATAATTTAATACACGCATCAAAAGAGCTAAGAGAACTCTTGGATGAAAGTCTGGAGCTTGCGAGAGTCAGACTTCTAGATCTGTTGGAAGAATATGCTTTTTTTGAGAAGAAAAAAATAATTTTGGTATATGATGGGCACAAGGTAAAAAATAATCGTGGGGATCATGAAATATACGAAAATATAGAAATATATTACACAAAAGAAAATGAAACTGCAGATTCTAAAATAGAAAAATTGACCAGTGAACTCATATATAGATATGATATTACCGCGGTGAGCTCTGATTTTTTGGAGCAGACTACAATTTTTAGTCTAGGCGCACTAAGAAAGAGCTCCCACGAATTTTATAATGAAATGGTAGATTCTCTGGAATTAGCAAAAAAAATAGAAAAGAGAAGAAATATAAAAAAAGAAATGGATATGAATAGCAGCGAATTTAAAGACATGCTCAAAATTTGGGTGAAAAAAAATAAAAAAAATAAAAAATAGACTTGCACATTAAAAAAACATGTGCTATAATAAATAAGTCGTCGGGGTGTAGCGCAGTTTGGTAGCGCACGTGCTTTGGGAGCATGGGGCCGGGGGTTCAAATCCTCTCACCCCGACCAATATTTTTTTTGGAGGTAGTTATGCTAAGGAAAAAAAGATTTTTTGTTTTTGCATTGCTACTTTTTATTTTATCCGGATTTTTTATAAATCATATAATAGTAGAATCAAAAGCATTAAAAAGAGGCAGAGAAAACATCATATATTTTAGTTACAATAGAACGCTAAAAAACACTATACATGATGCATATAAACAAGATATCATAAAATACGATTTAAACAAGAAAAAAGCTGAACTCAAAAAGAAATTAGAGACAAAAAAAGAAAAAGAAAATATTTATACAAATTTTGATCCATATGATGGAACTGATTTTAAAACCGTGTTCAAAGATTCACTCTTTTTGGGTGACTCTATAACCAGTGGATTACAACAGTACAAACTATTGGATAAAGAAAATGTAATATATGGCATCGGGCTTCACGTATATCAGGTGATAGAAAAGAAAAATGATGAGATAAAAAAGAAAAATCCGAAAAATCTCTTCATCATGCTTGGGATGAATGACTCTGTATGGGTGGAAACAGAGAAATTTTCTAAAAATTATGATAGTCTAATAAAAACACTAAAAAAAGAACACCCCAATACCAAAATATTTATACAATCCATATTTCCGGTGGACAAAAAAAATAAAGAAGCCACTGCCAAAATCAGTAATGAACGTGTAAAAGAATATAATGATGCACTTATAAAGATTGCAAAAGATAATGAGGTTACCTTTGTAGATCTAAGACCTATACTAAGCGCTCACCAAGAGTTTTATGGAAAAGATGGGATACATCTATTCAAAGATCTCTACTTGTATTGGTTGAAATTTATACAAACTAATGTAATAAATTAGGAGGAGTTATGAAAAAATTATTTTTAGTTATTTGCGCTGGCGCACTACTATTAGCAGGATGCTCTAAACCGAAAAACGGCGGTCTTTTCGACATAGTAAAAAATGCAACCGACAAAGCAGGGGATTCTTTTGAAATCATAAAAAGCACAATGTCCAAAGTATTGGACGATTTTAAATCTCTTACAGAGGCAGAAGTATCTGATTTTATTAGTGAAGATAATCTAGACAAATTCATTTCATATGCAAGTGAAGACCCGAGCCTATCAGATAGAATTATCATTGCGAAAGTAAAAGAAGGCAAAATGGAAGATGTAAAAAAAGAACTTGCTGAAAATATAAAAAATCTATCAGAAACATACAAAAGCTATGCTCCAAATATAGCTAAAGATCTTGATAATGCATTTATTTTTGATATCGATGATGTTATATTTGTAGCTATTGGCGACTTAAAAGCTAAAGTTTCTGGTTCAATGCAAAAATAGGCCGAGCACGGCTTTTTTTGTTATAGATTATGAAAAAAATATTATTGTTGCTGGTCGTGATTTTATTTATCTCATGCACCAGAGAAAATATATCAAATAAAATAGAAAAAATAATCACACAAAAAGATGATGTAGCAAATATTGAAAATCGAAAAGTTACAACTTCGAAAGACGATGAAATAATAGAAGAGACCGTTGTAAGTAAAGATGATCGTTATATATATGTAATACTAAAAATAAAAGATGGGAAAAAGGAAAAATATCTTGATATCACTAAAGATAAAATGGATGAGCTATCCCGTGGAGAGTGGAATTTTTCTTTTAGTGAGGCCGCTTGGTTTGATGTAGATGATTATATAATTAGAATCTATGCTGATGATTTGAGTGAAATAGTAAAAAAATTAAAAAAAGAATTGGGGATAGAAGTAAATTTTGTACAAAAAGAGAGCTGATAGCTCTTTTTTATTGATTAAAATTAATTATATAAATCGCAAGGACCAGCGTAAAGATATCTGCATAAAATTTTTTTTGATCAATTGATTCAAACCAAAATTTGTTTTGAACAACTACATACATATAGTAAATCGCGGCTAGCACGAGAATATATTGCATAATATCCACAATAATATTGTATTCATTCAAAATACCAAATGGTAGTAAAATTAAACTTAAAATCGCTAATATAGAAAGTAGCGTAGTATATAAAAATAAAGTTTTTTCATTATCTTACCGTCTCTATATAAATATTATTTGCCTTATGGTAATCAGAATTATCTTTTGGTTTCGTCTCAAGTAGTCTTCCGTAACTAACTTCTCCATTTAACACACCATCTAAGGCGCGCGTCCAGAAGTCCAATTTTTTTAGCCTAATATCCGACTCAAAACTACCTATGAGATATTGCTATGTATAGCGTTAATATGCTGAGCATAAAATTTTGATATCGTATCAATAATCTCATCTATACAATATTTGTCGGATAAATCTCTATATTTTTCTAAAAAACCTTTTTCTGAATAATATTCAATTGTTCTTAAAATGTCTTTTTTACCATATCTATAAACGTGAACAACTTTTTCCCCTTTATACTCAGTTGGAGTATCTAGGAAATCGGGAACTGCCCAGTCATTATCATCGTATCTTACTTTATTAACTTTTGCCTCTACAAAAGGTGCAAAAACATACATAAAAACAAGCGTTAGAGCTAAGATAAAACTAATTTTTTTCACAATAACCTCCTAAATATTTTGTGTTCTAAGGATTTAAAAAATATTTGGATACATTTTTAAAAGTTTTAATAAAATCCGATAGTAAAACACGAAATGGAAAAAAAACAAATCTGCTATATATGGTAATTCATATTTTTTTAAAAGATATATACCGCAACACATAAGTAAAATATTAAGTAAAATTAAAGAGTAAAAAACTAATCTCTGTGTAGTTATTGATGATGGATCTACAAAAAGAAGCGCGATTATAATGATCTCAATAACTAGCGACGGCCACAAACATTTTAACTTTTTCTTTCTCCTTATTTTTCATAACTACCTCCTTTTATTTATAAAAAACAAGCATATTAAATAGATGTTTTAAAAAAGCAAATTGATTTTATTTTAACAATAAAAAAGAATAAAAATGATTTTTGTTTATGTTATAATATAAAAAAGGAGATTATATGGTTTTTTCATCACAGATATTTTTATTTTATTTTTTGCCAATCGTTTTAATTATATATAATTTAGTAAATAGACGGCTAAAAAATTTATTTCTATGTATAGCCAGCCTATTTTTTTATGCCTGGGGCGAGCCGATATATGTAGTTATTATGCTTTTTAGTACCATTTTTGATTTTTACAATGGTATTTTTATGGAAAAATATCCAGAGCATAAGAAAAAAATACTTATATTATCAGTGGTGGGTAATTTGGGTATTCTATTTACTTTCAAATATTTAGGTCTATTTATAGAAAGTATAAATCATTTAGGAATCGATATTCCGGTATTAAATTTACGTCTTCCCATCGGTATATCTTTTTACACATTTCAGACCATGTCCTATTCCATAGATGTATATAGAAATAGAGTAAAAGTGAGCCATAATATTATAGACTTCGGGCTTTTTGTGAGCAGTTTTCCGCAGTTAATAGCAGGCCCTATCGTAAAATATATAGATATAGAAAAGGAATTAGAATCTAGAGATGACTCTTTAGAAAGAGTGGGAGATGCAGTATTTTTATTTTTAAAAGGACTTATATTAAAGGTAATACTAGCTAATACATTTGCAGAAGCCATCACCAAAATAGATGTATCTTCATCATTTTTTGCATTATTAATAACATGTGTATTTTTTTCTTTGCAAATATATTATGATTTTCACGGATATTCTACAATGGCAATCGCGCTCGGCAGGATGTTTGGATTTAATTTCCCACAAAATTTCAATTTCCCATACTCAGCTAAAAGCATAACTGATTTTTGGAACAGATGGCACATTTCACTTTCTAGTTGGTTCAAAGAATATGTATATATACCGCTAGGAGGAAATAGAGTTAGCGTATCACGGCATATATTCAATCTATTTGTAGTGTGGGCGCTCACAGGATTTTGGCACGGAGCAAGTTACAACTTTTTACTCTGGGGAATATACTATTTTATAATTTTGACAGTAGAAAAATTTTTCCTATCAAAGTATCTAACTAAATCTAACAGAATTATATCCACAATATATGTAACAGCAATAACTCTTGTCGGATGGGCAATATTTATGGCGGATTCCACAGAAACACTAATATCCTACACAAAAAGTTTTAACCAACTATTGGATAGAAATTCACTGGGAGTTTTTGTAGAATATATTCTCTATATAATAGTAGGAATATATTTCAGTTACCCACACAAAATAAAAATTCCGGAAAATATAAAAAAAATAGTACTGGTGATGCTAGGTATAATATCTATAGCGTTTATAATATCAGGTAGCTACAACCCATTTTTATACTTTAGATTTTAGGAGAACAAATGAAGAAAATAACGGCAATAGTATTTATAGCAATTTTGATGTTATTTGCTATAAGCGGGATATTTATAAAACACGATTATGACAAAAAAGAAATGAGAACAGAATTAAATCTAGAAATAAAAAATAAAAGCCTATCAGATGGGGAGCTGACAAGACATATAGAAGAATATATAAACACCGAAAAAACTCCTTTCAAAGAAGAATTTACAACAATCGCAAATCAGTTTAAAAAAATCACAGGAATAAATGAAATAAATGGAGTAGTAGTTTCAGATAGACTCTACCGTATACCGCCTAAAAATCCATCACTAGAAAAAATTGCTAAAAAAATGGATAAAGCTAAAGTGTTTTTGCTACCTCACAAAATATATTATGCTGATGACTTACGAATTGCAGATAAAATAAAAAAAGTAAAAGATGAGTATATAGAGTATTATCACCAAAAAGTAAAAGAACTAAATGCAATAGATCTATCACAAATACTAAATATAGATGACTACTACATCACCGATCACCACCTAAATGAAAAAGGATTAAAAAAATTACTAGAATATTTTGGAAACGAAGAAGAAATAATAGAAAGAGATCACGGCAGATTCGTGGGAGGGCTATACCGCCTGACACAAATAAATAGAGATGAAAAGTTTATAAGCATAGAAACCAAAGATAAAAAAACATTTATGGCAGAAAAGAATTTTCCTATATATAATGACGAAAAAATAAAATATGACAGCTACAGCTACTATTTAGGGGGAAATTATGGAATACTGGATATAAATGGAAAAGGTAAAAACAATCTCACTGTAATAAAAGATTCGTTTTTTAACCCATTTGCACCATTTGTGGCAGAAAAATATAAAAAACTAAGACTCATCGACAACAGATTTTTGCGCGGAAAAATAGAAGAAAACCTACTAGACGGAGAAATATGGATATTTTATTCACCATAATTAACAAAATAGAAATGGCTATGTAATGGATATGTAACAAATATATGGTATATTATGAGCATAAGAGGTACAGGACTTATTATTACAGCGATATTACACTTATATTACACATAATAAAAAAGTCTTGTCCTTATCTCAATGGAGATAATATAATAACAAAAGAGTACGGAAAAACCGTACGATAACATTAATAAGGAGGTCAATTGACTATGAAAAAATTAGTTTCCTTACTCCTTGCTGTATTCATGGTATTCAGCTTAGTGGGAACTGTTTTTGCAGCTGAAGAAGCTCCTGCAGCAACTGAAAATAAAGAAGAAACTGCAGCTCCAGCGGTAGAAACATCACCAGAATACCTAGAATTCTTAAAAGCTCAAGGATTAGTAAAAGGTGACAACCAAGGAAATTTAATGCTAGACAAAGAAATCGATCGTGCTTCTTTTGCAGCATTATTAGTAAGAGCTAAAGGATTAGAATCAACAGCTGCAGCTGTTAAATCTTTAGCAAGCAGATTCAGAGACATGAACGCTAACCACTGGGCTAACGGATATGCTAACGTAGCTGCTGAACAAGGTTGGATGAAAGGTAATGAAAAAGGCGAATTCATGCCAGGAAAAACAATCTCTTATGCAGAGATCGCTACAACATTAGTTAGATTCTTAGGAACTGACACAGCTGGATTCGTTTACCCAACAAGCTTCTTAGCTAAAGCTCACGAAATGGGATTATTTGAAGGCGTTAGAGAAATCGCTGATTACGCTCAAGCAGGAATCAGAGAAGACATCTTCAGAATGATCTACAACGCAGTATCTAAAAAAGATTTTGGTAAATATGTTGTTTACAAAGCAATCGTTTTAGAAAACAACCGTGTAGCTCCTATTGCTAGCGATGAAATCAAAATCGAAGTATTAAGCGTTGTTCAATCTCCTAACCAAATCGACAATAACAGAAGAATTGGTAAAAACGGAGACCAATATGTTCTTTCATTAAAAGATACAAAATATGATGTTGAAAACTTATTAGGTAAAGTTGCTAACTTCACATTAGATGAAAACAACAAACTAATCAAAGTTGAAATCGACAACACATATGACTATATCTTTGGTAGATATGAAGCATCTACAAGAAGAATGGCTATCGGTGGCGAAAACTACAACGTAATCGTTAACGAAAGATACTACACAAGAAACAACAACTTAGCTGCTACCACAGATAACAGATTATATAGAACATACATCACATCAGCTAGAAGAGCAGATAACTATTCTTATGAAGATTTCTTAAGAAAACAAAAAGAAGGTCATGCTAGAGTAACTGTTAAAGATGGTATGGTAATCTTTATCGATGCGTTTGATTTAACAGATATCGCTCCAATTAAAGAAGTAGCTAGAGAAGGAAAAGATATCTACTACTACGATGATACAAAAGAAGCTGCAATTAACAGAGTAGCTGCTAGTGCATACATCATCGGATACACAGAAAAAGATGGATTCAGAAGAATTGAAGCTAAAGACATCAAGCCTGAAGATGTTATCCACTTTGGTACAGGATTTACTCTTGTAAGACAAGATGCTAAATTAACAGGTAAATTAGAAAAAACATTCCGTGACAGATATGGCGAAGGCTTTATCGTAGACGGAAAAGAATACAGATATAATGATGGACACCCATACATGGCAGTTTACAGCTTTGATGGAAAATATTTCAGAGTATTAAGATCAAGAGCAGAAATTGAATTATTAAGAAATGAAAATGTAACTGTATTACTAGACATTTTTGGTGGAGTTCAATTAGTAACTTCTGACAAACAATTCAAAGACAACTTTGCATTAGTTGCTAAAGTAGTTTCTTCTCAAGGTATGGAATTCTATGCTCCAAATGGTGGAGACAACTTCAGACTAAGAGATAACTACGATGCTAGATATATAAATGCAAAAACTGGTGAAGATTACACAACATCTACACAAAGATATGATGCATTCTATTCATTAAACCTTGTTTATGTAACATCAACAGCAGATGACAACATTGGTATTGTAGCTAGAATTAAAGGTGTTAAGGAATATGAAAAAGAATTCAAAGAAGCAGCTTTCGAAGAAAGATATCAAAGATATCTAACAGTTGGTGGAGTAAACTACAGATTTGGTGAAGACACTGCAGTATTTGCATTAAACAAAGATAAAAATAATCATTATCAACCTGTAAAAGCAACTATGGAAGAAATCATCAAAAACAATGCAAAGAACGCTGATCTAAAAGCATACGTATTAACTGAAAAAGACTTTGGTGATTACTATGTAAAACATATTTCTAAAATTACCTACAACAGATTTGCTAACAGAGAAAACTATGCTAAAGTAATTATCTTTACAAATGTTAGAGGAATTGCTGATGAATGGGAAAAATATCCAAGATATGGTTTTGTAAACAGACTATACAACTACACAGATGAAATCGTAATCGATGGAACAACTTACTCATTTGCTTCAATTCCAGAAAATCTAAAAGTTGGTGATCTAGTATCTTACAGACTACACAAAGAAAAAGAAAATCTTGTACTAGTTGAAAGTATTGAAACACCAATCTTCTGGGGAACATATAGAAATAATGGTGCTAAATTAGTTGTTACTAACCCATTAACAAACGAAGAGAGAACATTTGAGTTAGATGAACACGTAATCGACAGAGGAACTGGTAAATACGCATGGATCTTCGCTGCAAAAGGATTCGATTATCCTGAATTCGTATTATATACAGATAGAGCATATGAAAAAGCTCCAGAAGCTCCAGAACTATCAGCTGATGAGCAAATAATCTTAAAAGTTTTCAAAGCAGCAGTAGAAGCTATCCCAGCTAAGGTTACAGATGCTAACTTCAAAGCAACTGTAGAAAAAGCTAGAAGCATCTATGATGCAAAAGTAAAAACTGGTTCAGAAGAACTTAAAAAAGCAGCAGCTGATCTATTAGCTAGATTAGAAGCAGCTGAAAAAGAACTAGCAGCTTACGAAGGAAAATAACTAATAACAAAAAGAGCCCGAAAGGGTTCTTTTTTTACATAAAAAAAAGAGCTATCAAGCTCCATATGGTGGACTGTACAAGATTCGAACTTGTGGCCTCTACGATGTCAACGTAGCGCTCTAACCAACTGAGCTAACAGTCCTTATATTATTTTAATTATATCACAAAAAGTATTTACATACAATCTTTTTTATTTTATAATACCTATAGGGGGTATATGTATGAGGAAGGAATTTTCTGTTACGGGAATGAGCTGCGCTGCGTGTCAGGTGCGTATAGAAAAAGCTCTAAACGCACTTAGTTCTGTAAATAGCGTAAATGTAAATCTACTAAAAAATAAAATGGTGGTGGATATTTCTTCTCCTAAAGATATAGATTTAGTTATAGATGCTGTTAGGAATGCAGGATATGACTGTGCAGTTATGGGAGAAAAGGAAGTGAATAAAAATAATAACGAAAATGAGTTAAATCATAAAAAAATAAAATTTCGTCTAATTTTTTCACTTGTGTTTGCCATTCCACTTTTTTATATTTCGATGGGGGCTATGCACAATTGGCCGCTTCCTAATTTTTTTTATGATCACGCAAATAGTATAGAGTTTGCTATCATTCAGTTTATATTAGCCACTTTTATCATTTTTATAAATTGGCATTTTTTCTACAACGGTTTTAAATCATTGTTTTATCGCTCGCCAAATATGGATTCATTAATCGCGCTGGGTTCGGGAAGTGCGTATATTTTTGGTATGGTTCGGATGTTTAATATTATTTCTGCTGTAAAGATGGGGGATTTTCATCTTTCACATATGTATGCGATGGATCTTTATTTTGAGAGTGCGGGTGTGATTTTGGCGCTTATCTCTCTCGGGAAATTTTTGGAATCAAAAGCAAAGGGAAAGACTTCACGTGCTGTAGAGGCTCTTTTGGGTTTTAAGTCGGATGAGGCATGTGTTTTGGTAGATGGCACTGAAAAGATTATAAATGTAGATGATGTTAAGGTGGGAGATGTTTTGGTGTTGCGTCAGGGGGCACGTGTACCCGTAGATGGCGTGATAGTCCACGGTAATGGCGCATTAGATGAATCTGTAATTACGGGTGAATCACTTCCCCAGGATAAAACAGTGGATGGGCGTGTGATTTCGGGTACTACTCTTCTTAGTGGCTATATACATTTTCGTGCCACAGCTACAGGTAAGGATACCACTCTTTCAAAGATTATAAAAATGGTTGATGATGCAACCACGTCCAAAGCACCAATTGCGAAGGTGGCAGATAGTGTGAGTGCTGTTTTTGTTCCTGCGGTTATTGGTATTTCATTTTTTACATTTATTATTTGGCTCATTATGGGTGAGAGATTTTCTTCGGCGCTTACCTTTGGGATTTCCGTTCTTGTTATTTCATGTCCATGTGCTTTGGGGCTTGCTACTCCGACAGCGATTATGGTGGGTACTGGAGTTGGTGCCAAAAATGGAATTTTGTTTAAATCTGCAGAAACTTTGGAAAAGATTGGTAAGACGGATACCATTATTTTGGATAAGACGGGTACGATAACGGAAGGGAAGATTTCTGTAGTTGATGTCAATCTTTTTGACTCTCAGGCGAATCTCTGGGATATCGTTTATTCTATAGAAAAAAAATCAGATCATCCTCTAGCGGTTGCCATTTCTGATTATGCTTCTAAAAAAGGTGCAAATGAGTTAAATATTACAAGCTTTACCAATTTTGATGGAAAAGGTGTTCAAGCATATGTAGATGATGATTTATATTTTGTTGGTAATTCTAAATTTCTAAAGGAAAAAAATATTTATACACATTCCATAAAAGATATGGAAGAAGATATAGCAAAATCGGGTAATACTCCAATATTTTTTGTAAAGAATGATTTACTGCTCGGAATTTTTTCTTTGAGAGATGTAGTTAAATCGACCAGTAAAGATGCTATTTCTCTTTTAAAACAAAATAGTGATGTAATTATGTTAACGGGTGATAATAGGATTGTTGCTCATGCCATAAAAGAAGAGCTTTTGCTAGATGGTTTTTTAGCAGAAGTAATGCCCGGTGACAAAGCAGACTGTGTTTTAGAATTTAAAAAGAAAAATAGAAAAACTATGATGGTAGGTGATGGTGTAAATGATGCGCCTGCGCTTGCTGTGAGTGATACATCTGTAGCTATTGGGGGAGGCACTGAAGTTGCTATAGAAACGGCGGATGTCGTGCTTATGAAGTCGGATCTTATGGATGTATATAAGGCTATTGAGCTAGGTAAGAGAACTCTTTTAAATATCAAGGAAAATCTTTTTTGGGCTCTTATTTACAATGCTATTTTTATTCCGGTTGCTGCGGGTTTGTTTTACAAATCATTTGGGTTAAAACTTTCGCCCATGTTTGCAAGTTTCGCCATGAGCGCTTCATCTCTTTTTGTTGTAGGAAATGCTCTTCGTCTCAGATTTTTTAAGGTAAATACTAATCCCAAAAGACGTAGCGTTAATTTTTCCGACACGGAAGAAATTATTGATAATATAAATTTAGGAGGAGATATGAAAAAGGCTTTTTTTGTAAGAGATATGATGTGTGAGCACTGTAAAAAAGCTATTCTAGGTGCTTTGGAAAATATTTCTGTAAATGATGTAAGTATTGATCTTGATAACAAATTGGTAATTGTAAATAGCGAGAAATCTTCTGACGAGATTTTAAATACAATTAAAAAAGCGGGTTATACGGTGGAAGAGTATGAAAGCCGATAAAGATAAGAGTCTTAGAAAATTAAAAATTGTAAAGGGTCAGATAGAGGGGATCATAAAAATGGTGGAAGATGATAGATATTGTATAGATATTTCTAATCAGCTTCTTGCATCCATCTCCATTCTAAAGGGATTAAATATCGATGTTATACAAGCGCACATAAATCACTGTGTTACAAAAGCGATAAAAGATGGCGATGACGAAAAAATTAACGAAATAATAGATCTTATCAAAAAAATAGTGGGTTAATCCCACTATTTATATTTTTCTCTGAGTATGTTTGCAGCTGTTGTCATGGCTGTAATTTTTTTTCGTATTATCTCGTATGAATTTAATGGGCGGTTCGCAAATGTAGCAAATCCGCAGTCGGAGTTTAGCCATATCCTTTCGGGTGGTAAAAACTCTAGTGCTTCTTCAGCTTTTTTTACTATTTTTTCTACATCTTCGATCTCTTTAGTTCTAGGGTTTATTACACCAAGTCCCAGAGTTATTTTTCTTTTTAGAAAGTTATTTTTGAAGAGTTTTTTTATTTCTCCAGCACGTGGTGTGCTAAATTCTAGTGCGAGCATACCTACAGGCAGTTTATCGAAAAATCTACTCATTTTGTCGTATGCACCTTCTAGTAGTACGCTTTCATCTGTTGTCCAGTTTCCACGGCAGACATGTATTGCACTTAATACATCTTTTTGTACTGCTACATATTCCAAAACAGGTTTTAATAATTTTTCTGCAAATTCTAATTCTTGGTCAACCTTGACCTTCTCAGATAGTGCCCCTCAGTAGAATGAGTTGTCGCTTCCCTGATCTCTAGAAAATACTACCTCTGAAATTATTGGCTCATCATACTGAATTACTTTTGCGCCATGTGCTATCAGCCTTTTTGTTTCGTTTAGTATGAGTTTTACTACATCTTCTCCCAGTTCTTCGCGGTTTTTGTAGCCGTTTTTGCTCACTTCTTTTAGCCACATGGATCTCGTTAAGATATATGGAGATGGCAAAGTGATTTTGAAACTTTCGGGTGAGTATTCTTTCAAAAGCTCAAGCTCCAGCTCATCAAGTGGTGTATCTGTATCTATTTTACCTACACAGATTGGATTATTCATAGAGTTATCGGATGCATCCATCTGATTTAGACTTTCGTTAAAAGAGTCTGAGTCTGTTGTTATTTCCAAAATTTCATCCATACTCATAAGCTCTATCCCATCTACATGCTCGGCTACATAGCTTACAAAATTATCACGTCCCAGCTCTCCGCTAACTGGCACATCAAGCCCACATTCTTTTTGTAATAATATTACGTTTTTTGTTTCCTCTTTTAGTTTTTCTAGGTATCTGTCCTTTAGTGAATTATCTTTTTTTGCTTTTTCCTTTAATTCTAATAATTCATTACTTCTAGGCATGGATCCTATAAGACTTGTTGAAAAATTTTTAAACATATATCCTCCTAAATAAAAAGAGCCATAAGGCCCTTAGGTATGACATGAAAGGAGTTATGGTTCGAAAACAAAATTGCTTTTGCTAACGATATCTACTACCTCTCCCATGGTAGTGATACCACCTACTTGGAGTTCTTCTTTTAAATTATAGAAATCTAAACAAATTCCACAAGAAAGAATTTTTACGCCCTTTTCTTCTAGAATTTCTAAATCATCTACACATTCACTGCCGGTGGTTGTGAGTTTTACACCTTCACCATATAGTATAATGTGTTCTGGCAAGTTTTCTTTTCCTGCCAATGTGTGGATAAATCCCATCATCAAATTTTTAGCAAGTGTTTCTTCGCATACACCCATGCCAACACTTTTGATAACTACATCGTATGACATAAGTACCTCCTTTTTCTAAAGGATAACATATAAAATATTTAGTTTCTACAATTATTAATCTTTTCTATATGATCTTTTTTTGCCATAGAAAATCATAATCAGTACTTTACTTCATAATCTTTTATATATTTGTTATATCGTGCTTTTGTTATTTTTAGAAATGCTTCCAATTTTTCTTTTTCCTCAGTTCGATACGAAAATGAGCAGGATACAGATAGATCTCTAGGAGTGGGTAGTATTCGCCCATTTAGTCCAAATGTGTCTGCTTCGTCTTTAAATTGAAAAGCGTCATTCGGGCTTTTAAATGTGATTATATTAACTTTTTTCATCTAGGTACTCTTTTATGCTTTCTACTGCAAATTTTACTTCTTCTATTGTGTTTTTGTGGCCAAATGAAAATCTGAGTGTGCCTTTTGGGTAGGTACCTAGATTTTCGTGAGCAATTCTGGCACAGTGTAGCCCGATGCGAGTAGCTATTTCTTTTTCTATTTCTAAAAAATTTGCAAGATCCAAAGTGTCATCTCCTAAATCTATGGAAACTGTGGGCGTGCGATTGTATTCAGTGCTTGATTTGGAATCTTTACCTACTACCTTTATATTTAGTTTTTCCATCTTTTCTAAAAAATATTTGCATAGCACAAATTCGTGTTTTCTAATTTCGCTCATATGTGTTTTTACATATTTTATGGCGGTATATAATCCTGCTATACCCGGTAGATTAAGTGTGCCCGCTTCAAATCTATCCGGCAAAAAATCTGGCATGTAGAGTTGGTCGCTCATGGATCCGCTACCACCAGAAATGAGCGGTGATAACTCTTTTCCAAATTCTTCTTTTAATAATAGCGCTCCTATACCCTGAGGCCCTAAAAGTGATTTGTGCCCCGTGAGTGCAAGTGCATCTATATTCATTTCTTTTATATTTATATCCAAATATCCAGCGAGCTGTGCAGAGTCTAAAAAGTATTTTAGATTGTTCTTTTTAGCTATTTCACCTATTTTTTGTATGGGTAGTATGGTACCGCACACGTTTGATGCTGCTGTTGTCATTATAGCGACGGTATTTTTTTGTATTAAATCTTCTATTTTTCCTATATCTACTTCTCCATCTCTATTTATGGGTATTAGAGAATATTCTACACCTATCTGAGTTAGTGGGCGCATAACTGCATTGTGTTCGAGTGCCGAGACGATTATGTGGTCGCCTTTTTTCAAAAAGCCTTTTAGTAAAATATTTATGGCGTGAGTTACATTTTGTGTAAAGATACATTTTTCATCAGTACCTCCAAAAAATTTTACTAGCTCTTCTCTTGTTTTATACACTATTTGTGTAGCGTCATATGAAAGTGAAAAGCTTCCTCTGTTGATATTGACACAAGAGTTTTCTATAAAGTCTTTTATGGCTTCTCCTACTCCAGGTGCTTTAGGAAAAGAAGTCGATGCTTGGTCTAAATATATCATAATACACCCCTTTATATGATAACACAAAAAGAGATTTATACTACAAAAAAGGCGATCTATTCATATTTTCTATGGATAATAATTATTCGATAGACTAAATTAATATATTATCGATAAAAAAATTGACAATGCACTCATTTCGTTTATAATATGATTATGAGATATTTATCTTTTCACGATTATTTTATGAATAAATATGGCGGGAAAGTGCTTAAAATTCCCATCTGTTCCGGGCTTAGCTGTCCGCATCTCGCGAATGGGGGATGTGTTTTTTGCGGCGAAGAAAAAGGAGCATTTTTTAAAAGTGTAGGTACGATATCGGAGCAAAAAAAATTGGGTCTCAAACATTTGGGCGATAAATGGAAAAATGTGGTGAAGACTTATGCTTTTTTTCAGTCATACACAAACACTTATGGGGATATAGATTATTTGGATAGAATATATCATGAAACATATAAAAATTTTGATGGTATGATTATTTCTACACGCCCCGACTCTATAAGCGATCAGGTATTGGATCTTTTGGAATACTATAATAAAAAGATGGATCTATGGGTGGAGATAGGTCTTGAGAGTGCATCGGATAGGATATTACAAGAGATGAATAGACAGCACAATTTTTCTTCTGTTTTGGATGCAGATAATAGGCTTCGCGCTAAAAATATAGATGTATGCTATCATGTGATTTTTGGCTGGAGATATGAGACGGATGAAGAATTTTTAAAGACGATGGATTTTCTATACGACAGAAGAGTTTTTGGGGTGAAATTCCACTCTTTATTTATCGAAAAAAACACAAAGTTATTTGATATCTACAGAGATGAAGATTTTCCGCTTTTTACTAAAGATGATTACACAGATAGAGTGTGTGATGCTATTTCACTTTTGCATAAAGATACCGTCGTGCATAGGCTAACCGGAGATCCCAACCGTAATTTACTTTTTGAACCGAAGTGGACTCTGGATAAATTAAAAGTGATTGGTGAGATTAATAAAAAATTGAAAGAAAAAGATATTTATCAATCTTGTAGGAGGTAATATGAATTTATTATTAAACATTTTGTGGTTTATTTTTGGAGGATTTTTGTCATTTTTGGCGTGGGGTTTAGCAGGAATCATCTGCTGTATTACTATTATCGGAATTCCTGTAGGAGTGCAGTGCTTTAAATTTGCTAAATTGTCACTCGCTCCATTTGGTAAGGACATAATTTATGGAAGTTCTACAACAAGCATCGTACTAAATATAATTTGGATTTTGACTTTTGGCTGGTCGTTAGCTCTTTCTTATATAGCAATAGGTATCATCTACTCAATCACCATTATAGGTATTCCTCTTGGTGTGATATCTTTTAGATTTGCGAGGTTAGCGTTTTTACCATTTGGTGCAAAAATAGTTCCTAAGTATTAATTGTTATAAAACTTCTGATATGATATAATAAGTTGGGAGGGAAAAATGAAAAAAGTTTTAGTTATATTATTATCATTATTATCAGCGTTTTTCTTATTTGCGTGTTCTAATGGAGCACCTAACGCTCTTTATTTAGATATATCAGATGTAACATTAGATACCTACGTTATAGAGGGAAAAACTGTTGTAGATCTTTTAGAATTTAGTGATTATCTAAATGTATCTAAGCATAGATTTGAATTGGATACAAAGAGCTTAGAAAAGGGAAAAATAACCATAAAGAATGGATATTTTGCTAAGGCGAAAGATTTGCAAGATCATAAAAAACTTACAGAGGAAGAGCTCAAAAACTTTGAAAAGAAAAGTGTAAGTGTAAAATATGGTAAAGAAAAGTTTGATATAGAAATCTATAAATCTTTTAACAATTTATATGCAAGTGTAGAAGATTTATCTAAGATTTTTAAATTCAAAACTGAAAGTGATACACTTGAATATGATAAGGAAAAAATAAAGGTAAGTAAGATTATTTTTGATGATCCGGATACTAAAAAAACATTTAATGCAAATAATGTAGATTATGATTGGTATATGGATCAGGCTCACACGGGAGAATATTGTGACGGAAACTGCGGACCTACATCTGTTGCTATGGCGATGAAATGGGTAGATGAAAATTCTTCTATGACGGGTGAAAGAGCTAGAAGCGAAGATCCTGTTGGTGGTAATTGGTGGAGCACAGATAATATAAAAGATTCTCTACGCCGCCACGAGATAAATCACGAAGAGCTAACATATTTTAGTGCAGAAAGTATCACAGATCTAATCGATGAGGGTAAAATCGCTATACTATGTTTGAAAATGGGAGAAATTTCTGAAAACAAAAATCCTGATAGCAATAATAGGGGAAGATTTTATGGTTTTGATGGAGGCCATTTCCTAATTGTAAAAGGTTATCAAGTGTTGGATGGAAAACTCTATTATGAAGTATATGATCCAAATAACTGGGATATGAAGTATTCTAATAATAATGAGCCGATGGGTAGAGATAGACTTTATCTAGCAAGCGAAGTAGATAATGCTGTTAGAGTTTGGTGGATAGGTATTATCAGTGTATCTAAATAGGAGCTTTTCGCTCCTTTTTTTTGTGTATAAAATATGGTATTATATAAAAAGGAGGTAAACATGAATCAAATAAGTGCAGGCGGAGTAGTTATAAAAAACAATAAGGTTTTGATATTAAGACAATATTCAGGAGTATACTGTTTACCTAAGGGAAGAATAGAGTGGGATGAAACTGTAGAAAACGCCGCCATAAGAGAAGTTAAAGAAGAAACAAATATAGATGCAGAAATTGTTCAATATATAGGTAAGATCGCTTATGCTTATTTTAATTACCACAAAAAATTAAAAGTAAATAAGGAAGTGTATTGGTTTTTGATGAGGCCTACAACTTTTAATATAAAGCCACAGACGAGCGAAGGATTTAAATATGCATATTTTTTGAGGCTTAATGACGCAGCTAGAAGACTTACCTTTAAAGCTGAAAGGCAGATGCTAAAAGATGCCATGAGATTATATAGGAGCGATAGATGAGTTTTACACAATCTGTAAAAAAGGAGATCCTATCACAGAAGATACAAAGAAAAGATGAGGCGCTTGCCATACTTTTGGGATATAGCTACACCAAGGGGACGGTACTTCCTCACGAAATTACACTAAGTGTAGATGACACTATAAAAAACTATTTTTTGAAATATCACCTGCCAGATGAATATGAAGTATCCATATCTAAAAACACGATAATTATACAGTCGCCATATAATTATTTTAATTTTCTAGATAATTCAGATCTTTTGGAGAAAAAAGCATTTCTTAGAGGAAATTTTTTGGGCACTGGAAGTGTAAATGATCCATTTAGCAAATATCATTTGGAAATAACATATAAAGATGAATATTCTCTCAATTTAGCATTAGCCACATTCAACGAACTAAATATAGATGCTTCAGTATATTTGAAAGATATATATAAAATCTACTTGAAAGATTCTCACAGCATATCAGATGCTCTTGTCATCTTTGGGGCTAAAAATATGACACTGGAATTTGAGAATGCCTATATTGTAAAATCAAAAAGAAATGATACAAATAGAATTGTAAATTGTGAGACTGCAAATCTGGAAAGGACGATATCCGCGGCAGTAAAACAGGTAGAGGCGATAGAGGAATTAAAAAAGAGAAATAAATTGGAACTTTTACCAGAAACACTTTACAACACTGCAATTTTGAGACTTATAAATCCTCATCTCACACTAAATGAGTTGGTTAAACTCTCCGGTGAAAATATAACAAAAAGTGGATTAAATCACAGATTAAATAAAATTGTAAATATATATAAAGATTTAAAATCAAAGGAGTAAAAATGGTAAAAATAGTAACTAACAATCCATACGTAAGAGATAGATTTAAAAATAAAGAAGTGGAATACATAGATTCCGATGTAGATTATCTAGAGGTATTACTCAGAGTAAGAGATCTCCTCCACAATAATTATAAGCTGCTCACTCATCCGCTTAGCGGAAGCATAAAACCAAATGAAACGCCATACAAATCAGTGCTTGTAGAAAAGGGAAGAGAGATGGATTTTGATGGAATAAAAATTATTGAATCCAGCATTGAAACATTTAAAAAATTCCAAAATGTAGAAAAAACACCTAACTGGTTAGATCATGTACGCGATGATTTTATGGTAATAGATTTGGATCTAATGGTAAACACTATAGAAAAGTTGGGACACTAATGAAGGGAATAATAGTAGATACAACTCATGACAGCTATGGAGTAATAAAGGGAGATGGAAAAGTTATTTTTGTAGATGGCGGACTCCCGGGAGACACCGTAGAGTATAAGATAACAAAGGAAAAAAAGAACTACTGCTACGCCGAATTAGTAGAAATAATAGATTATTCAAAATTAAGAATCTTAAACGAAAATCCGCTAGGCTCATCATACCCACTCTACCCGATGGATTATTGGGAGGCTCTAGAGGGGAAGATAAATAGCTTTAAATACGAACTAAAAAAAGTTTTTGATATTCATCCAGAAATAAAAGTTATACCATCTAGAAAGAGAAAAATAAATAAAATACGATTACATGTAGATGGTAAAAATTGGGGGCTATACAAAAGAAAAACAAATGAAATAGAAAAAATAGATATAAGCCTCATTATGGAAAATATTGATAACGCATATATAGATGAAGTGGTAAATAACTTAGAAAATGCAAGCTACCTCATCGTAAGAACTGATTCACTAAATAGAAAATATTTAGCAACCGATGGAATAATAAAAAAAGATTTAGCAGATGGAATAAAAGACATAAATGGTGCACGCGGAGAAACGCCGGCATATATATTAAATGAGAAAGTATTTCATGTGGATATAGATGGATTTTTTCAGACGAATACAGAAATAGCACAAAAAGTATTACAAGATTTACCTGAAATAAACACCAAATTCCTAGATCTATATGGAGGAGTTGGGTTTTTGAGTATAGGAGTGAATTCCGAAGAAGAATTTACAATCGTGGAAATAAATGAATCTGCCACCAAAAGAGCAAAAGAAAATCTAATATTAAACCAAAAAAACGCTCAAATAATATGTAAAGACACAAAAGAATATATAGTAAAACAAAAAGAAATAGAAGAGACGATAATACTAGATCCACCTAGAACGGGACTGGATAAAGAAGTGGTAGAAAAAATATTGGAACTTGCGCCACAAAAAATAATCTATATGAGCTGTAACCATACTACTCTTATACGCGATCTAAAAGAATTCTCAAAAAAATATACACTACAAACTATAAATGTGTATGATATGTTTGTGTACACCACACATTTGGAGTGTGTGGTTTCGCTTGAGACAATTTAGAATATATTTCTATCAAGTAAAATGCTGTAAGAGGGAAAAAGATATGGAAATTAAAACAGAAAGATTATATATTCGTCCATTTATAAAAAAAGATATTGATGATATATACGAAATATATAAGGATAAAAATGTTTGCAAATATTTATTACACGAAGCGTGGGAAAACTCTGATAAAGAAAAAGAATTTGATAAAAAGATACAAAATAATGAATTAAGTGAAAATTCCTTATTAAGTTTAGCCGTTGTATTAAACGATAAAGTAA
>JAEZWK010000025.1 GCA_023443045.1 Bacillota bacterium
TTGTTTCCATATACTGAACTTTATTTACCTGATTTAAAGGACCCTCTATTTTTATTTTTGATACAGTAGAAGTTATTTCTCCTACCACAAAGTTTTCCTTAGGATTTCCATAAGTCACTGTTTTTAAAGGAATATCTTTTTGAATTATTTTATCTATATTTACCAAAACATCAGAAGGAGATATGCTAACAATTTCTGTAGAATCTCTATTTGTTTTTAATCTAGCTGTTATAGGAATTCTATTTTCTCCATAGGAATATCCTTCTAAATCTGCATTAGCTACTATAGATTCAACATATAATTTATCTAAATCTTTTTTATTTCCTCTCACTCTAATATTTACATATACTTCCTGCAAGTTAGAAACAGTGAGACCACGATTTTCAATACTATCTGTATTCAAATAATTGACCTTGACATTGCGGTAAATTCTAGTTTCTTGTGGGTTTTCTATACTCATTACATAACTCCACAACAAAACAGCAATTACAACACTAAGAATCTTCGCCATCAGGTTTTTGTCTATCTTTGTTTTCATAAATTCCATCCTTTAATTTAGATAAAATACTATTCTCATCTGGTTTTGGGTTATAAATCTTAATCAATTTCTCTCTCAATGTTTCTTCGTCCAAAAATCTTGATATTTCTCCTGCTTCACACGTGGAAATAGAACCCGTTTCTTCACTTACTACAATAACTAGAGAATCACTTCGTTCAGAAATTCCTAAAGCGGCTCTATGCCTAGTTCCTAATTCCTTACTAATTCTGTTGTTATCAGTTATAGGCAGAAAACATCCTGCAGCTCTGATAACATCTTTTTTAATAACTACAGCTCCATCATGTAGAGGTGTATTAGGAATAAATATATTAATCAAAAGACCCATAGAAACATTACCATTAATTTCTGTACCAGTTTCTACAATCTCATTTAAGCCAGTTTTTCTTTCTATAACTATTAGAGCACCAATTTTTTGTCTAGATAAAGATCCAGCAGCTTTTACTATCTCATCTACACTAGGAGAAACTTCTTCTTTTATAAAATTCATAAATGGATTTCTTCCGATATATTCAAATGCTCTTCTTATTTCTGGCTGAAATATAACAACTAGAGCTATTAAACCAGCGCTTAATATTCTTTCTAACAACCATCTTAAGGTGTATAACTGAAACCATTCACTAAATTTAGTAACCACAAGCAAAATTACTATTCCCTTTGCTAATTGCTCTGCGCGTGTTTCTCTTACTAATTTATATAATTGGTATATGATGGTTGCAATAATAAGAATATCAATAACATTATTAACTCGAAAATTAATCGCTAAATTTTGTACACTCTCTATAAAGCTATTAATAATAGACATATGACTCCTATAACATTAATTTTAATTCTTCTTTAAACTGTTTAAACACTTCAATCGCATCTTCAACTGGTTTAGGAGTAGAAAGATCTACACCAGCTCTTTTAAGAACTGTGATAGGATCGCTACTAGATCCACTTTTCAAGAAACCTAAATACATATCTCTTTCTTGTTCTCCGCCTTCTAAAATTCTCTTTGCAAAACTTAATGCAGCGGAAATTCCTGTAGCATATTGATAAACATAGAAATTATAATAGAAGTGTGGAATTCTTGCCCACTCATATCCAATTAAATCAGTTTCTCCAACTTTACCATAGTACTTTTTATTTATTTCTAAATAATGGTTATATAAATAATCTGCAGTGATAGCTCCACCTTTTTCATAATGATCATAAATATCTCTTTCAAATTCTGCAAATTGAGTTTGTCTAAATAATGTTCCTCTTATTGTATCTAAGAAATGTGAAATAATTACTTTTTTCTTAGGAATATCATCTTTATATTTATCTAATAAATAATAAGTTAATAAACTTTCATTTAGTGTAGATGCAACTTCTGCCACAAAAATGGAATAACCAGAATATGCAGGTATTTGATTCTTGCAAGAAAAATAAGTATGCATGGAATGACCAAATTCGTGTGCCACAGTAAACATATTATCTAAACTCTCATGATAATTTAAAAGAATATAAGGCTCTGTACCAGTACCGCCACTAGAATAAGCACCACTTCTCTTACCTTTTGTCTCATAGACATCGCACCATCTATTTTCGAAACCATATTTTAATCTTTCGATATATTCTTCTCCAAGAGGTTGAAGTGCATCTATAATTATGTCTTTTGCTTCATCAAAGGTAAAAGTCATATCAGAATCATCAGCTATAGAAGGATAAATATCATACATCTCGATATCATCTTTTATTCCCAAAGCTCTACCTTTCATTTCTACAAAATCTTGTAATTCATGCAAATTTTTATTTACAGTATCAACTAGAGCTTCATAAACACTGATAGGAATTTCGTTATTAAATAAAGCCTTTTGTCTAGCGCTATCAAATTTTTTAATCTTAGCAATTAAACTATTTGTTTTAATAGTACCATCTAAAGTGGTAGCTAAAATATTTTTATGATTTACAAATTCAGTATATAACTTATTATAAACTTCTTTTCTTAATTCTCTATCTTTAGATTCCATAAAAATACCATAATTGCCTTGAGTCAATCTAACTTTTTCACCATTGTGTTCAATCTCTGGAAATTTCATATCAGCATTAGTTAACATTTGGAATCCTTTAGAACCTGTAGACAAAGCGGGTCTTAGAGTAGAAATCATTTCCTCTTCTGCAGTAGAAAGAGTATGAGGTTTAAAAGTAAACTTTCTATCTATTTCTCTTTTATAAATCTCTAATTTAGGTTCTTCTAAATAATAATTATTAATTGTATCTAAATCCAATTCCAACAACTCTGGATCAAAAAAAGAAATCTGTGCTGAAAATTTTGAATATAGAGAATTCAATTTTTCAGAAAATTCTTGAAACTTAGTATTTGTTGTATCTTCATTATATCTATTATTTATATAAGTAGCTATTTTAGTTAGATCTACATCCAACTCATCCATCAAAACAAACATTTTTAATAGATTGCTAGCTGATTTTGTAAAAACTCCCTTAAATTTTGCAGCTTCTTCAATTTTACTCTCAAATTCTTCTAGAGCTTTATTTACCTCATCTTCATTAGCAAAAATTTTTTCTAAATTCCAAGTATACTTCTTTTCAATCTCTTCTCTTGTTTTTACTTTTAAATCCATTTCTACCTCCTATTAATATATAAACATAAATTATTTATTACACAGTTTTCACAATCAGGTTTTTTTGCTTTGCAAACTCTACGACCGTGAAAAATCAAAGTGTGATGCATAATTGTCCAAAGACTTTTGTCAAATCGTTTTCTCAGTTTCATTTCGGTGTCGTAGACATTGTCTTCATTTACTATACCAATTCTATTTGAAACTCTAAAAACATGAGTATCAACGGCAATCTCAGGAACACCAAACGCATTGCTGAGAACTACATTTGCAGTTTTTCTACCTACACCAGGTAACTTTTCCAAAAGTTCTCTATTATTGGGAACAATACCATTATAATCTTCTACTAGAATACGACAAGTTTCCATAATATTTTTAGATTTATTCATAAAAAAACCAGCACTTCTAATAAAATCTATCAAACCATCCAGTCCTAAATTTAAAATTTTATCAGGTGAATCATGCTCTTTAAATAAATTACTTGTAATAACATTTACTCGAGCATCTGTACATTGAGCTGATAAAATAGTCGCAATGAGTAATTCAAAAGCATTTTTATGAATCAGTTCACATTTTGCATCTGGATATTCATTCAATAATTTTTGTGTGACAATTTCTAAATCTTTTTTTGATAAAATTTTTGGCATATATTCCCTCATTGTTATTATATACTATTTCAAAAAAAAATGCACCCTAAAGGTGCATAAATTTTTATAAAATTCCCATTTGCTCGCCAGTTTTTTTGAAAGCTTCTACAGCTTTATCTAACTGTTCTTTTGTGTGGCCAGCTGTAACCATACATCTAACTCTTCCAGTTCCTTTTGGTACTGTTGGGAATACAATTCCTGATACGAAAACTCCATTTTCTAATAATTTTCTAGAAAATTCCATTGTTTTTGCTTCATCACCAATGATAACTGGTGTTATTGGTGTTTCACTATGTCCTGTATTAAATCCTAAAGAACCTAATTTTTCTTTAAAATATTTTGCGTTATCCCATAATCTATCGGTGTATTCTGTAGATTCCATAAGCATTGTAACTGCTTCTGTAATTGCACCAACGCTTGCTGGCATTAATGATGTTGAGAATAATACAGGTCTTGCTCTGTGAATTAACCATTCATACATTGTTTGAGAACCTGCAACATATCCACCTACAACGCCTATAGCTTTAGATAATGTTCCAATAGAAAAATCTACTCTTCCGTGTAATCCAAAATGATCTACTGTTCCTCTTCCGCTTTCACCTAAAACTCCAGAACCATGTGCATCATCTACATATGTCATACATTCATATTTTTCAGCAAGTTTTACAATATCTGGAAGTGGAGCTATATCTCCGTCCATAGAGAAAACACCGTCAGTAATGATTAAAACATTTTTAGCATCTCCTCTTTTTTCTTTCAATACAGCTTCTAATGAATCCATATCAGCGTGTTTGAAAATTGCTTTATCAGCTTTAGAAAGTCTTGTTCCATCGATGATAGAAGCGTGGTTAAGTTCGTCACTAATGATTAAATCACCTTTTCCTGTAATCGCTTGTATAGTTCCAGCGTTACAATTAAATCCTGATTGATATAAAAATACAGCTTCTTCACGCTTAAATTTGCTCAATAATTTTTCTAGTTCTTCATGAATATCCATATTTCCTACAATAGTTCTTACAGCTCCTGCTCCTGCGCCATATTTTTCTATAGCTTTTATAGCAGCTTGCTTGATTCTTGGGTGATTTGCAAATCCTAAATAGTTGTTTGATGATAGGTTAATTACTTTTTTACCATTAAGTATAACTTCTGCTTCATCTGCACCTTCTAGGATTGGGAGTTTTCTATATACTCCATCTTTTTTAAGTTGTTCAATTTGTTCTTTTAAAAAACTTAACTCATGTATATTTGACATAATATACCTCCTAATAATTTTGGATACACCTTTACTATACACCAAAGTTTTTATAAAATCAATAGTGATTTTTTTATCAATTTACTTTAGATAAATTTTATACATCAGTTTTCATACCATTTTCTTGCATAAACTCTAAAACATCGATGATATATTTATTATTTTTTTTAATTTCTTCTAATACATATTTTTTTATTTTATCCCATTTTCCTAAATTATAATATGCTATAATTGCATTTTTCTTTAATATATTTCTTGGTCTCCATATAAAATTAGAATTTCTATATTTTTCTTTAAATTCAGAATTACTAATCACAAATAAATCATTTAAATCAATTTTAAAATATTGTTTTGTATATGAAGTAGAAACCGCAAATTTGTTGTGCGGGCATACAACTTGACATATATCACAACCATATAAGGTTTTTATTTTTAAACTATACTCGTTCAATTCTTTTGTCTGAGTTTGATATGATAAACATCTTTCGGCTAAAAATTTTTCTTCAGTTATAGCTCCAGTTGGACATTTTTTTATACATATTCCACATCCATAACACCCTTTTAAATTTTCAGAAGAGTTATCTGATTCTATTTTTTCATTTATAAATACATAACCGATATAAAAAAAACTACCTAATCTTTTATTAATCAATGTATAGTTTTTTCCACGAACACCTATTTTAGCGTTCATTGCCAATAGTTGATCAAAAAGTGGCCCTGTATCTGTAAAAAATAAATAATTATCTATTTTCACCTCTTTCATTATCAGCTCAACTTTTTCTTTAAAAATTATATGATAGTCTTTTGATAACGAACCAATTGACGAAGGTATTTTATTTTCAACTGTACTAAAATATGGAAGTAGTAGTACTAAAACATATTTGTATTTTTGGAATATATTTTCTATATACTCTCTGTCATTTACTAATTTTGACGTGAGATTGATTTTATCATTTTCTGCATTATAAAAATGTTTTTTTAAATCATATTTTTTTGTTTCTATTATTCTATATTCTACTATCTCATATTTCTTTAATATATTTGTTATGCTCATTGCCCTTCTCTTTTATATTTTTTTAATATATGTTATACTACTTTTGGAGTTGATGATATGTTTTTCGATAGAAAAAAATCTTACGAAAGAATTAATTACCCACTTATTATAGTCACTATTGCGCTTGTGATTTTTGGGTTAATTATGCTTAAAACTTCTACACTTAGTTATTCCGAAGCAAGAAGTTCTTCTTATATGAAAACTCAAATTTTTAGTACAATTCTTGGGTTCATTACAATATTTATTTTGATGTTTACTCCATCATATATTTTCAAAAAATTTATGTGGGTTATATATATTTTTTGTAATTTAATCTTGGTTTACACACTTTATTTTGGACATGAAGTAAATCATTCTAGAAGCTGGTTGCAAATTGGTAATAGTTTTATATTTCAGCCCGCAGAGTTTGTTAAGATTGGTTTTATACTTTGTTTTGCTAGCTATCTAGATAGAAATAAAGATGAAATAAATAATCCTCTCATTTTATTAAAACTAATTGTTTTTGCTTTTTTACCAGTTTTTCTAATATTAAAACAACCAGACCAAGGTACTGCTTTTGTTTTTATAGGTATTATAGTTGTTATGTTTTTTTCTGCAGGTATTTCCTATAAATATATTTTAGCATCTCTAGCCGGTCTTTGTATAGTCATTCCAATTTTTTGGCTTAGATTAAGTAATTATGCTAAGGAGCGTATTTTAAATTTTTTAGATCCTTTAAGAGATGTAAATGGTACCGGATTACAAGCATACATTGGAAAAATAAGTATTGGTAGTGGCGGTTTTTTTGGTCGTGGTCTTTTTAATGGAATGCAAAATCAGACAAATTACATTTTAGTAAAGCACTCCGATTTTATTTTTGCAGTTTTAGGAGAAGAATTGGGGCTAATGGGCGGAATCATTTTATTTAGTTTATATGCAGCACTCATATTAATCATAAATGGAATTGCAAAAAAATCTAATTTTTATGGTAGAGTTGCTCTAAAT
>JAEZWK010000031.1 GCA_023443045.1 Bacillota bacterium
AAATATTAGTGATAGAAATAGTTTTATTATTATGGGTAATCTAGACAATGCCTCAAAATTTGGAGCGATAAATAGACACGCAAAAATTATAATATTTTTGATCGCATCTTTTCTGAATCCATTTATCAAAAACATGGTGGAGATGATAATTATTATCGCCCACTCAAATATGGGATGTATAGAATTTACCACCGTAATACCTAATAATCCCACAACAAAGAGTTTTGTTATGGGATTGGGATTTAATCTATAATTTTTTTGTAATTCCACTACACAATTCCTGCTTTACTAAAATGTTTTTTGAGTAGCGCTTTTCCAATATATGCACCAATTATTCCGCCGATGATTGCACCTAAATATACTAATACCATATGTGGATATGTTATCAATTTTTCTATTGCACGAACATATTCTTCGCCCATCATCATAGATAGTTCCATATATTTTTCTTTTGCAAGTAGCATTTGCATAAGTGAACCGCAGATCCATGTATTAAAAACTGCATACGCAAACATATTATATTTAAATGAATTATATCCTCCCATTTTTCTTATCATTTCAGCGATAAGCATTACAATTATTGCGTGTACAATAAGTACATATGTGTGTCCCATGAAAAACATAATTAGCGGTGTTAGTATTCCGAAGATAAATAATGCCCAAGGTTTTTGTACTTTTGCCATAAATAGCATGACGATAGTTCCGCCTACGATACCAAGTACAGTGGGGTATACTAAAAATAATATTGGTACCATGCCCATCATACCTACCACAAACATTACTATAAAATAAATTACAGTAAATACACCAATTGTTACTAAATCTTTAATCTTCATATTTCTTTCATTTCCTCCTTCTGACTTTATAAAGTCCAGTTACTAGCACGCTCACGTGCTTTTATAAATGCTCTATATATTCCATCTTTTTCTATCAATTCGCTATGTGTTCCTTCTTGCACCAATCTTCCATCTTCAATAACTAAAATCTGATCTGCTTTTTTTACCGTAGAAAGTCTATGTGCAATAGAAATAACTGTGTGATTTTTAGATAATTCTTCTATCGCCGCCAATATTTCATATTCATTTTCCGGATCCACCGAGCTTGTTGCTTCATCCAAAAGAATTATAGGAGCATTTTTTAGTATTGCTCTTGCTATAGAAATGCGTTGTTTTTCTCCGCCTGAAAGTGAACTTCCCCCCTCTCCTACCATTGTATTATATCCACGGGGAAGTTCCATGATAAAATTGTGACAGCGTGCTTTTTTAGCAGCCTCCACAACTTCTTCGTGGCTTGCCTTAGGATTTGCAAATCGTATATTATTTTCTACAGTGTCATTAAATAAATAGACATCTTGAAAAACTAAAGAAAGATTTTTAAGTAGGCTTTCTACTTTATATTCACGTATATCCCTATTCCCCAGTCTTATTTCTCCACTTTTTATATCATAGAATCTGGATATCAAATTTATAATTGTCGTTTTACCAGAACCTGATGGACCCACTATCGCAGTTTTAGATCCTTCTTTTATTGTAAATGATAAATCTTTTATAACTTCCTTTTCGTTGTAAGAAAAATTTACTCTATCAAATACGATATCTTTGTTTCCACCAACTTCCAAACTTCCATTTGCTAATTCCGGAATATCTAAAACCTCATCTAGATACTTCATATGTGCCGGGTTTTTCACCATGAGAACAGCAGTATTTTCAAGTTGTTTTAATCCACCAAAAATCATTAATCCAGCAGCTGAAACAGTAAGCGCATGAGGTAGTAAAACTTCTCCTTTTGTGTAGAGATAACAAGCATAAAGAGTTACCAGCATGCTAGAAATATTTATTATAGTAGAAAATATTCTAGAGAAAATAACGAAAATTACCTCAAAATGTATCTGCGAGCGTCTCAAATTTTCTGAAGCATCTTTCAATTTTGAGTGGATTTCTTCTACAACAGATTCATCTGCTAGCGGAAAACTACGTAACACCGGAATTCCGCTTATACTATCTACTAGAGCATCACCCAATTTAGTCACATTGGCGTGCTCTATTTTTATTTCTTTTTTTGATAAATGCATCATAATAAACACACATATCCAAATGAAAAATAAACAGATAAAAGTGAGTATCCCAATTTTATAATTCACACCAAACATTCCTACCAATAAAAAGAATGATATAGATAATCCCGAAACCATAAAATCTATACTCATGGTTGCATAATTTTCCAGACTTTTCATAACATTGGTAAAAGCTGCCATTATTTTGGATAAGCTCTGTTCTTTAAAATATCCCATTGGAGCTTTTTTTAATTTTTCGCCGACTTTAAGCCGATAATCTTTAAATATTCCAAAAAACACTCCGTCGCTTAATGCACTTTTTGCCCATCCCGTCAAGAAATTAAAAAGAAATGATACAAATAATACACCAAAAATAATCCAAATGTATTTTGTGCTACTTTCTCCTAACCAACTAAATGCTAAAAACAATGCAAAAAAGCTAAATAACATAGAGGCGTTCTGAATAAAAATAAATAGCATACCTGCTTTAAGTCTATTTTTATATTTATCAGCTAGTTTAAACGCTAATTTCAAAAATTCCATTTTTACTCCTCCCCTATATATTGTTTCCAAAGATTTGCATAAAGCTCTACTTTCATAAGATCATCATGTTTTCCTTTTGCTACAATACGGCCTTTATCTATGAGTATAATCTGATGTGCCTGTTTGATTGTATTTAATCTATGTGCAACCATAATAAGATTTTTCCCTTTTACCAAATTGGAAATCGCCTCTTGGATGAGCGCCTCATTTTCCGGATCGGTATATGCTGTTGCCTCATCCAAAACTATAGTAGATGCAGGTTTTAAAAATGCTCTAGCGATTGTTATTCTTTGTCTTTCACCGCCAGATAATATACCTCCTGCATCACCTACTTTGGTATCATAACCATTTGGTAATTCCATAATAAATTCATGGCAGCACGCAGCCTTTGCAGCCGCAATTATTTCTTCTTCTGTTGCATCAGGTTTCCCGAGTCTAATATTATCGCGCACACTCACATCAAATAAAAAATTATCCTGTGATACAAAAGAAATCTCTTCTGCTAATTGTGTAAAAGAAATATTTTTAGTATCCACTCCACCCAAAGTGATTTTGCCTTTAGACTGATCCCAAAATCCTACCAAAAGTTTTGCAATGGTGGATTTACCTCCTCCTGATGGCCCAACTAACGCGGTCACTTCACCCGGTTTTGTCTCAAAAGAAATATCGTGCAAGATTTCAGTTCCATCGTGATATGAAAAACTTACTGAATCAAATTTAGCTCCTAAATTTTTATCTAGATCCACTTTTTTATCATCACTTGGTCGCACCTGTGCTGGCATATCTAGCAATTCCTGAATAGTAGCCCATGTATTAGATGCAAGCTGAAAAAGTTCAAAACTCATCATAATAGCATATGCTTGTGGCAACACAGCTATTGGAAGTATGAGCGATAAAAGTAAAGCCTCAATTCCTATCTGAGAAGTGCCATAGAGATAAAATGCAAGTGGCAATGTAGCTAATTGGGGCGTCATCATAGCAGCAGTCATAAGAGCTTTACCGAACCAACTCTGCTTCCACCATTTCATCGTAGAAAAATGATAAAATTTAACCGCATCCGCAAATCTACCATAAGACGAGCTATCTTGCAAAAAAGCTTTTATAACTGGAATACCGCGCACATATTCCGTGCTCCTATTTGCCACATTTGCATAACTAGAAAGCCAAACAGCCATTCTTCCGCGATACTTATACATCATTGTTGCCATACCCAAAAAAACTATCGGTAGAGGAACAAATATAGATAAACCGATACGCCAATCTATTATAAATAAAATTATTACACAAAGAATTGGGTGTAAAAGCCTACTTGGAAGTTCCGGCATAACATGCGCTACCCAATCTTCCAAATCAGCTACACGATCTAATATTATAGTTTTTATTTTGCCAACGGGATTATCCACCAAATAACCCATGGGAATTACCTTTAACTTTTCAAACAAATGATTTCTGAGTCTGGATAAAATCAAAAAAGAAGTCTTATGAGAAATAGTTGTGCTAATACCCGTAAAAACAAAATGCAATATAAGCGACAAAAATGCTAAAAGAGAATATTTAACAAGCTCATTAAAACCTATCAAATTACCTTTTGCATAATTTATAAGCCAACCTGCCGCATATGCGCTAAAAAAATAAGTAGCAAAACTAAAAATCTCGCCAAAACAAGCACAAATGATAGAAAAATTCATCTTCACCTTAGATTCGGGACTAATATTCATAAGAGCTTTATTTAAATCTCTCATGCTCACTTTTGGATTTTTCTTGCTATTTTCCATATCCTTTTCAATTCTATCAATAATCTCTTGTGGAACATCAAGATTCAAACTATCTATTTCTTTCATCAGTTCTTCATGTTCCTTTTTTTTGTTTAAATCATTTTGTATAATTTTTTCGTCACAATTTTTTTTCATAACTCCTCCTTTCAAGTTAGTTTAGGCTAACTCTAAATTAAAAAAATTTTTTATGATAATCATAAACTATATATTATCAAAAAGGCAGATTATCATCTTTTCCAAAAGATTTCTATTTTTCTTAAAAGTCTCTCTAGCGTTTAAAACGTCAGACGCTAAAATCATGGCATTTAAAAAATCGGTCACAAATTGAAAAATATTTGCATCTTCTAGCCACTCTGGCTCCTGGTCCAAAAATGTTTTCAACTTTTTCTTAGTGTTTTCTTGTAATTCCAGCATGAGACTATCTAGCTCAGGATTTCTCTTCTTGGCAATCATAAACTCTATATATAGTGGCATATAGGGATTATCATCAATTATTTTATTCACCAATTCCTTAGCAAAAAACTCTTTTGTAACACTATTTTTAGATTCGTGCAAATGCTTTTTTATTACCTCATCTCTGTAATCTATCCCCTGGAGCATAAGATCTTTAAAAATATCAAGAACACTACCATAATAATGATACACTCCGCCCTTGGATAAAGACGTCCCCGCGACAATCTCTTCCATTGTCGTCTTTTCAAAACCTTTTGCAATTATAATTTTTGCAGCAGCATTCATAATTTCTTTTTTTCTTTCATCTTTACTAAGTCTTTTTGCAGCGCACATAATTTTCCTTCCCTTACAGACGATACCGTCGATTAATTACAAAATCATTATATACCAGTTAAAATAATCTAACAAGCTATTTTTTTTAGATTTCTTACATATTTTCTAATTAAGTCAATTTTATAAAAAAAGCAGTGGTTACTTTTCCACTACTTCTTTGATTACCATTTCGTTTATCTGTGAAATTGTCGTGTAATAAAGAGGATGTCCTTTCGTAATCCCATCTCTTTGTGCCGCTATTTTCATCAGTCTTTCCATCATCGCGAAACCCTCTTTTTGTGTTTGCATTAAGTGAGGTATCAGTTCCCCTCTTACGAACATCATACCCGCTTCTTCCCACATATTGTCTTTCAGATATGCAATTCTTAGATGTGCGTATAGTGGATCCGGAAATTCCTTCATGAATTCTTCATCTTGTTCAAGTAATTCCTGCATGTGTTCTTCCCACACTTCTGCTATCTCTTCTTGTGTTTCACATTCTGAATATCTGCTCGTTTTCATGTTATCCGGATCTACTAGATCGTAGAAATCGTTATATTCCTTCCCATTGTAGATGAATGTCATTTTCTTCCTCCTTTTTTGTTATTATACAATAAAGCGATATCGTTGTCATTGTGGTGAGGGAAAATTTGGGTATATATCATAATTTATTTAGGAGATAAGAAATAAAAATATCTTTAGATGATATGTCGTTACACTAATATGAATCGTTTGAGCGCAAGTGCATTGACTTCGGCTTTAAGTTTTCCAAATCATAAAACATTGAATTCAACTTTGTTTATTAAAAATATTAAAATTATATTAGGTACCAAAGGAATTAGCGTAAATAAATTTGCCAATCGCTTGGATATGCCTTTAGGTGCTGTTATTAAATTTTTAGTTGATAAGGATTTTCCTGATGGTGATACAATTTTAAAAATTACTAAAGCTTTAGATACTACATGTGAAAAGCTTACTTCAGGGGAAAATAGCGAAGAGATTTAAGTGCTAATCAATGCCATTAACGGCCCTACCGAGGAAAAAAGAATAATAACAGATTTAACAAAGATAAAAACAATTCAAGAGTTAGAAAATGTCGAGATAGATATATTGAGGTTGAAAAAGTATAAAACTTCAATATAAATAAAAATTTATTATGGTATTAAACTTGGGTAGATTAGATTGACATAATTTATTGTTTAATATAAAATACAAAAAAAGAGCGTAGTATTGAAATGCATTTGAATATGAGATCTTTTTATGCTCTTTCAAGATAATGAAATGATGGAAATAGATGGCGGTTTTTTCGGACCGGTTTTATTTACAATTTGGGGAACTAAAGTTTTAGTTCATTGTCAGTAGGTGTAGCGTTAGGATTAGCTGTATTAGCAACGAAAGGAAGAGAGGTAGAGATAAATTTGGTCAAAAATAAATTAAAAAATAATTTACAATTACAATTTAAGCATATTTGTAGAGGAAAATAAATGAAAACAGAAATACTTAAAGTTTTTAAAATAATATTGCTATTTATTTCGTTATTTGTTGTTAATATCATAGTATTTAAAATTTTTTCACTTTTAGGATTTAGCGTTATTATGACAGATTTTAGTTTTTTTGTTCCTCCATTATTAGCAACAATTGTCTTGTTATTAATTAATAAATACAAAAAAAAATAAGGATTATAATACTTTTAGAGTAAATACTAAATAAAGTATACTTAATTTAGTAAACTCTGGAGGTATTATTTTTATGGGATCACAAAAAAGAGAATATAAACTTAAACATATATAATTTTTTTATTTTTTGTGTACTTGACAGGGGATAATCTTGTGGACATTTATTATAAAAGAGTTTTAGAAAAACTAACTAGAGAAGATTATGAAAAGTTGCATACAGTATGGAATAGTAGTAAAGTTGGATTCCTATCTTTTGTTTTGCGAATTGCATTTTTTAATCTTGTATTTCTAGGTATTTCAAAAGTGATCGACATTTTTATAAGAGATGTGAGTGCTGTTATTAAAACTAAACAGGATTCATTTGCTGGATATATGGTTTTAGATGACTTTTGGGGTTTAATAGGTCAATATCAATTTAAAATAATGCCTAAAATCCTTTTGGTAGTGCTGATTCTTTCAGTTATTATTTGGATTGTTTATGGCAGAAAAAATTTTCAAAAATTAGATTTAGCTTGGGAAATATACTTATTATTTGTTTTAGTTGTAACTTGTTTTATAATGCACATATCTTTGATGATTTTTTTTCCAAATATATTTAATCTAAAATCGCCAATAACAATTGTACTAACAATATTATATTTGCGGTTTGTTCTGTTAAATATAATGAATGGATTTAAAAACTTCAGTAATGAGGATGATATTGAAAATGTTATTGAAATAAATGTTATAACGAAAAAAGCTTTTTATATTGCTTTACCACTATATGCTTTATATTTAATATTTAAAGGTGAAATTGATATAGTAGATAGTATTTATATGATTAGTCTCTCAGCTGTAACAGTTTTTATACACGTTTTACTTATTCCATATGCCATGAATTATCAAATAAAACAAATTATTTATAGGTGCATATTTATAAAACACAGTGAAGAATTTAGAGATAAGTTTCAAATGACTAAAGAAGAATGGTATGGAACAAAGAGTAAATAATTGGATTATAATACCTTTAGTACACACTAAATAAAGTATAATACTTAATTTAGTAAACTCTGGAGGTATTATTTTTATGGGAAAACAAAAAAAATATAACTTAACCACAAGAGAATAAGAAGATATAAAGTGTAGCTTATTTATATTTATCAGCC
This sequence comes from Bacillota bacterium, assembly GCA_023443045.1. The sequence goes on from JAEZWK010000031.1 coordinate 7,958, forward strand.
TTAAAGGGCTTGTATAACAAAGAAATAGTAAGTTTATTGTTCTAAAAAGGAATGATTTTAACTTAGTGAAAAAGACCTTTGAGAATATCAAATTAGAAGAAGCTATAATAAATACAGACCAAGGTTCATTATATTACTCTTATGAATACGTGAAGATATCACAAGAATTAAAATTTATAAGAAGTATGACAAAAAAGGCGTTGCCGGGAGAATAGTCCAATAGAAAATTGGTTTTCACAATTAAAGAGTGAAAGATTAAGATTAATAGGGATAAAGAGCAAGAACGAACAAAAGAGGAAATAAAAAAATACGCCAGTGGTACAACACTGAACGTATTCATATCCTTAGGATACTTCTCCTATCGAGTATAGACTAAAATATTCATAATCTTTTTATTTGCTGCGTACTTGAAAGGGTGTAGTATCTTAGGCTATATTTCGGCTCTATTTTTGTTGTATGAAACTGTAAAGAGATATACTACTATAAATCCTCCGATCAAATTTCCGATCGTAACCAAAATTATGGATGTAAGTAGAGGCATTAGAGAAGCTTGATATCCCAAAAGCATTGCAAAAGGTATATAAAACATATTTGCCACGATATGCTCATATCCCAATAACACAAATGTAAATACCGGCATCTGTACCATAATAGTCTTTCCGCCTGCTGTGTTTGATGCCATACTCATCACCACGCCCAATACTACAAGCATATTACATAATATACCTCTAACTAGCATCACAATCGGAGAGAGAGATAATTTCTTTTCTGCCAAATGAAAGATGTATTCTTCCAAGTCTGGTGATGAATGAGAAAAGTATACTAACAAAGCCACAAATAGCGATCCTATAAAATTGAAAAAATATACCTTTGTCAGATTTAAACAAACATCTCCTACTGAGCTAGTTTTATTTATTAGTCGTGCAAATAGAATTGTACTACCTGTAAACAGCTGTGCTCCAAGTATAATGACCATAACTATTCCCACTGTAAATGCTGCAGCAGAAAAAATTGATTTAAAGGGACTATCCTTTAAAATCACATTTATATATGATGAGCTAACTGCTCCAAACGCAATAAATATTCCCGCTAAAATAGATAATAACGCAACTTTTTTTGTAGAATAATTAATCTTTGCTTCACCACTTTTTAAAATGTCTTCATGTACTAAATTAGGGCTGTTAATCATTTTATCCTCCACGAATAATAAATTTTATATCGTAATAAATCTTTGATAATATTTTATCATTATTTCTTTCCGCAATCAATCACTTTTTTATTTTTATTTAATTTTATGATATAATTTAATTAAGGAGGACCACGAGTTTGAACGATAAATCATCTGTAAATAAAGCCGGATACTGGGCAATTATGGTATCTCTCATTCTCATGATTTCCAAAGCTTTAGGTTTTTATAGAGAGATGCTAATAGCATATGGTTTTGGTGCCAGCAAAGAAAGCGACGCCTACATAGTTGCGTACAACGGCATTATTATTTTAGTAGGTTTAATAGGTAGCGGTCTTAATAACACGCTAATTCCTATTTTTTCAGATATAAAACACCATTTAGGTAAAAAGGCAAAAGATAAATATTTCGCAAATATTTTGACCATAACTCTTTTAGTTACTTTTGTTTTAGCACTTTTAATTTTTATTTTAGCTAGACCCTATGCTACGATTTTAGCATATGGATACACCGGTGATATGCACGAAATCATTGTATATCTCATAAGGATGGGACTTCCTTTGATTTTATTTTTAGGTATCACATATGTTTCAAACGCATATCTACAAAGTGATGAGATTTATGCTCCACACGCTTTTATGGGAATTCCATACAATCTAGTTTTTATAATATATCTTTTGGTTACACCGCATCCTACTGTGTACAATTTAATGATAGCCACAATTATAGCAAGTACCATGCAGTTTTTTGTGCAGCTACCCGCTCTTAGATATAGAAAACTAGGATTTAAATTCGATCTAACATTTCATGATCCATATATAAAAAGAACTTTTACAATCATTATGCCAATCATTTTATCTTCTGCAGTTTATCAGCTAAATTTACTAATCGATAAATCATTGGCATCCAATCTTATGGAAGGTTCTATATCGGTTCTAAATTATGCTACAAAAGTAAATACGCTAGTCGTTTCAGTTTTTGTAGTAGCCATAACTTCAGTTATTTTTCCAAAGTTAAATAATGCGATTCACTCTGGAAGAAAAGCTGAAGTGGGAGAACTATTTTCATCATCGCTATCATTTGTGTCACTGGTAAGTGTACCTGCATGTATAGGTATGATATCTCTAGCAGGACCTATAGTAAAGGTTTTATTTGAGCGTGGAAAATTTGATGAAACTGCATCTATAATGACTGCCGGAGCGCTAATGTTTTATGCACCCGGACTTATAGGTCAATCTCTTAGAATGTCTTTGGAAAATATTTTCTATTCACATCAAAATTCCAAAACACCCATGCTTACAGGAATAATTTCTGTAATTATTAATGTGACACTAAACTTTATTTTTATATCTTTTTTACAACATAGAGGGCTTGCACTTGCTACCAGCGTAGCAAGTATTTCGTCTTCACTTATACTCTATATAATTATTAGAAAAAAAATCGAATTCAACGAAAAGAGATTTTTCTCTAACTTTATAAAAATATTTATATCATCAATCATCATGGGTTTAAGCGCTAAATTTTTATTTGGTCTATTAGCAAAGGACTTGCTAGGCGGCCGTATATATGCTCTAATTCTCATATTGGTAATCATAATTGCGGTATTAGTCTATGCGATTCTTTTATACATCTTAGGGGTTAGGGAAATAAAAGAACTCATAAGGGCTATAGCTAAAAAAATAAGGAGGTAGTATGAAAAGATTTACACCACTTGGAAAATTAGTAATTGGATTTATATTTTTGATTTTTATCGTGGTAGCTCTTTTGGCAAGTGTTTTTATTTATAAAATGCGTTCACCTAAAGAAAAAACAGTAAACACCTATCAAACTCCTAAAACTTCAAATGTTGAGGCAGAAGAAAAAAATAGTATAGAAATAATTGATCTACCTGATTTTGAAAGCACAAAAGAAGTAGAAACTGCCATCACCAATTTAGAGACCATAAAAGATAAAAATGAAGACGCAAAATATATTTTAGACAATATTAATGAAATTCCCGATTCTCTTATAAAGCTTGCGTCAAATAGAGTTGATGCTTTAGATTTTGTAGCAGACTATCCAAATAAAAAAGATACTTATAACGAAAGCTATGAATCTAGTTATCCTTTACAAAATTCTAATTTCCCACTATATATTTTATTTGACAAAAACTGGGGATATAGTATTTATGATGACGGACCATTAGCTGTAATTGGTTGTGGACCCGCAAGCGCTGCTATGATACTTACCGGATTTGGTGAAAAACAAAACCCAAGAACAATGATGGATGAAGTCATCAAAAAAAATTATTATATAAATGGTACAGGCACAAGCTGGGAAGGACTTACCAAAATTTTGGAAGATCACAAATTAAAAGTAGAAGAAATACCGCTCATAGAATCTAAATACAAAGAAGCTCTAAACGATGGAAAAGTGATTCTATTGAACGTAAGACCTGGACTTTTTACTACCATAGGACACTTTTTATTCATAAGAGGTTATGACGAAAATGGATTTTATCTAAATGATTCAAATAGTATAAGAAATAGTGTGATACCATGGAAATTTGCAGATCTGGCTAACGAAATACGTGCCAGCTGGACTGTAGAAAAATAAATTTAAAAATAGGACGAAAGTTCTATTTTTTTTATTGACATAATTTATAAAATCGTATATACTAGTTTTATAAACTAGATAAAGAGGTATTAAAAATGTTATCATCTTATAATGAAATCCCAAATTTTGGAGTGTATTCAGATCAGGTTCAGACCATAGTACAGATGAATTTGAATTTGGTGTCAGAAAAAAATGAGGCCCTCACAGGTTCCATGATAAATAATTATGTAAAAAATGGTATGATAGAAAAACCGAAGGACAAAAAATATTTCAGAGATCAATTGGCAAAGCTCATAGTTATAACTTACTTAAAAGAAGTTTTTTCGATGGATGAAATAAAAAAAATCATCTCTACTTTTGATAGTACTGAAGAATTATATAATAATTTCAAACGAGAGCTCGATAATATACACATTTCTTCCGACGAGAATATTTTTAAAAAAGCCATTTTCTCTGTAGAGCATAAAAAAAGTGTATTAGAAGATTGGAAGTGATTTTTTGAGTTATTACGAAAGACGAAATACTTTATCCCACCTTTTGGGAGTTTTAATTTTTTGTATTTTAGGTACTATTTTGATCAAAAACAGATCAGAAAACGCTCTTTATTTGTCAGGAAATATAGTATATGTAGCCACTGCATTTGCCATGTTTTTCTTTAGCAGTATATATCATGCGGTTAGCTATCAAAAAGCAAAAAAAGTCTTAAGAGTTTTTGACCATTCAGCTATATTTCTATTTATAGCCGGTAGCTATACCCCATTTGTTTTTAGAGTTTTAGATGGTAAAATGAGAATTATTTTTATTTCCATCATCTATCTGATAGCTGTAGCTGGACTTGTGTATAAGGGAGTAACTTTTAATAAATTTGATAAACAGATTAAAATATCGGTTATCCTATATGTAATCATGGGCTGGATGAGTGTATTTTTAGTAAGAAATATCTATCTAAAAGCAAACCCACTCTCCTTGGTGCTTCTTATATTGGGCGGCATCACCTACACCATTGGAACCTATTTTTATAAAAAGAAAAATAATCCCTTAAACCACGTGATATGGCATTATTTTGTGCTGGGTGGAGCAGTCTTTCAATATTTTGCAATATATTTTATTTAAATTCCGAATAGCTCGGAATTTTTTTATGTAACTTTTCTGTTTATTATTTGTAATAATTCTTTGATATAATAATATATATTTGATTTTCGAAATATATATTGTATAATCTTACTTAGGAGGAATTATGAAAAAATTATTGATCTTTGTAACAGCATTTTTACTCACTTGTAATACCGTGCTAGCTGCAAAGTATACTTATATAGAAGAAAAGAAATCCGAAAGCATAGGACAGGGAATCGTGCACGAAAATATTCTGGAATTTAATTCTGACGGTTTCCAAAATATAAATGTTATAAAATTTAATCTAAAAGATCAGAGTGTAGAGCTCGTTCCACTATATAATACCGAAAGTTTGGCAAGGGCTAAGGAGACAACAAAACTATCCAGCGAAAAAAATGTAGTAGCTGGAATTAACTCAGACTTTTTTAACTTTAGTCCGATGTTTCCTCTGGGAATGGTAATCGAAAAGGGTGAAATGATATATTCAAATTCAGATTCTAGTAATCCCACTCCCTCTATTATTATGGATAACGAGAAAAATTTATCAATAAATCGTTTTGAGATTTCGATGAATTTGCGTATAGGTGAAAAAAATATTCCCGTAGGTGTTGTAAATAAACCAAATGGTTATGGGTCAACAGGACTTTACACCAGAAAGTGGGGAGCTAAATCTCGTGGCGGAAAGGTAAATTCTCAGACAGAAATCGCTATTTCAGGCGGTGTGGTTGTAGATAGAAAAGATGCAGGTGAACCTCTTAATATTCCGGAAGATGGATTTGTAGTAAATATTAAAGATGGGCTATATCTACCAAATGTTGGAGAGCGTGTAGAGTTTGAAATAAATGGTATTAATATAAATAATATTTCTTTTGGTATGGGGGCTGGAAGTATTATTCTAGAAAATTCTACTCCCAAAAAAACTCACATTCAGATAAATGGAAAACAACCGCGAACACTTTTCGGATATAATAGAAATACTTTGGATGCAGTCTTGGTAACTGTAGATGGCAGAAGCTCATACAAAGGCCTAACCATGGAAGAATGCTCTGAGCTTTTACTAAAATTACAGATGACTGATGGTGTAAATTTAGATGGTGGCGGATCCACAACTCTTGCTATAAAAAATGTAAACACTTCTAAGATGGAAATAAAAAATTTCATCTCATCCGAAAGAAAGGTAGCTACAGGAATTGGTGTAAAATCTAATTCAACTATTGGGGCTCCTAGTAAGATGGTTGTAAAAGTAGAAGACAATAAAATGTTTAAAAACACTAGTAAGTGGGTGAGCATAAAAATCTATGATGAATATGGAAATCCACTTCCCCATGATTCAAACCAAATAAATTTAAGTGCCAACCTCCCGATAAATAGCACGGGCGGAAAATTTACAGCTTTACAATCTGGCAAACTTCTATTAAATGTAAATTACCAAAATTTAACCGAAACCGTCGAGCTAGAAGTTTTGGAATCACCACAAGTTTTAATCTTAGATAGAGACACATTATTTTTAGGACCCAACGAAACTTATAGAATTCCTGATATAATAGCTGTAGATGGAGTTGGTAACAGAGCTCTTATAAGATCAAATGAATTAAATGTAAGTGTAATAGGAAATGTGGGAAATATCCAAAGCGGAGTTTTTGTTAGAAATAATAATAAATCAGACGGAGCAATAGTTCTAAACTTCGCAAACGCAAAACACAGAATCGTGCTACCCAAAAACGGTGGAAAAATAGGTATAAATCCGATGGGTGAGTTAAAAAATCTATCACACTCTAACAACGCAAATGGAGCTCGTACCAATCTTTCTATAATAAATGACAAAAGACCGGTGACTCGTCTTTGGTACAACTTCGAAAAATCTAATACCGAACGCATTGCAAATATCAATTTTAAAAATACAAATATAAACCCCAATTCTTCTGAGTTATCAGTATTTGTAAAAAATCTGGGAGATTTTGAAATCTTTGCCAATGTAAATGTTGAAAATAAAAATGTTGAAATCTCTTTTGAGAAGAATATAAATCTTTTAGGATATACAGAATATCGTGGAAAACTACCGCATGGTGCAACAAAACTCAATTCTATTTCTTTTAGAGCACCTAAGAGTGAATCGACAAAAAAAGGCCATATAGATATAAAAGATATCGCAGGTGTAATAAATCCAGATACTTCAAAAATGTATACTGAATATGTTTCTAGATTTTTCGATCCGCTAGAGAATAATAAGTTGTCATCCAACGATATTGCAGTTGTTGTACTAGGTGATGGAAGACATATCTCCGGAGTAGAACAAAATTTCAGTAATTTCAATAAAGTTTTATTCCAGGGAAGATCATCTACATTATCTAATAGAGTAGATGATAAAATAACTGAATTAGACGATCTTCTCATAGCCAATTTCTCTGTAAAACAGGGTGGATTAAAAGATTCGGATATAGAACAGTGGAACGATCTTTTGAATAAAATAAGCTCATCCGAAAAACCAAATATTATAATTTCGCTTGCCGGTAAAAATAAATCCTCTCTTGGAATTATAAATAATACTGAAAGAAGATTGTTTAAAGAGACTTTGGAGAAGATGGTAAAAGAAGGAAAACGTGTATTTGTAATTTCCAATCTAGAAGAAAATACATCTCTTCGCTATGAAGAAGGTGTAAGATATATAAATCTAAATCCTGGCACTTCTGAATATATGTATTTTAACTTAAATAGAGTCGCAGGAAATATAATCTATGGTATAAGAAGGTAATTATGAAAAGATTTTTATTATTGATTTTAGGCGCCATATTATTAATTGGATGCTCGGAAAAAAAGACAACACCCGAAGAAGTTTTTAACAATCTAGATAACAACAAAACCATTAGAGTATTTTTAGCTAGACAAACTCTTTCTACTGCGCCTTTAGAGTATTTGGTAGAAGAAACCGTGCTATATGATAACAAAGTTTTAAAAGATGTTATGAGAAATGAAATACACTATAACGACCCCGATCCTGAAGCTAAACCGATTTTTAATGTAGTCGTGGTAAATTTACTAGATGAAAATGTAAGTTTTGATATTGATGCGCTAGAAGAAAGACCGACTTGGAAAAAGGGAGATTTAAAATATTATTCCATCTATGAAGAACTAAATAATTCCTTTATAAAACTAAAAGATGTTTTGGAATTTGTAAAAAATAATGACCCAAAAGATAATGGTGTAGAATTTAAAGGACATTTAAAAGGTAGCGACCTAAAGAATATATCTCCGCTTTTTGATTATATTACAGATGATGAAGAGGTGGATGTAAAGTTCGATTATATAACAACAGGAAATGGATATGTAATCAGAAGTTGTGATTTTTCAGGATATAAAAATGATAATATCTTCTCAAAAATGGAGTTTTTAAATAGAATGATAGAAAGAAAAGATCATATAGAATATCCGCAGGAATTAATAGTAGAATTTTATAAAAATAATATCAGATTCAATAAATAGGAGGAAAAATGAAAGAACAAAAAATAATTATCAAAGATCCGATTGGTATACATGCTCGTCCCGCAGCACAACTAATTCAAGCCATTAAAGATTTTGACTGCGAAATAAAAGTATTAAAGGGCAATAAAAGTGCAAATCTAAAATCTCTATTATCACTTATGGGATTATCTGTAAAACAGGGTGACGAAATAACTCTCGTCGCTGAAGGTAAAGACGAAGAAATCGCACTAGAAAAAGCAATAGAATTTATAGAGAAAAATTTATAATGAAATACAAAATTATAATTTTAGGAACAGATAATAACGCATATGCATTTGCTAGAAGTGTCCACATGTATAATGGGGATACTTCTCTTTTACTGGGTACAAAAAGACTCACATATACAGATGGATCTAAAATACTAAATGTAAGAGTTTATGAAAATTTTGATGATACTGGTTTTGTAGCGGGAATAAAAAAATTTCTCGAAGAAACAGCTGAAGAGCTAAAAGACTATAAAAAAATTCTTATCCCATGTAGCGATGGATATGTAAAGCTAGTTGCAGAAAATAGAGAATTTTTAGAAAAACACTTTTTATTCAATGTAGTAGATAAAGAATTGCAGGAAAAATTAGAAAATAAAATTGACTTCTATAAAATATGCGAAGAATATAATCTGGCATATCCAAAGACATATATAGTAAATAGTGTAGAAGAATTTAAAAAATTAAATCTCACCTACCCGATAGCCATAAAACCCAATGATTCTGTGCTATATGCTAAAATTCATTTTAGTGACAAGAAAAAAGCATACAAATCTTTAGACTTTAATGAATCACAAAAAATTATTTCTGATATGATAGAAGCAGGATATAACAAAGAAATCATTATCCAAGACTTTATACCGGGCGGCCCAGAAAAAATGGGTGTATTAAACGCATATGTAAATAAAAATGGTCACGTCACAATGCTTGCATTTGCTAGATGTGTACTAGATGAAGTACTACCCACACAAATAGGAAATTATAACGCCCTAATCTCAGAAAACAATGATGAGTTATATAAATCTGTAAAAGAATTCTTGGAAAAGATAAATTACAGAGGATTTGCAAATTTCGACTTCAAATATGATGAACGCACCAACAGCTACAAAGTTTTTGAAATAAATCTAAGACAGGGAAGGTCCTCTTTTTATGTGACTGGTGCTGGATTAAATATGGCAGAAATACTAATAAAAGATTTAATATATGACGAAGATGCCAAATTAAAAAAATTAAGCGAAAATCATCTGTGGTTATTTGTAAGTAAAAGCGTACTAAAAAAATATGCAAGTCCCGAAAATAAAGAACTTGCACTAAAACTCATAAAAGAAAAAAAATATTCGTATGCTACACATTATAAAAAAGATGTGACTCTAAAACGCTTATATCATCACATAAGAAGACTTTTATCCACAATAAAATATTATCCAAAATATGTAAATAAGAGGTAACTCTTATTTTTTTTATATCAATTTATCCTCGCCCAAATGCTCAAAAATATTGTGATTAGTAATAAAAGTAAGCGTATCTTCACATCTCATGGTATAACAAGAAATGTGATCAGCTCTATCCCCTGTAATATTAGAAATAATTTCTAAAAATTCAAAAGAAGAATTTACCACATCCTGAAGAGAACTACTTTTAGAACCATGAAACACACTGAGATGATAATCATCTCTGGGAATGGAATATTCTTTAGAATGATCCTTGAACCTATTATATAGTGATAAAAAATTATCACTTCTAAAAACTTCTACATAATAATCATACAAATTTGCATCCTCTATATTTAAAAGACGCACCAACACACTCTCACAATCCAAAAAGTCAAAAAAAGCTCTAGCTGTGATATAAATAGCCATCGCCTTTTCATTTTCTATAAATTTGGGACTGTAGTTTCTAAGAGTATAGGACGAAATTTCTTTTTTTAATAATCTCATAACACCTCTACGAAAGAATAAAACAGCACTCGGCTGTTTTATTAAGGAGAAAATAATATATGAAAAAGATATACTTTTATTGAATAAAGTATAACACAAAAAAAATAAAAAAGCAATAATTATAAATATTTTTATTTAAATTTTTTTTAGTTTGTTTAATTTATAAATATCTACTCTACAAAAACCTATGCATTGTGGCGAATATTTATCTACCGCATTTTTATGATGATACAATATTAAAACCGGTTCTCAAATTACTATTTTATTTCAATTCCTTGTATAAAGGTTAGTTCCATTTAAGAGTCGCCACGTAAAATTTCTACTTTTGTGCAAATATTTATTCTCTGGAATTTACTTCCTCCTTACTTCTTCAATTTAAATGTTTTAAGCGCTTGCATTAATAGATTTTTGCTTTCTTCATATTTTTCATGAAATTCATTTGAAGCCAAGGAATACTCTACTCCAGATTCAAAAACTGCCTCTATATATTCACCAAGGTTCAGGAACTTATGCTAGATTGAATAATTTTTCACATCAAAAAGCACCTAATAATGATATGCACCCACAAACCCGGACAAAATAACCGCGTTTACTATACGGCTTGTAACCTGTACTCAACAGGTGACAGGCCGTTTAATTTTGTCTTTATTCTTTTGTTGTTATACCAGTCAATATAT
>JAEZWK010000034.1 GCA_023443045.1 Bacillota bacterium
CCTTGATCCATAAATGTTATATCATGAGTTTTTGACATATCATAAAATTTATCTGGCTCCATACCGTAACTAGCAGCCACTTCTTTTATTGCTTCTTTTCTATCTTCATCAGTAACTTCAACATCTAATTGTTTTGCCACCTGATCAAGAACTAAATTAATCATTACTCTCTTCTCAGCTGCTTCTCTTAAATTATCTTTCAATAAATCTTCATTCATACCAGTAAACTCAAAATATTTATCCAAAGTTAAACCTTGTTGTCTTAATCTGAACTCAAAATCTCTTAATTCATTATCAAGTTGCTTATCTACCAAAGCCTTAGGAGCTGAAATATCAACTCTACTCAAAAGTTCATCTACAACAGCATTTTCTTCTCTAATAGCAATATTTTCTTTCAACTGAGCTTGGTATTGTTCCTTTAGACTGTTTTTAAATTCTTCTAAAGTCTCAAATTCAGAAATTTCTGAAGCAAACTCATCATTTAATTCAGGAAGTTCTTTAATATAAATACTATTTAGAACAATATCAAAAGTTGCTGGTTTACCTGCATATTTTTCTACATGATAATCCTCTGGGAAAGTTACTTCTATACTAAAGGAATCTCCAACATTCTTACCAACAATTTTCTCTTCAAAACCTTTGATAAATTTTCCTTCACCTAAAACAAGCTCTGTATCTTTAGATTTTCCTCCTTCAAAAGCTTTTCCATCCATAAACCCTTGAAAATCTATATTTACAGTATCTCCCATTTGGGCTGCTCTATCATCAACTAAAATTTGTCTAGCATTTTTATTTCTTTCTTCTTCTAATCTATAGTCAATAATCGATTCATCTAATTTTTCATCAATTTTTTCTATTTGAATTTTGTCTAAATTTTTAACTTCAAACTCAGGCATTATTTCTAATTCCAAATTGATTAAGATATCTTGATTATCTTCGAATTTTTCTAAAGATACATTTGGATATCCTATTGCGTTTTGTTTAGACTCTTTTATAATTTCATCAAAATTTTCAGAAATTGCCATATTAAGTGCTTCTTCATAGAATACACCTTTTCCGTAATAATTCTCTATCATATGTTTAGGAGCTTTACCTTTTCTAAATCCATCAATTCTATATTTGGATTTTTCTTTTTGGTAAGCTTTCATTTCAAAGTTTTTAAAATCATTCCAAGGTAATGTCCACTGTATGGTAACCTTATTTTCATTTTTATTCAAAGTTTCTACTTTCATAAAAAACTCCTTTCATATTTAACTAGATAATTATACCAAATATTATTATTTATTTCAACAATATTAAAAATAACTGTATAAATATAAATAAAAAAAACGGGCCTAAGCCCGAATTTTATAATTAACCTTATTTATCAGAAGAATCTTTTACATCTGTAGATGCTATTTCTGCTCTTTCTTCTTGAGTTTGCTCTGTTTTAAATTGAAGAGGTTCTCTTTTTGACATTTGTTCATAAAGAGCATATCTTCTCAATGCATCCTGCTCTGCAACTTCAAATAATTTTTCAGCTTCTTGAGGGAATGCACGTTTCAACGAAGTATATCTAACTTCAGAATTTATAAAGTCCATAAAGCTTTCTTTTGGTGGTTTAGAATCTAGAATAAATGGATTCTTACCTTCATCTTCTAATCTTGGATCATATCTAAATAAGTTCCAATATCCACTTTCTACAGCAAATTTTTCTTGTTCGATAGTTCTTCCCATTCCAGATCTTAATCCGTGGTTAATACATGGAGCATATGCTATGATCAAAGATGGTCCTTTATAGCTTTCTGCTTCTTTTATAGCTTTTAAAGTTTGGTTCATATTTGCGCCTAATGCAACCTGAGCAACATATACATATCCATATGAAGTCATCATTAGACCGAGATCTTTCTTACGAATTCTCTTACCACTAGCTGAGAATTTTGCAATAGCAGCTGTAGGTGTAGCTTTAGAAGATTGTCCTCCGGTATTTGAGTAAACTTCTGTATCAAATACTAATATATTTACATCTTGACCACTAGCTAAAACGTGATCTAATCCACCAAATCCGATATCATATGCCCAACCGTCACCACCAAAGATCCATACACTTTTCTTGATGATGTAATCTTTTCTATCTATTATTTCATCATATATTTCTTTTGCTTTACCTTCTAAATCAAATTTTTCAGTTGTTAATCTACCATATACTTCTTTAGTAACAGTAGTTTCTTCTTTATTTTCAATCCATTTTTTGAAGATTTCATTTAATGTTTCATTTGCATTTAACTCAATAAATTCTGTCATTAATTGCTCTATTTTAAATCTAATTTGATTAATACCTAGAGCCATACCATAACCAAACTCAGCATTATCTTCAAATAATGAGTTACCCCATGCAGGTCCTTTACCATTGCAATCTGTGCAGTATGGTGTTGAAGGAGCAGAACCTCCCCAAATAGAAGAACAACCAGTAGCGTTTGCTATAAGCATGTGATCTCCATATAATTGAGTAACTAATTTAGCATAAGGAGTTTCACCACAACCAGCACATGCTCCTGAAAATTCCAAATATGGTAATTGGAATTGGCTTCCTTTTATTGAATATTTATCCATTAAATCTGGTTTTTCTGAAATTGTTGTCGCAAATTCCCAATTTTCTTTTTCTGGGTGGAATTCTTCTTCAAATGGTACCATAACCAATGCTTTTTCTTTTGCAGGACAAGTATTAGCACAGTTTCCACAACCAGTACAATCCATAACAGAAACTTGAATTTTGTATTGATAATTCTCTAATCCTCTTCCTAGTGCTTTTTTAGTTTCAAAAGTTTCAGGTTTTTTAGCTGTTTCTTCTTCATTTAAAATAAATGGTCTAATTGCAGCGTGAGGGCAAACTAATGAACATTGATTACACTGTATACAATTTTCAATTTTCCATTTTGGAACGTTAACAGCTATCGCACGTTTCTCATAAGCAGCTGTACCTTGTTCAAAAGTACCATCTACATAATCTACAAATGCAGATACAGGTAGATCATCACCTTTCATTCTGTTCATTACATCTGCAATTTCACGAACAAATTTTGGTCTATCACCTTCTAGTTCAAAAGCTCCAGGAGTTAAACCTTTCCAGCTTTCTGGAACTTCAACTTTGTGCAAAGCATTAATTCCCATATCTACAGCTTGGAAGTTCATATTAACAATGTTTTCACCTTTATGACCATATGATTTAACGATAGAATCTTTAAGATGTTTTACAGCTTCATCTATAGGTAATACTTGTGATAATTTAAAGAATGCAGATTGCATTACCATATTAATTCTTCCGCCTAATCCTAGGTCTGCTGCTATTTTTGTAGCATTAATGGTATAGAAATTAATATTATTATCAGCTATATATTTTTTAATTCTGTCTGGTAAATTTTCTTCTAGTTCCTTATCATCCCATAGACAGTTAAGTAAGAAAGTACCACCTTCTCTTAATCCATCTAATAAATCGTAGCTATAAACATAAGCTTGTTTCGAGCAAGAAATAAAATCAGAGTGACTAATTAAATATGTTGACTTAATTGGTTTATGTCCAAATCTCAAGTGAGACATTGTAACTCCACCACTTTTTTTAGAATCGTATGCAAAATAACCTTGTGCATACATATCTGTATCATCACCAATAATTTTAATAGCAGATTTATTAGCTCCTACTGTACCATCAGATCCAAATCCCCAGAATTTACATTTGATAGTTCCCTCTGGTTCAGTAAAGATTTTTTCTTTGATAGGTAAACTTGTATGAGTAACATCATCTTCAATACCAATAGTAAATCTATCTTTTGGTTCTTCTAATTTAAGATTTTCATATACTGCTAAAATTTGAGAAGGAGTTGTATCTTTAGATGCTAAACCATATCTACCGCCAACAATAATTGGTGCATCTTTTTTACCAAAGAATAATTGAATAACATCTAAATGTAGTGGTTCAGCTCCAGCTCCTTTTTCTTTTGTTCTATCTAAAACAGCAATCTTCTTAACAGTTTTTGGTAAAACATTGAAGAAATACTTAGAAGAAAATGGTCTATATAATCTTACTTTAATTACACCGATTTTTTCTCCTCTTTTCATTAGATAATCAACAGTTTCTTCAATTGTATCAGTTACCGAACCCATAGCTACAATAATTCTTTCAGCTTCTGGATCTCCATAGTAATCAAAAGGTTTATATTCTCTGCCTGTTATTTTAGAAATTTCTTTCATATAATCAGCAGTAATTTCAACTATTGCTTCATAATATGGATTGGAAGCTTCTGCAGCTTGGAAGAATACATCTGAGTTTTCTGCTGTACCTCTGGTTACTGGGTGTTCCGGGCTTAATGCTCTATCTCTAAATTCTTTAATTTTTTCGTAATCAACTAAATTTCTTAGTGATTCATAGTCCATAACTTCAATTTTTTGAATTTCATGAGAAGTTCTAAAACCATCAAAGAAGTGTAAAAATGGAACTCTTCCTTTGATTGTTGCTAAGTGCGCAACACTTCCTAAATCCATAACTTCTTGTACAGATCCACTTGCTAACATAGCAAAACCAGTTCGTCTAGCTGCCATAACGTCAGAGTGATCTCCGAAAATTGATAATGCATGACTTGCTACTGTTCTAGCGGAAACGTGAAATACAGCTGGTAATAATTCTCCAGCAATTTTATACATGTTTGGAATCATCAAAAGCAAACCTTGGCTTGCTGTATATGTAGTAGTTAATGCACCTGCTTGCAATGAACCATGTACCGCTCCAGCAGCACCTGCTTCTGATTGCATTTCGCTGACCATAACTTTTTGACCAAATAAATTTAATCTTCCTGATGCAGCCCAAGCATCAACTGCTTCTGCCATATTGGAAGATGGTGTAATAGGATAAATAGCTGCAACATCTGTAAACGCGTAACTGACGTGAGCGGCTGCAGTATTACCATCCATAGTTTTCATTACTTTAGACATAACTTCCTCCTCTTTATATTTTTTTACACTAAAATTATATAAAACTTTATATTTAATGTCAAGTTAATGCAAATATCAGTAATCATATTTTTCCATCTCTTCTTTAAGTTTCAAAGCTATTTTTTTGTTCATACTATCCGTGCTTGCAATTTCTTCAATACTAGCATTTTTTATTTCATCATAGCTTCCAAATTTTTTTATTAAATTTTGTTTTCTCTTTGTACCAATACCTTTTATTTCATCTAATTTTGACTTCACTAATGTTTTTGATCTTAAACTTCTGTGAGCGTTAATTGCAAATCTGTGAACTTCATTTTGAATTTCTGTGATAAATGACAACAAATCTTTGTTTTTAGAAATATCTATAAACTCTTCTTCAAAAATTAAATGATCAGTTATGTGTTTTTTGTTTTTTACCATACCCATAACTGGAATTGATAGATTATATTTGTCTAAAATTTTTTTGCAAGCATTAATTTGGTTTATCGACCCATCCATAAGAATCAAATCCGGTATTTTATCGAATCCTTTTGATTTTTCTATATATCTGATAAATCTTCTCTCTATTATTTCCATCATACAAGCTAAATCATCTTTTGGGTTAGCTTTTTTAATTTTAAACTTTCTATATTCATTTTTATTTGGATATCCATTTATATATACTATCATAGAACCTACTGCATCCGTTCCTTGTATATGTGATATATCAAATGATTCTATTCTTTGTGGAATTTCCCCAGTATTTATTATTTCTGTTAATAAGATAGTTGCATTCTCATTTCTCTTACTTTTTTCTAAGTGTCGATTTTTATGTTTAAATAATTCTTCTTGTGCATTTCTTTTTACAAGTTTCAAAGTTTCAAATTTTGCTCCTTTTTGAGGGAATACAAAATTAGAGCTTCTTTTTGTTTTTAATTTTACTGCTTCCTCAATTTCTTTGATATCATGTGGTATTTTTTCTAGTATTAACTCTTTAGGTAAATTGTTTTGAGTTAAATAATTTTGCTTTATGAATTCAGATAACAGTTCTTCCTCTTTTTTGTTATTATGCAAAATCGAGTATGTGTTCTTTCCTACAATTTGTCCATCTCTTTGATAAAAAACTGTGATCACATATATATCGCTTGACATTTGTCCTGCAATAAAATCGGAAGAATTGGCTGTTGGAATTGTTATTTTTTGCTCTTTTTTTAATAATTCTAATGAATCGATTATATTTTTAATTTCTTGTGCCTTTTCAAATTCTAATTGTCTTGAAAATTCTAGCATTTTTTCAGTCAAGTTTTTGATAATATTATTCTGTTTTCCCATAAAGAAATTAATTGGTTCAAGTAATTTTTTATTATATTCTTCTTCAGATATATATCTTTCACAAGGTGCATCACATAATCCTAAATGATACTTTAAACAAACAGGTGAGATCTTAGTTAAATTTCTCCTACATGTTCTTAATTTATACTCTCTATTTATCCAACCCAACGCAATATTTACAGCTGTAGCGCTAGGAAATGGTCCAAAGTATTGACTCCCATCGTCTTTTAATTCACGATCTTTTATAATTCTAGGATAAATTTCATTTGTTATTTTTATATATGGATATTGTTTATCATCTCTTAATAAAATATTATATTTAGGATTATGCAATTTAATTAGATTGCTTTCTAATATTAAACTTTCTATTTCGTTATCAACTATTATATAATCAAAAGAAACTATGTGGTCGACCAAAGCACTAACCTTATTAGAATCATGAGTTTTTCTAAAATATGATTTTACTCTATTCTTTAAATTTTTTGCTTTTCCAACATATATAATATCATCTTTATTATCTTTCATTATGTACACTCCCGGTTTTCCCGGAAGCTTTGTTAATTCTTCTTTGATGTTAAACATCTATATACTAGTCATCTCCTTCAACCAGTTCACTTCTTCATCAGTTTTCATATATTTTATTAACAATTCTCTCGTTTTCGAATTATATTCTCTCAAATAATTTAATTCATCTTCATTTAATAAGCTAATATCTATCAATTCTTTCTCATAAGGAACATATGTTAAATTAGAAAATCCATAGAATGTTCCAAATTCTGATCTTTTATAATTCTCTACAACTAATAAATTCTCTATCCTAATTCCGTGTTTTCCTTCTCTATAAACACCTGGCTCATTAGAAACAATCATTCCAACTTCAAGAGGAACTGGTCTGTATGCATAGCTAATAGATTGTGGACCTTCATGTACTCCCAAAACAAATCCAACTCCATGACCTGTTCCATGTTTAAAATCAATTCCATTTTTCCAAAGTGGACTTCTAGCTATAATATCTAATTGAAATCCTGTAGTTCCTTTTATAAATTTTGCAAGATATAGATCTATATGAGCTTTTAATGTCAATGTATAATCTTTTATCTCTTCTGGTGTTGGATTTCCCAATGTTATAGTTCTTGTAACATCAGTAGTTCCCTCTTTGTATTGACCACCTGAATCAATAAGGTATAATCCATCATTTTCAATTTTTGCATTGTCATCTTCAAACGCCTGATAATGTGCCATTGCCGCATTTGATTTATATGCTGAAATAGTTGCAAAACTTTCAGATATAAATCCTTCAACTTCACTTCTTAATTCATGTAATTTTTGTGCAGCTGTATACTCATTTAAATCTGTTTTATCACAAGTTTTCATCCAATATAGAAATCTTGTAAGTTGTGCACCATCAGCAATATGCGCTTTTTTCATATGCCCTATTTCAACTTCATTTTTTACAGCTTTCATATATAACGATGGCAAAACATCTAAATACACATTGCTGTTATTTTCAATAATTTGATAAAAAATACTAGATATTCCAGATTCTGATATCCATACTTTTTCATTTTTTGTAAGTTTAGTTAAATCTGATTCAATTTCATTATAATCTTTTTTATTTATACCATTTTTACTTAAATATCCGGATACAGTACTATCTATCTTATTTTCATTAACATAAATAGTTGCTCTATTCTGTTCAATCAATAGATAACTTAAAAGAATTGGTGTAAATAAATCATCAGTTCCTCTTATGTTTAGCAAATAACAAATATGATCTAACTCAGAAATAAACATGTGAGTTATTTCTTTTTCTTTCATTTTTTGTTGTAGTGATTCTATTTTTTTTCTAGGTGATTCACCAGTGTAGCTTTCATCCAATATAAATGCTTTACCATTTGGTAAATCTGGTCTATCTTTCCAGATTTCACCTACTAAATCCTTATCTATAACAAAGCGATTATTAGGAAACATATTTTTTAATAGCTTATATGTTAAGTAAGGTGTTATTTGACCATTAAAACCAATTGTATCACTTTCTTTAATTTTATTTTTAATGAATTCATATATAGTAGGAACTCCTTCTAAGCCCATTTTCATCAGTTTAAAAGGAGTATTTTTTATTTCTTTTTCTGCCTGAGTATAATATCTTCCATCTGCCCATAATAACGCCTCTGTCTGAGTGAGTAGAGCAATACCAGCACTACCTGTAAAATTGGTCATATATGCTCTTTCTTTATATCTATCCATTACATATTCACTCATATGAGGATCACTTGTAGGAATTATATAAAAATCAATTCCATTATTAAGCATTAAATCTCTGAGTTCTTTTACTTTTTGTTCGCTATTCATATTAATTTACCCCGATTTCTTTCAAAATTTTTGATGCAATTATTGTCTCATCAAATCCAAAATATTTAAATAAATCAGAACCTTTTCCACTCTCTCCAAAATTGTCTATTGCTATTATGTTTTTATCTTTTGCATATTTATGCCAACCAAATGAACTAGCAGCTTCTATAACAAATATTTTACTATTTTCTGGTAAAATCTGTTCTTTATATTTAGCATCCATATTTTCAAACATTGTCGTAGAAGGCATAGATACAACTCTTGTATCAACACTATTTGCTTTTAATATTTCAGAAACTTTCAATGATAAACTCACTTCACTACCTGTAGAAATCAAAGTAACTTGAGCACTTTTATCTTCTTTTTTTATTATATATGCTCCTTTTGTAAGTTCTTTTGCATTCTGTGAAATTGTAGGTAATTTTTGTCTAGATAAAATCAAGGCTGTAGGTTTATCTGATTTTAACGCCTCTTCCCACGCTACCAATGTTTCATTGAAATCTGCCGGTCTTATAACTTGTAAACCAGGTATACTCCTTAACATTGCTAAATGTTCTATCGGTTGATGTGTTGGACCATCTTCCCCAACTCCTATAGAATCATGAGTTAGTATATATATAACTGGTAATTTCATCAAAGCAGAAAGTCTTATTGCCGGTTTCATATAATCTGAAAATACAAAAAATGTCGCACAATAAACTTTTAGTCCTCCATGTAATGTCATACCGTTACATATAGCTGCCATAGCAAATTCTCTAACACCAAAATGAATATTTCTATGACACTTATCAATAGCTGTCATAAAACCATCAGATTTAATTTCTGAATTATTCGATGGGCCCAAATCCGCACTTCCACCAATTAAATTCTTTACTTCTTCAGAAATTTTATTTAGTGCAAATCCACTAGATGATCTAGTCGCATCCTCATCTTTTGTATTAAAATATTCAGATAAATCAACATTAGTTTTACAATTAAAATATTCATCATATAGATCTTGAATTTCTTGAATTTTTAGAAGTTCATTAGTTTTTTTAATTTCTTGATCATATAATTTAGTTTTTTCTTCAATAATATTTTTAAAAAACTCTTTAATTTCATCGGAAACAAAAAACTCATCCTGATTTGTTTTCAATCTTTCTACTAATATTTCTCTATTTTCATTTCCTATAGGAGCTCCATGTGATTTTTCAGAACCCTCTACACTTCCTGCGCCATAACCAATAGTTGTTTTTATTTCGATTAATGATGGCTTATCTGTTAATTTTGCTTCACTAATTGCGCGATCTATAGCTTGAATATCATTACCATCCTCTACAAGAAAAGTATCCCATCCATATGATTCGAATCTTTTCCTTGTATCGTCCCTAAATGTAATCGAAGTATCTCCTTCTATAGAAATATTATTACTATCATACAACACTATAAGCTTGTTTAATTTATGATTACCTGCAAAACTTGCTGCTTCATGGCTTATTCCCTCCATCAAACAACCGTCACCTACCAAGCAATATGTATAATGATCGATGATACTCTCATCTTTATACTTTAATTTTTGATTTAGGTGTGATTCTGCAAGCGCAATTCCCACAGACATAGCAAGCCCTTGTCCTAAAGGACCAGTTGTAGCTTCTACGCCATCTGTAATACCAAATTCAGGATGACCAGGAGTTTTTGAATGTAATTGCCTGAAATTTTTCAAATCTTCAATATTCAGATTATATCCAAATAAATATAAAAGAGAATAAAGTAATGCAGAACCATGTCCTGCAGATAAAACAAATCTATCTCGATTTATCCATTTAGGATCTTTAGGATTAAATTTTAAATGATTTTTAAATAATACATATGCCATTGGTGCAGAACCTAATGGTAAACCTGGATGACCAGATTTTGCTCTTTCAATCATATCTACCGAAAGCATCCTAATCGTGTTAATCGCCCTTAAATCCATCTTTTAACCCTCCTATTTTTACTACAGAATTTTTTGTAAATAATATTTTAAATATAAATTTAGGAATAGCAACTTGCCTTTTTATTCTTGAAGGCTCTTTATATAATCTATATAACCACTCTAATCCAAATTTTTGCATCCATATTGGTGCTCTTTTTATTTTTCCACTAATAACATCCAAACTTCCACCACAGCCTATGGCAAATCTATATGATTTTTCATAAATTGAATTAATAAATAACTCTTGTTTAGGAAAACCCATAGCAGAAATAACTAAATCTGGATTTTTATTTTTTATATCCTCTATAATCTCTTTATGAGTTGTTGAATTCAAATCAAAATATCCATCATGATGTCCCACAACATTGAGCAATTTAAATTGTAATTGAATTTTCTGTATAGCAGCCCTTAATATTTCATCTTTAGCCCCAACAATATATATCTTTCCACCAATTTTATCAATCATTGATAATAACATATATAAAGTATCTATACCGGTAAGTCTAGCATGTCCATCAATTTTTTTTAATTTCTCAGCAATTTTTATACCTATACCATCTTTTAATACTAAATCAAAATCATTTATCATATTTACTAAAGATAGTTCTTTTGCCTTCAAAACAATTTCTGGATTTGGTGTTACAATCTTAAGTGAATTATTATTTTCTAGAGTTCTATTAAATATATTTTGTAAATCATCTTTAGATATATCGCTAAAATTTATTCCTAAAACTGAGATTTTATTCATTGTTTTTTACCATATTCAATGCTTCTTTTGCATTTAATACAGCCAATTCCTTTCTTTTTATTTCATTCAATTCTATCTTTGCCAATATTTCATCATCTTTTTCTATAGATAAAATCATCTCATATAAATCTTTATAGCTTAGTTTATTTATATCAATAATATAATTTGAATCAATTTCTTTCATAAATCCAATAACTTTAGGATCATAACTTAAAGCTATATTTTTAGTAAGTACACTACTTGCGTATATCAATCCATGCAGCCTCATAGCAATTACCAATTTAGATAATTTCATTATTCCTAATAATGTAGTTACAGGAATTTCTTGTTCCAGTAAAAAAACGTTCTTTTCAAACGAATTATAAATTTCTTTTAACAGCGGAAGATCTTGCTTTGTGTGCATCGGTAATAACAATATTTTTTTACTCTGTTTAACTAGCTCTTTTATAACTCTTTTTAAGATTTCTATATAATTATTTTCAGATCTCCATGGACGTAAATTTATAATCATAAAATCATCAGTTATTCCCATATTTGCTATAACATTTTTAGCTTCTTCCATATTTGGTTTTAACAAAAACACAGGGTCACTTCTCAATAATAATTTTGTTGAATCAATACCTAAATCATTTGTATATTTGACAGAATCTTCATCTCTTAAAGTTATCAAATCAACCTTGTCTAAAACTTTTGTGGTTAATTTTCTATTAAGCTTCTTATTTATGGGCCCAATTCCATTTGCGTATACAATAACTTTTTTGCCTAATTTTTTTGCTAGATTTATTACCAATATATAATACCACAAACTTCTACTAGAAGTAATATCTTGTAATAAACTACCTCCACCGCTTACCAACATATCTGATTTTTTTAAAATTTTATATAATTTAATTGGATTAAATCTATAAACACTTTTGACTCCATAAATCATAGAAGTCTTTTTTGGATTGTTAGAAAGAACTGTTATATTTATATTAGGATCTTGCCTTTTAAACTCTGTTATAATAGATTCTAAAATAGCATCATCACCCTGATTATCAAATCCATAAAACCCACTCATTACAAGTTTCTTACCATATAAAATTCTCTTGTAAATATTTTCGTGCTGAGCGCTCATACTTTCTGCGCTATAGTGGTTTATTATGTCTCTATATAAATTTTTCCCAATTATTTTGGTGTTTTCCTTGTCCTCAACACATTTTTTAAATAATTCACTTAGTTCTAAATAATTTTCCACGTTAAATAAAAAACCATTTTTACCAGATACAACTAATTTGTTGATTCCACCAACTTCTGTAGATATAATAGGCTTTTTAAATTTTCCACCCTCCAAAATAGTATATGGAAAACTTTCACTAAGACTAGTTAAAACATTTACATCAATAGCATTCAAAAAAGAAAATGGATCCTTTACTTCTCCTAAGAAAAAAACATTTTTTTCTATACCAAAATCGTGAGCCATTTTTTTTAAATCATTTTCAAGATGTCCACTGCCTCCTATCAAAAAATAAGCACGATTATTTTTTAAAAATTCTTTTGCAGCTTTCAAAAAAGTTTTGTGGTCTTTAACTTCATCTAATCTAGCTAAAATGCCAAAATAATATCCATCAGTTGGAATATTATATCTATTTAAAAAATCATTTTTTTCTATAAAATCTTCTTCTTTCTTTAAATTTATACCATTATAAACAACAGATATATCTCGATCCTTAAAATTCCTATCCAAAAGCATCTTCTTAAATGAATCACTAACTGCTATAAAATTACTAAATTTTTTTAAAGCATATAAATTCAAATTTTTATAAATTAGCTGTTTATAGAAAATTCCTTTGAAGTCAAGATTATAATCAGAATGTACAGTTGTTATAAATTTTACATCAAGTTTTTTCATCAAAAAAGAAGCAACAAAATTTGCTCTTGCACCATGAGTATGTATAATATCAACCTTATTTTCCTTACAATAATCAACTATATCTGATATAACACTCAAATCAAAACGACTTTTTTGTTTAAAAAGTTTTGTTTTTATTTGATGATAATTGGCTTCGCGTAAAAATGAATCTTCTAAAAAAACGCCTAAAGTTATATCAATACTTTTACTCAATTCTGGCAAAAGAGTCATTATATGTGTTTTAGCTCCACCAGTATCCCCGCCGCTAATTAAATGTAAAACATGCATTAATAAAATTCCCCTTCTATTGGAAGTACGTACCATTCTGTCAATTTAGTGCCTAATCCATCACTTTTTATTATCATAGGAACATCTCTTTTAGAATATAAAAAAGCTTCCTTCCTAAAGAAATCTTTATCCATATCATTTAAGAATGTTACAACCATAACTCCATTTTGTTCTAAAGTAATTTTTTGTAATTCATCAATCAATACTTTTCTACTTTCATCATCACTAGCTATAATATCCATAATAACACTAAATTTATATCCAGTTTTCTCAATAATTTTAGCAATTAAATATCCACTTAATTCATTTCCATTATATGACTCCAAAAAAATATAATTTTTTCTATTTGCAACTTTTTTACATAAAAAATCATAAGTTCTAAAAGTCATTAGAGGATAATTAGAAGAAAGTTGACGAAATAAATCTTCCCAACTCTGATGAACAGAATCTACTTTCTTACAATGATAATTTGATGTATCTATTTTAATCCTTGATCTATTTTTCCACATTAAAAACTTCATAATCATTTTAAGTGGAAATGATAATCTATCAGATTTATAATCTATATTTTTTACATATATTGGTATCTGCCCTACAATATCATAATTTTTTCTGTCAACAAAAAATAATAATTCATAGGCCAAGGGAAAACAGTAAATTAAATCAGCATCAGAAATTTTACTCTCAATCTTTTCGTAAAGATTGGTAAAAATACCCTGTCTTCGTCTTTCCTTAGTAACAACATTATCAATTAACAAATAAGAATTATGTATTTTTCCAAAATTATTTAACTTTCTTTTTATAGCTCCTAAATGTGCATAATACTTATCATCTTCTTTTTCAAACTCATGAATCACATCTTCGTTATATCTATTTTCAATATCTTCTGAATAATTTTCGGAATATAGTTCTTTTAAAAGTTCAACAAATGATTGATTAATCTTCATTATTATTCTCCAAATGAAGCGAAATTCTTAACGCTTTATCCACTTCTTTTTTTAATTTTTTAGATATCTGTCCAATTTTTTCTCTTAATCTACTCTTATCAATAGTTCTAATTTGTTCTAATAATATTACTGACTCTTTTGGTAAACCTACGTTTTCATTTATCATAACATGTGTTGGCAGCTGCGCCTTACTTTGAACCGAAGTAATAGCTGCCACAATAGTAGTAGGAGAATGCTTGTTGCCGGTATTATTTTGAATAATTAAGACTGGTCTTACTCCTCCTTGTTCACTACCTATAACTGGAGATAAGTTTGCATAATATAAGTCACCTTTTTTTAAAATTGAGGATTTCGAATTTTTTTCATCACTATTTTTGGGTACAGATTTATTTTGTTTGGTATGAGTATTTTTATTAGACATAATTAATTATACTCCAAACTTTGTCATTTTTCATATATACTCTAGGAATTCTACGTGAAATCATACATAATAATTCATAATGGATAGTACCCATAGTCTTTGCCAATTTTTCTAAATTAGCCTCTTCTTTTGTGTTCCCTATAATAGTAATCTCATCACCAATCGATATTCCTTCAACATCAGTAGCATCTACCATAAATTGGTCCATGCATATATTTCCAATAGATGGTAATTTTTGTCCATTATAAAATACTTCTAAATGATTTGAAAGAAGTCTACTTATCCCATCGGCGTATCCTAGAGGAATCGTGGCAACTTTAGTTATTCTTTTTGTTACATATGAATGCCCGTAGCTAATACCACTTCCTGCTGGAAGTATTTTTATATTTGACACCAAGGCTTTTAGTGTCATCAAAGGCTTTAAATCCCAGTTGTTTTTAATAGTTTCACTGGGCTTGTATCCATATAATATAATTCCTGGTCTAATAATGTCCATAGCATATTCTGGATAATCCATAATTGCGGCGCTATTAGATAAATGCTTTAACAATCTTTTGCCAGATAGTTTTTCTAATTTCTCTGTAAAGTCAATAAATTTATTGTATTGCTCTTTTGTTTGTCCTCTATCATCGATATCCGCAGTAGCAAAATGAGTGTATATTCCTTCGCAATTAATATTGTCAAAACTTAAAATTTCATTTGCTCTTTGAAGAGCAACTTCCCCTGGTAAAAATCCAATTCTACTCATACCTGTATCAAGTTTAATATGTATTTTCGCAATTAAATTTAATTCTCTAGCATATTTAGAAATCAATTTAGCCTGTTCATAATCATAGACTGTCATTGTTAAGTCGTGTTTTATAGCTTCTTTTATTTCAGAATCTCTTATGTAATTTAAAAGTAGAATTGGCTCATCTATACCATTTTCTCTCAATTCCAAACCCTCTGACAAAATTGACACGGCAAATCTTTTTACACCTAAATTTATTAATTCTTTTGCTATTGTGATAGCCCCATGATTGTATGCATTTGCTTTAATTACAGCCATTATTTCGCTGTTAGGGTTGACATTTGATTTTATAATGTGTATATTGTGTTTTAAGTTATCTAGATTTATTTCTAACCAACAAGGTCTAATCTCATCAAAATTCATAAGGCCTCCCATTTCTCAAGTTCAGTATATCACATACTTTGTTTTTATTCAATTTAAAACACTTACTATTTTTTTATAAAAGGTGATTCCATGGAAAATTTTAAACAGTATTTAGATTTTATAGTCGAAATAGATAAAATGAAAAACATTTTTAGAAGAACTAAGCTTATTGGCATTGATAGAAGAGAAAATGACGCGGAACATACATTTCATATTGCACTCATGGCAGTTTTATTAAGGGATTTTAGAAATGGCGCTGATGAATTAAAATCAATAAAAATGCTTCTAGTTCATGATTTAATTGAAATATATGCAGGTGATACTTTTGCATATGATACTATTGGTAATCTATCGAAAAAAGAAAGGGAACTTAAATCTGCTAAAAAACTATATTCACTATTACCTAAAAAAATTGGGGATGAGCTGATGGATTTATGGCTAGAATTTGAGGAGATGAGTACGCAAGAATCTATTTTTGCAAACGCTATGGATAGATTACAACCCATTATTCACAATCTTTATAATAATGGCGGTACTTGGAATGAATTTAATGTAAATTTACTTCAATTAAAACAGAGGATGCTCCCGATTAAATTATGGAATGAGGATATTTATAATTTTATTTTAGAAAAAGCAAAACAATATATAAAATAAAAGCAAGATCATGTACTGCCCCCTTTAATCCGGACACGGAAATAAGGGGGCAGTATATACGTCACGCTTGCTTTTTTATTATTTTATTTAAAAATTTTCCAGTATAACTATTTTTATTGTTTGCTACTTCTTCTGGTGTTCCTGTACATACTATATATCCACCTTCATCTCCACCTTCAGGTCCTAAATCAATAATATAATCACTTATTTTTATAACATCTAAATTATGTTCTATTATTACCATAGTATTTCCACCATCAACTAATTTTTGTAGAACTTCTATTAGTTTTCGAACATCTTCTGAATGTAATCCGGTTGTTGGCTCGTCTAGGATATAAATAGTCTTTCCTGTAGATCTTTTGGATAACTCAGTTGCTAATTTTACTCTTTGGGCCTCTCCTCCTGATAATTCTGTGGAGCTCTGTCCCAATTTTATATATCCCAATCCTACGTCTTGTAAAGTTTTTAATTTTCTTTTAATAGGTTCATGATTTTCAAAAAATTCAAGCGCTTCATCTACAGACATATTTAATACATCTGCAATATTTTTCCCTTTATATGTTACCTCCAAAGTTTCTTTATTATATCTTTTTCCTTTGCATACTTCACATGGCACATAAACATCTGGCAGAAAATGCATTTCGACCTTAATGATTCCATCTCCCTTACAGGATTCACATCTTCCACCTTTTACATTAAATGAAAATCTACCTTTTTTGTAGCCTTTAGCTTTTGCCTCATTTGTCATGGCAAAAACATCTCTTATACTGTCAAATACACCCGTATAAGTAGCTGGATTACTTCTAGGAGTTCGGCCTATAGGAGTCTGATCAATTACTACAACTTTATCTAATAATTCTGTGCCTATAATAGAATCATATTCACCGGATTTAAATTTTGCATTGTTCAATTTTTTAGCTAATGATTTATATAATACTTCATTAACCAAAGAACTCTTTCCTGATCCACTTACTCCTGTTACAGCAGTCAATACACCAAGAGGTATTTTTACATCTATATTCTTTAAATTATTTTCTTTTGCTCCCAAAATCTCTAAAAATCCATTTTTCGTTTCTCTTCTTTTCTCTGGGCATTCTATCATTTTTTTGCCAGAAAGATATTGTCCCGTGATACTCTTTTTACTTTTTAAGATCTGTTTATATGTTCCGAAAAAGACAACTTCACCACCATTAACTCCTGCGCCCGGTCCTATATCTAAGATATAGTCAGCTTCTTTCATAGTATCTTCATCGTGTTCTACGACTAAAACAGTATTCCCGATATTGGTTAATTCTCGAAGCGTTTTCAAGAGTTTATCATTATCTCGTGGATGAAGACCGATACTTGGTTCATCTAATACATATATCACTCCAACTAATTTACTTCCTATTTGTGTTGCCAATCTGATTCTTTGGCTTTCTCCTCCGCTCAAGGTAAGTGCCATTCTAGATAAAGTCAAATAAGATAATCCGACAGCTTTTAAGAAATTTAATCGATTTTTAATTTCTTTTAATATTTCTGATGCAATCATTTGTTGCGATTCAGTTAATTCTAATTTATCTATAAAATTTAATAGATTATTAACATTTAAATCAGTAACTTCTGAAATATTTTTACCATTTATTTTTACACTTAAAGCTTCATCATTTAATCTTTTTCCTCCACAATTTGGGCATGGAACTTCTTGCATATATTCATTGATTTTCTTTCTAATATATTCACTTTGAGTATTTTCATATCTGAACTGAAGATTCTCTACTACTCCTTCCCACTTACCTTTATAAATCCTTGGTTTTCCTTTACTAAATCCCGATTTATAGGTAAAAGATATATCATATGATGTACCATATAATATATCATCTATAAGCTTTTTAGGTGCTTTAGATATTTTTTCGTTGAAATCAAAATTATGTTTTTTACATATTTCTTTTAATACATTAGTATAATATGAGTCACCATCAGATAAATAAACGGGTATAGCACCCTGTTTTAGTGATAAATTATAATCTTCTATAATAGCGTCTTTATCTACCTTTCTAAAATATCCAAGACCATTACAGGTTTTACACATTCCAAATGGTGAGTTAAAACTAAATAATCTAGGACTTATTTCTGAGATTGCTATATTACAATCTGGACAAGCAAATTTCTCACTAAAAAGCATTTCTTCTTTATCTGTTTTTAACACAAAAAGACCATCTGATAATTTCAGCGCTGTTTCTATAGAATCTGATAATCTTTTTCTGATTCCATCTCTTATGATCAATCTATCTACAACTAAATTAATATTATGAAATTTATTTTTAGATAATTCGGGAACTTCTGAAATGTCATATAGCTCATTATCTATAAATACTCTAACAAAACCATCTTTTTTTATTTTTTCCAAAACATTTTTATGTTCACCTTTTTTATTTCTGACAAGAGGAGAAAGAATCTGAATTTTTGTGTTTTCGGGTAAAGATAGAACCTTTTCCACCATCTGATCTATACTCTGTTTTTCTATCTTCTTTCCACACTTCGGGCAATATACATCACCTATTCTAGCAAATAATAATCTCAGATAATCATATATTTCCGTTACCGTTCCCACAGTAGATCTTGGATTTTTGGAAGTTGTTTTCTGATCTATAGAAATCGAAGGACTAAGACCTCCAATAAAATCAACATTTGGTTTATCCATCTGACCTAAAAACATTCTTGCATAACTTGATAAACTTTCTACATATCGTCTTTGACCCTCTGCATAAATTGTATCAAATGCTAATGAACTTTTACCCGACCCAGATAGCCCGGTAATTACAATCATTTTATTTCTAGGTAATTCTATATCTATAGATTTTAAATTATTCTCTCTTGCACCTTTTACAATTATTTTATCATCCATATCATCACTTTCTTTCTAATTTATTGCGCCACATTTTTATTATATCTCTATATTTTGCAGCATTTTCAAAATCTAGCTTTTCTGCTGCCTCTAACATTTTATTATTTAAATCTTCAATCACAACTTTTATTTCTTCTAGTTCTAAGTCTCTTTCAACCACATTTTTATCAGACAAATCTTCTCCAATACCGATAACTTCTCTAATATCTTTTACTATACTCTTTGGAGTAATATTGTTTTTCTGGTTATATTCTTGCTGAATTTTTCTTCTTTTATTTGTTTCATCAATTGTTTTTTTCATAGATTTTGTAATAGTATCAGCATACATTATTACCCTACCATTTACATTTCTTGCAGCTCTACCAACTGTTTGAATCAATGATGTTTCGCTTCTTAAAAATCCTTCTTTATCAGCATCCAATATAGCAACTAAACTAACTTCCGGAATGTCCAATCCCTCTCTTAAAAGGTTGATACCAACCAATACATCATATTCGCCTAGTCTTAGATTTCTTATAATTTTCATTCTATCTATAGTTTCTACATCTGAGTGCATATAAGCAACTTTTATACCCAGATCTTTTAAATAATCTGTCAATTCTTCAGCCATTTTCTTTGTGAGTGTAGTTATCATTACTCTTTCATTTTTTTGAATAGTTTTATTAATCTCATGTACTAAATGATCAATTTGATTATTAATCTCGTGTATCTCAATTACAGGATCTAATAAACCGGTAGGTCTTAAATACTGTGGAATAACTTGAGAACTTTTTTCTACTTCGTATTCTCCAGGAGTAGCACTTACAAAAATGCACTGATTTATTAAACTCTCAAATTCACTAAAATTAAGAGGTCTATTATCTAGAGCAGATGGTAATCTAAATCCATAATTTACAAGAGTTTCCTTTCTGCTTCTATCTCCGTGATACATCCCCCTAATCTGAGGAACACTAACATGACTTTCATCTATAATGAGCAAAAAATCTTTAGGAAAATAATCGATAAGTGTGTATGGTCTTGAACCTTTAGGTCTTCCAGATAGATGTCTAGAATAATTTTCAATTCCAGAACAAAATCCTATTTCTTTTAACATCTCTAAATCATATCTTGTTCTTTGTTCTAATCTTTCCGCATAAAGCAAGTGGTTTTCTGATCTCAATTCTTCTAATCTGTCTTCCAGCTCATCTTCTATAGTGATAATCGCTCTTTTTATTTTTTCATCACTAGTAGCAAAGTGTGAAGCAGGAAAAATAGAAACATGGTGAAGTTTACCAATTATTTCTCCAGTTAGAGGATTTATTTCTACAATCCTTTCAATCTCATCACCAAAAAACTCAACCCTGATAGAGTTTTCGCTTTTATTTGCAGGAAAAATATCTAAAACATCTCCACGAACTCTAAAAGTACCACGAATAAAATTAATATCATTGCGTATATATTGGATTTTTATTAATTCATCTATAACTCTATCTCTATCCTTTATCATACCAGGTCTTAAGCTCACCATTAGACCCAAATAATCTTCTGGATCACCTAAACCATAAATACAGCTTACACTAGCAACTATTATTGTATCTCTTCTTTCGAAAAGAGAAGCGGTTGCAGAGTGACGTAATTTATCTATTTCTTCATTTATTGACGAATCTTTGGCTATATATGTATCACTACTTGGCACATAGGCTTCTGGTTGATAATAGTCATAATAACTAACAAAATATTCTACGGAGTTATTAGGAAAAAATTCTCTTAGCTCCGTACACAATTGATAAGCTAGAGTCTTATTATGTGCAATTACCAGCGTGGGTTTTTGAACTTTTTCAATAATATTAGCCATAGTAAAAGTTTTTCCGCTGCCAGTTACCCCTTTTAATGTTTGGTATCTATAGTTATTTTCAATTCCTTTAACTAATTTTTCAATAGCTTGTGGCTGATCACCAGTAGGTTTATAATTTGATTTAATTTCAAACTTCATTATATCTCCTCTAATTTACAAATCATTTTATATATACCCTTTTAAAAAAATTTTTCACAAAAAAAATCGGCAAAAAGCCGACTATTGAAACAAATCTATATAATCTTCACTATTATCATCTTCATTTTCTGTATTTACATTCAATGATCCTTTTTCAACTATTCCATTAATTACTGGATAATTACTTTTATTATATAACTCTTCTTTAATAACTTTACCATCTTTAATATATTTTTTATAAGTATAAACCTTAAGTCCATTGTGTTTTGGTCGAACAACTCTTGTTTTCCCTAATTCTAGTTGATCAGTTTCTTTTTCAACAACTGTAGCTGGAGTAGTTTGAACTATTTTTGAATAAATTTGAATTTCATAATTTTTAACATTTGTGTCACCATAAATATTAAAGATAATCTTATTATTTTCAATTTTACTTGTAATTGCTATAGGAAAATCCCAATTGTTCTTAAACTTTAAATCTTTAGTACCAACCCAAACAGCTCCATCTTCACCAATTGGTACGTATGGTGCTGGTATTGAATGAGGGTGCCTTTCTAATATTTGAACATCACTCCTAATGAGAGCATTATATAAAGTCGTTGATGTTTGGCACAATCCTCCTCCGAGAGAATCAACATATTTTCCATTTTGAATTGTGCTTGCCATTTTATAGCCATTTTGGGTTGTAATTTCTCCCATCATTTTATTAAAAGAAATTTCTTCATTTGGTTGCAAAATAATATTTGAAATTCGAGATGCAGATAGTCTTATATTTTCATTCCTACCTCTTGTACCACGACCGAGATCTGTGGAAAAAGTTCCTATAATACCATTTATTCTAGATAACGATCCATCATCACTAATATTACCATCTTTTTCTGCTGAAATAATATAATCACTATTATCCAAAGAATATAATTTATTTTTTATATCATCATATAATAATTGCTCGTCAAATTTATAACCTGCTTGACCTTTAATAATAATTAATTGTCCGTTATCAAAATCAATTTGTGGATTTATTTTTTCCTTTGGAATCTGTAATGATATTTCTTGTAACTTTTTCTTCAGCAAACCTTCATCAACTGTATAAATTGTATTAAAACTCTTTTTATCTTTTTTTAAATCCTCTAAAACATTTATTCTATTTTTTATATCTCCACTTCTATTGTAATTATATGCTTCATCAACAACCGGTTTTATAGAAGCTAGCAATCCTAGATCGCCCATAGAAGGATCAAAATTTAGATTGTCCAATTTAATATTTAGTTTTTTTTGTAATTCAGCTAAGACATTGTCTGTAATTTTATTTAGGACTTCATCATATGTCTGGTTTGAAACATCAATTCCATTAATAACAATTCCATCATAAAAAGTAGATCTTTCAAGCTCTGCTTTTAAAATCTGTTGGTTATCATAATATTTTTTATAAAAGAAACCAGATATAATTAAAAGAATAACTAATAAAAATAAAATTATCTTTTTCATATACACTCCTATATAGCATTTAAACTAAACATTGGTAAAACTACTGATAATGCAATAAATCCAATAAATATCCCTACAAATAATACCATGATGGGCGCACTAATTCTAATTAAATTATTTAATTTCATAATGTATTTATCAAAATAGAAATCAGATAATTCATGAGCTACTTTGTCCGCCATACGTGATTTTTTTATCGAATTAAGAGAATAGACTGAATATTCTGTAAATAAATTTTTCATATTACTAAAATTCAGATCTTCTCCACTTTTTACAGATAGAAGCAATTTATTGAGTTCATTTCTAATATATACATCATCTTCTGTCTTAAATATATTCTCTAAAGAAATTATCAAATTGTTATCTTGTCTATATAATAATGAAAATTTTTTAAAAAATTCACTTAAAAATTTTTCTTTTCTAATATTTTTAAACAAACTTTTCTTAAATTTAAACTCTTGAACCCAAAATTTATATTTACTGCTTTTTATCTTTATAAACATATGAATTATACTAAAAATTATTAATAATATCAATATTTTTATCAAATAATTTCCAAATATATTCCCCATAAAAAATGCAATTCTAGTGATAAAAGGCATTTCCATATTAAAACTTGAAAAAATATTTTCAAATATAGGAATAACCGATCTGCTAATGACCACAATCATCAATAAACTTAAGCTTAAAAGTAATATTGGGTAACTAAGTCCAGAAACAATTTTTTCTTTTATTTTTATTTTATTTTGCATATATTCAATACATTCATCTAAAGACGCAATCAAATTCCCTGATTTTTCAGCTAATCTAATATAATTTATAATAAATATATCTGAATCTGTAAAAACTTCAAGAGCATATGAAAAGTTATCACCTTTTTTTAAAGATTCTCTAATTTTTTTTAGGCGGAAATTAAATTTTTTATATTCAGAACTTCTATACAAAATATCAATACTTTCATAAACATTATAACCTTGAAATAATAAATTTCTTAATGCTTTATAAAATTCTATCTCAGATTCATAATTGTCAAAAACTTTAGATATATTTATTATTTCACTATTTGAAAATCTTTCAAATAAAACTTCTTTATTCTTAGCTAAAGCAAGTCCTTTTTTTATAGTTTTTCCTTTATTTATAGAATATCTATATATCATTTATTTCTCCAAAAGTTTTTAGATCGATTATACCATCATTAAGTAATTTTTGTGCCATATCTTTCATATCTGAAATAGTATGAAATATTAGTTCCTTTGTACCATCTGAATTTTGTTTATATTCAATTCTTTTTATAGTAAATATTCCTGTCCTTCCAATATATCCACCATAGCAGCATTCACAAGAATTTGCATGATAATAATTATTTTCTCCTAAACTTTTACATTTATCACATAATTTTCTAACTAATCTCTGGGAAGTAACAGTTTTTAAAGTATTATTAATATAAAAATCATCCACACCTAAATCTTGTAACCTGCTAATAGTACTTTCTACACTTTTTGTGTGTAATGATGCATATACTATATGTCCTGTAAGTGCTGCTCTTACTGCTACTTGTGCAGTTATTTCATCTCTAATTTCACCTATATATATAACATCAGGATCCTGTCTCAAACATGCACGCAATAAATTTGAAAATGTTCTATTTTTAAGTTCATCAACTTCTATCTGTGTAATCTTATCAAATTTATATTCAACAGGATCTTCTATACTTATAATATTTAATCTATCATAGTCTAAATTTCTTATTAAATAATATAAAGTTGTATTTTTACCAGAGCCTGTAACCCCAACCACTAAGTGGAGACCTGGCTCTTTAGTGTATTTTAAATATTTTTCTGATAATTCTCTAGTAAATCCTAATTTTTCAGGATCATCCGTAAAATTATCCTTATCTAAAATTCTAATTACTACTTTTTCTCCAGTTATAGTTGGAATAATAGAAGTTCTAATATTCTTACCATTATACTCAGCAGATCCATCTTGCATTTCAAAATTTAGTAGATCCAAATTATTTAAGACTTTTATACGATTAAGCAACGACTGAAAGTCCAGCTCTCCTTTAAAAACACAAAATAATTTTCCATCTATCCTATATCTAATAACAACATAATTGTTTTTTGGCTCTATATGAATATCTGTGCTTCTCTTTTCAATAGCTTTGGAAAGTATAATCTCTAAAGAAGGATTATCCCCAAGATTTACCACACTTTCCTTCTCAACAACATATAAAAAAACACCTAAATAAGCCTCAATAAAATTTTTTATTGAAGTTTTTAGGTCTTCTTTCAAATATATGACTATAATATCATCAACTTTTTTATATTTTATATCCGTATCTGGTATTTTTAAATAGTTTTCATTTCTAAGTTTGATATTAAAATTATCCAAAAATTCTTTACCTAAAGTAATTTTTGATATAGACAAAAAATGATTTAATTCCATAGTATAGTTAATCATTTTTTAATCTGCTCCTTATAGTTTCAGACAAAATATTTATAGCCACTTGATTTTCTCCTCCATCAGGAATGATTATATCAGCATAGGCTTTAGATGGCTCTATAAAATTATAATGATTAGGTCTTACAGTAGACATATATTGTAAAATTATAGAGTCTAAAGATCTATCTCTTTCCTTAATATCACGAATTATTCTTCGAATTAATCTAACATCTGGATCAGTATCCACATAGACCTTTATATCTAATCTTTTTCTAATTTCTGGATCATATAAAACAAAAATACCATCTATAATTATTATATCCTTTGGTTCTATAATTTCATACTCATTTTTTCTAGTATGAATTTTAAAATCATAGACTGGAGCTTGTATACTTTTTCCTAAAATAAGATCATCTAAATGCTTAACTAGTAGCTCATGGTCAAAACTAAAAGGATGATCATAATCTTGTTTTACTCTTTCTTCAAAAGGAATGTGGTCTTGTGATTTATAATAAGAATCCTGCTCAATGCGTAGTACTTTTTTTGTTTCAATATTTTTTATAATATTTTTAACAACAGTGGTTTTTCCGCTACCGCTTCCTCCGGCAATACCTATAATAAGTGGCGTTTTCAACTTATAACCCTCCTAATATAATCAAAAAAGGTAAGATCTACATCAGTTTTAAACGAAAAAATTTCATTAGGCACATTAGCTCGCTCTACATTAATATTTTTATTATTTCTCAAATCATTAACTTTAAATTCAACTACATCAGTTGGTGAAATAGCTTCTACAGTATCACCATTATTCAATCCATTTTTTAAATTGAAAAAAACTCGATCATTTTTTACTTCTATAATGTCACCTATATATTGTGCATTTGTCTGGTATGATGAACTTTTATTAAATTGTCCATCTTCTTTTGGATCACCAAAATAAAATCCATCTGTATATGGTCTATGACTAATGTATGTGAGTTCTTTTAATAAATTAGAGTCAAAAACATATGAATCTTTCTGTGATAAATAATCATTAATAGCTTTTCTATAAACTCTAAGTACATTTGCAACATAAAAAGGACTTTTCATTCTTCCTTCTATTTTTAAAGAAGATGCACCGGCTTCAATCAATTTATCAACAAATGGTAGAGTACATAGATCTTTAGAGTTTAATAAATAAGTTCCTCCGTCCACCTCTTCAATAGGGAAGAATTCTCCCGGTCTTTTTTCTTCAACCAAATGATATTTATATCTACATGGATGAGAACAGTCTCCTCTATTAGCATCCCTTCCAGTCATAAAGCTAGATATCAAACATCGCCCGGAATAACTCATACACATGGCACCATGACAAAATACCTCCAACTCAAGTGTTGATGGTGTATTTTTTCTAATATTTTTTATTTCATCTAAGGAAAGTTCTCGTGCTAATACAATTCTTTTTGCCCCCATCTTATGCCAAAATTTTGCCGATTCTGAATTAGTAACAGACCCTTGAGTAGAAAAGTGTATTTCTAGATCACTTAACTCTTTTACTCTATACAATATACCTGGATCACTCACAATTACAGCATCCACATTTATTGAATCTAAAAATTTAATATAATCATCCAAACCTTCTAGATCATTGTCATGAGGAATGATATTCATAGTGACATAAATCTTTTTATTATGTTTATGAACTAATTGTACCGATTCTTTTAGATCATCATTTGTAAAATTAATAGCCCCTTTACGTAAACCAAATTCCATTCCACCTACGTATACAGCATCAGCACCATATTTAATAGCAGTTTTTAATCTTTCGATATCCCCAGATGGAGCTAATAATTCAATCATTGTATCATATTCTCCTTTGCTTTTAAATGATCTTCGTATGTTTCGCTAAATGTATGAGAACCATCCTCTCCAGTTAGCACAAAAAATAAATAATTTACATCAGCAGGATTTAAAGCTGCATCTATAGATGCTAATCCTGGGTTTGCAATAGGTGCTGGAGGTAATCCTTTATTTTTATAGGTATTAAAAGGAGATTCAATACTAATATCTGCATTAGATAATACAGGTTTTCTTTCTCCTAATATAAATTGTACTGTGGCACATGATTGAAGAGGCATATCTATTGCCAACCTATTTCTAAATACAGCACTCATTAGAGGTCTTTCTTGATCAAGTTTACCTTCACGTTCAATTATAGACGCAAGTGTAATCAATTGATTTAAATTTAAGCCTTTAAAATCTTTTCCTACAATATTTTTTTCGTATCTATCTTTAAAAGCATTTAACATCTTTTTAATTATCTCTTCTTCTGAAGTACCCATAGCTATATTATATGTTGCAGGAAATAAATAACCTTCTAATGATTGTCCTTCATTTAAGGAATCTAAAAATGGATACTCATCCTGAAATTTTTCTTTAGATTGGGTAAGCTCTAAAAATCTTTCTGCACTTCCCAAATTCAAATCTTCTATCCTCTTAGCAATTTGCTTTCTTTCAAAACCTTCAGGGATTACTAATTTAACCGAATTTTCATTGTTCACTTCTTCTTTTTTTGTAAGTTCTTCTATAATCTCATCTACTGACATAGATTTAGATAATCTAAATGTACCACTTCTATACTCTTTTGCATCATGAGTTTTATTAGCTCTCCATTTGAAAAAAGTACCATTTTTAATCAAGTCATTCTCATAAAGTATAGATGAAATCTTTGATATTGAACTTCCACTAGGTATTTCTATTTCAATTATTGAAGTATCATTTTTATCAACTGGCTTATATTGGCTATTGATAAAATATTTAATACCAAAATAAATAGAACCTACAACTAATACAATAATTAAAAGTACTAGTATCCATTGAAATAATTTATTTTTCATTATAACATCCTTTTATCAACTTTTTTGTAAGCATATAAAAATATACTTCCAAAAATGAGTACAGCTAAAGCCTCTCCTCCACCTATGCTTAGAACAGTTGGCCAATATGGCAATTCGTAAATCAAACTTACCCAGATACTAACTATAAATCCATTCATAAGTACTGGTGGCAAGATACCAAGCAATTGATTTTTTTTACATTTACTGGTTAAATATGCTGCAACTAATGTAACGAAAGAACCACCAAATATATCTATTAGCCCTAAACCACTAAAAGGTACAGCAATTATATTTGAGATTAAACATCCAATAAATAAGCCTGGAATAGCTGCGCTTTCTAACAATGGTAATAACGTAAGTCCTTCAGCAATTCTTAACTGAATCGGCCCAAATGTCAAGCTAGCAGCAGGTATCATTTGAACTAACATCAGCGCTGCATATATAGCAGCAATAATTCCAGCTTTTGTAATATACTTTATTTTATTATTCATATTAAACCTCCATAATAATAGGTAAAATCATTGGATTTCGTTTAATTCTCTCGTATACATATTTTCTTAAGTCTTCTCTTATTTTTTGTTTCATAAAATTTAAATCTACATTTTCATTCATTTGAATTTGATCTACAATTTTTCTTGTATATTGTAAAGCACCTTCCATTATATCATCATTTTCTTTTTCATATACAAATCCGCGACTTATAATATCAGGACCCGCAATAATTACATTTTCATCTTCAGTTACTGTAAGCACAACAACTATAAGCCCGTCTTCTGCAAGATGTTTTCTATCTCTTAAAACAATATTACCCACATCTCCAATTCCTAATCCATCAACTAAAACATCTCCATGCTGAACTTCTCCATTATGGATCAGTTTCTTTTTGCTCAATTCTAAAATATCTCCATTTGACTGGATAAAAATATTTTCTTCTTTCATTCCTAGTTTTTGTGCTAGTTTAGCGTGAGTTTTTAAATGTCTAATTTCTCCATGAACAGGAATAAAATACTTAGGTTTCGCAAGAGTATGAATTAGTTTTAGCTCTTCTTGGCAAGCGTGACCTGATACGTGTATATCAGCTAATTTTTCATATATTACCTTCGCATCTTTCTCCATCAATTTATTAATTACATTTGATATACTTTTCTCATTACCAGGAATTGGATTTGCAGAAATAATAACTGTATCTGTATTATTTAATTTTATTTTTTTGTGTTCATCATTTGCGATTCTGGTTAAAGCACTCATTGGTTCTCCTTGTGAACCTGTAGTAATTAAACAAACTTTATTTGGAGGATACGATGCTATTTTATTTATATCAATCAAAGTTTGAGATTTCATTTTTAAATAATTGAGCTCTTTAGCTGTATGCACAACATTTGTCATGGATCTTCCCGATAACGCAACAAACCTACCAACATTTTCAGCAGCAGTAATAATTTGTTGTACCCTATGCACATTACTTGCAAAAGTAGCAACAATGATACGTCCTTCTGCTTGTGAAAATAGTTCTTTAAAAGTTTCACCAATAGTAGATTCA
This sequence comes from Bacillota bacterium, assembly GCA_023443045.1. Next base: position 29,887 of record JAEZWK010000034.1, read on the forward strand.
CTTAGTGTGTATCCAGGTCTTTCTACATTTGTAGAATCTGCAAGCAAAACTTGTACACCTTTATTTCCTAATTCAGCAATACGATTTAGATCTATAACGTCTCCATCAACCGGTGTAAAATCTATCTTAAAATCTCCTGTGTGTAATATCGTTCCCACAGGTGTATGGAAACATATAGCACAAGAATCAGGAATACTATGTCCTGTTCTTATAAACTCTACTTTCATCGAACCTAAATTGATTATATCACCAAAATTCACAGTATTTAATTCTGCTTTTACTCTGTGTTCTTTTAATTTGTTTTGAATCAATGCATTTGTTAGTTTAGTAGCATATACTGGTATATTAAATTTTTTTAATAAATATGGAACAGCCCCTATGTGATCTTCATGACCATGTGTTATAACCAATGCTTTAACTTTTGAAATATTCTTTTCTATATAAGTAAAATCTGGAATTACGATATCTACTCCCAACATTTCTTCGCCAGGAAAAGTTAATCCACAATCTAAAATAATAATTTCGTCTTTATATTCAAATAAAGTTATATTTTTTCCTATTTCCTCTAAACCACCGAGAGGAATTATTTTTAATTTATTTCCTTTACTCAAAATTACCTCCTTACTTAATGATTATTCATCTTAGAATTATAATAGTAATTTCTGACCTTGCTTCCTTCATCTTTTAATGGCAAAATCAACATTTCATTACCATAATTATCTAATTCTACACGTAAAAATAACGGATCAAAGCATAAATTGTCCGCTAACTTTACAACCATATATTCTTGTCCGAAAAAAGAAAATTTATTTTCCACAACGAGGGTTTTTTCTTCTCCGAAACTATCTATCACAAATCTTGTTTCTGGCATAAATCTCCTTTTTTATTTTTAGAAAAATATGTTTCTAATATAAAACATGCCGCCAATGAATCTTCAATACCTTTTTGTTTTCCTTTTTTTGTATTTGTTTGAATCAAGGTTCTATTAGCCAATGACGTCGTATATCTTTCGTCGATATAAATAAAATTAACATCTAAATACTTTTTCAAAAAATTTATATACTTAATTACTTTCTTTGCCTGATCACCAATTTGACCATATAAATCTAGTGGTAAACCCACAACGACTACGTTTGAATTATTTTGTTCTATTAGAGATTTAAAAAAAGAAACATCTTCCATCTTTGATTTTCTTTTATAAGTTCCAAAAGGTGATGCAATGACATTTAATTCATCTGAAATAGCAATACCTATAGATGAATCACCTATATCTAAAGCTATTACTTTCATTATTTATTTATACCCAAATATTCAATTAATATAGCTTCTAACAATTCGTCTCTTTCTAATTGTATAATTTTACTTCTAGCATCTTTAAAACTTGTAATATAAGTTGGATCACCTGATAAAAAATAACCAATGATTTGATTTATAGGATCATAACCCTTTTCATTTAATGCATCATAAACATCTTGAAGAATTTGTTTTGGTTCTGCACCTGATTCGTATTCTACCTTAAATTGCATTGTTTTATCAAAATCCATCGTAATCCTCCTAATAATTTTCTTAAATTATATCACAAAATTGTTTTTTATTCAATTTTAATTTAATTATACCCATACGAAAAACTTATATCCTAGTATTATTTATCTATATTTTCTTCAAAATTTTATTTATACCAAAATGTTTTTGTCATACTAGATAATTTAAAAATTACTCAAGACTCAGCTAATAACTATTTAAAATAGAAAACATAATTTTCTTTTTATAATTGATTGTTAATTAATTATTGAAATATTTGTTATATATCATTTTCACAGCATTAGATTTGTAGTCTTTTTTAGATAAATGTGATATAATAAATTATGTTTTAAACGGAGGTATTATGAAACATAGAAATAATATTCTTACGCCATTTAAAGTTTTAAAATATTTAATACTGATTGTAATAATGGTATGTATTATTATCGGAACTATATTTGCTTTAGGTGCATCAAGAATTATGATGGAAGTTCCTGATTTAGATTCAAACTTGTTGAATATGGATTTAAGTGAAACTTCATCCGTGTATGATAAAGACGGAAATTTAATTCAAAAAATAGAAACAGCTGAATATAGAACTATAGTTGGTATAGAAAAAATGCCTGCTAATTTGCAAAATGCTTTTATCGCAATTGAAGATGAAAGATTTAAAACTCATATTGGAATTGATCCTAAAGGTATTTTGAGTTCACTTAGAGATAACTTTCTTTCTGGTGATACAGCAAGAGGTGCATCAACTATTACCCAACAATTAGTAAAAAATATATATCTAACACCAGCAAAAACGCTCACTAGAAAATTAACTGAAATAACTATGGCAATCCAATTAGAAAAAAAATATTCTAAAATGCAAATTCTAGAGAGCTATTTAAACATGGTAAGTATGGGGCAAAATGCTTATGGTGTTCAAGAAGCAGCTCAAACATATTTTTCAAAAAATGTTGAGGATATAAATTTAGTTGAAGCAGCAATGCTTGCTTCAGTAGTTAAAAATCCTAATGTTTATCCCCCATTTTTTAGAGTAAATCCTAAAGATTTTGATCCAGACACAATGTATAAAGTTGGTCAAATAGATATTTTAGGCCAAACATATATTCTTGTTTACAATAAAAACAACGAAGAAAGAGCAAGATTAGTATTAAATCAAATGCATAAACTTGGTTATATTGACGATGCTGCTTATGAATGGACTAAAACTGTGGATATGAAAACTCTTTTAGTTCCTGGAGAGAAGAAAAAAACAGATATAACAAACTACTTCTTAGATTATGTAAATTCACAAGTAACTCAAGATCTAATGGATAAATTTTCCTGGTCAAAAGAACGTGCACAACAAGAATTATTTTATGGTGGATTAAAAATTTATTCTACAATAAATATCGAATACCAGAAAATTCTTGAGGATACTTATGCCAATTTTACTCAAATTCTAGTAGGTAATCCAGAAAATGTTAAAGGCCCTATACTTTTAGATATTTCTAAAGATAGTTTTGGTAATTTGGTTAATTCTAGAAATGAATTTATCTATCTAGCTAAAGATAATATTATTTCACAAGATGGAGATATATATTTTACTCCTGAAGAATTTAGTTTTTCAGATTCTGGAAATTTAATAATCAGTTCAAATAAATTAAATATGTTTCCAAAAAGAATTGATGTTATGGATTATTACACAATAGATAATAACAAAAATCTAGTAAGCCACGCAGTAGGAGATTTACCATTTTCAGAAAATGAATTTTTAATTGAAAATAATAAATTAGTCGTCTACAAAAATACATTGGATAAATATAAAGATTTATTCAGAGTAAATCAAGGCTATTTATACTTAGATCACAATCAAGTTTATATAAATACCCATGGAGTTCCACAACCACAAAGCGCATCTATATTAATAGATTATAGGAATGGTCATATATTGGCTTTATTAGGCGGTCGCGACGTTGATGGAAATAGATTTTTAAATCGTGCTACAAATGCAACAAGACAACCTGGATCAACAATAAAACCACTAAGTGTGTATTTGCCTGCGTTAGAAAATGGATTTACAGCTGGTAGTGCTATAGATGATGTACCGCTAGTAGTCGGCGGAAGACCGTGGCCTCAAAACTGGTATCTTAGCTACAGAGGTCTTCATACATTAAGATATGCGGTTGAACAGTCAATCAACGTTAGTGCTGTAAGAGTCTTAAATTCCATTGGAACCGATAAATCTATCGAATATCTTAAGAAAATGGGTATTATAAATGTTAATCACCCCGATAGAGATTCATTTATAACAAAGGCAGAAAATCCAAATCATAATGATGAAAACCCATCAGCACTCGCTCTTGGTGGAATGACTCAAGGTACCACACCGCTATCAATCACTGCTGCATTTGGAGCAATTGCTAATGAAGGAGTTTTTGTAGAACCCATTTGTTACACAAAAGTTTTGGATAAAGATGGTAATGTATTGTTAGAAAAAAATTCTAATACAACTCAGGTGGCATCTCCTCAAAATAGTTATATTATGAAAGACATACTTAGAACAGTTGTTACTAATGGTATAGGATCCCCCGCTCAGCTAAAAAATCAAGTAGTTGCTGGTAAAACGGGGACAACCCAAAATACTGCCGACCTATGGTTTGCAGGATTTACAGATTATTATGTTGGTGCTACATGGATAGGAAGTGATTCTCCACAAATTACAATGAATAAAAACTCACTTGCTGCAGCCAAATTCTGGAAAGCCTTTATGGAGCCTATTCATGCTCATCTGGAATCTAGAACAAAATTTAATAAACCTGATGGTATTATAACTGTTAGTATTTGTACTCAATCTGGTAAATTACCAACAGAACTTTGTGGAAGAGACCCAAGAGGTACTGTGCGAAGCGAAATATTTGTCAAAGGTACAGAACCTAAGGAAGTTTGTGATGTTCATGTCGAAGCAGAAATATGTACTGAATCTGGAAAATTAGCAACTGAATTTTGTCCGGCACATACAAAAGAAATGAGAGTATTCATAAAAAGAAATCCTCCTTACAATCCTGCCGAGCACGGTGGAATAATTCCATCTGATTACCAATATCGAGTGCCTACAGAATATTGTGATATACACGACGAAAATACACCTCAGGATTTAAACTTGTTTAATGATAATGATCCAAACAATAATTCAACTGAAAACAATAACGAAAATAATACCGACAATAATGATGAAGAAAATTCGAATACAAATGTAGATTTATTTAATCCATAAAAAAATCCTAGCTAAATGCTAGGACTTTTTTATTGCCATCTTATCAGTTCAGGATCATGCTCATACCATGATTTATATTCAGAATTTATAAAGTTTAATAATTCTTTCCTTTTTATAACATGTTGAGAATGAGAACCTATTGGAGAAATGATTGATTCCTCTAATAAATAATTGTAAAATTCAAAAATATTTTCTTTTATTATTTCTAAATCATCTTCATCTATAATATGTTTTAAAATACTTTTAAAATCTAAATTACCATAATTTAATTTATCCACTATATTTTTAGCAAGAAATATATGAGATGAATTTGGAATATAATTGCTAGGTAATGAAAAAATAATTAATAAATTTTCAGAATTCTTATAAATGTTTAAGTTTTCTAATAAATCATATTCTTTAATTATCTTTCCTTTCAATGTGATACCAGCTAATTCAAAACACTCTTTTAAATCTTCTAAAAAATTCTTATTGCCAAAATTATCAACAACTAAAATATTAATAGACTGCGGAAATATATTTTCTTCATTCTTAAAATCAGAGATATCATTCGAGAAATAAAATCTACTGCTTTTACTTAATATTTCTTTAGATTTTCCATTTTTTGATAAATAATCATATACCAGATTTTGAACACTTTTTCTTATTGATTTATTTTCAAAATCACCAAAATTACCAAATAACATAAAATTAGTTATATCCTTATGGTTTCTATTGTATAAAAATAGATCTTTAAAATTAAATAGTTCGCCATCTATATTGCCATAACTTATATTTGCATGTAATTGTCCATCCTCTATTTCTTTATAAATATTCTCTTCTTCAATAATATTTCTTAATAAAATTTGTTTTATTTTAAGATTTTGTGTTTTGTAATTTATATTTGGAACAAGTTCCACATAGGACTCTCCATCACTCTTATTTACAATGTATTTTCCGCTTGAATTTATAGACTTATTATTCTCTTCAAATCCACTTTTTACCGGTCTAAAAATTAGATCTTTAAGAAATAATTCATGAAATTTACTATAATTAAGGACAAAACTATTATCGTCAATTATTTGAAAACCTTTAATATGATCAGTGTTTCCATTTATAAAATCCTCCACTCCTTCCAAAAATAAGAATGAAGTTATAGGAAAATTCGTTTTTTCAGGATTTTTTACTATATATTCGAGACTATCTCTTATATCAGATGCTACTATAAAAGAACCATCATTCCATTTTAAATCATCTTTTATTTTACACCTGACTGAATTATTATCTACTTCAACTGCTTTCAATATGCTGTAATCATAATTTATATTTTCGTTTTCAAAATCAATAAGTGGTAAATAACATAAATAACTAACTGCCATATCTCCTTCAGTTAAAGCATTTAAAGGATTAAAAACACCTGTGAAGTTTTCGATCCTAACTATCAATTGGTTTTCATTATAAATTATTTTACCACTCATATCTTCTACGTGAACAACCGTAGAATCTTCTTTTATTATTTCTTCTTCGCTCGATCTTTGACACGAAAGAAACAATAAAGAAATTAAAAATAAGAATAGAATTTTATTTTTCATCAACTTTTAAAATTTCAATTATAGTATTTACAGCAGCTTCCATTTCTTCTAATACAGCATATTCATATCTTCCATGAAAATTATATCCACCTGTAAATAAATTTGGACAAATAAGACCCATGTAAGAAAGTCTAGCTCCATCTGTTCCACCTCTTATAGGTTCTATTCTTGGAGTAATTCCTAATTTATTCATTGCTTTTTTAGCCAATTCTATAGGTCTTAAATCTTTTTCTACCATCTCTTTCATATTATAATAAGTGTCTTTCATATCCAAATCAATTTTTATATCATATTTATACTCCAAAAACTCAACTGATTTCTTTAATATATCTTTTTTTCTTTCGAATTTATTTTTATCATGATCTCTTATTATAAAATACATTTCTAATTTTTCAACATTTCCATTGATATCGTTTAAATGAATAAAACCTTCCCTATCAGATGTATATTCTGGTTTTTCATTTTGCGGTAACAAAGATAGAAGCTCATAACCAACAGAAATAGCATTTTTCATTTTATTTTTAGCACTTCCTGGATGAACATTTCTACCATACACAGTTACCTTAGCTCCTGCAGCATTAAAATTTTCATATTCTAATTCGCCAATAGCTCCACCATCTATAGTATAAGCAAAATCTGCCCCAAAATTTTTTACATCAAATTTATCAGCCCCTCTACCTATTTCCTCATCTGGAGTAAAACCTATTAAAATATCTCCGTGTTTAATATCTGGGTTATTTACAAAATATTCAACCGCAGTCATTATTTCAGCAACTCCACTCTTATCATCACTTCCCAACAAAGTGTTTCCATCTGAAGTTATTATAGTTTTACCTTTTTTATCTAATAATTCTGGAAAATCTTTTGGCGATAAAATATATTTACCATCTCCAGCTAGATCAATATCTCCTCCATCATAATTTTCCCAGATTTTAGGATTTACATTTTCTCCACTCATATCTGGAGCTGTATCCATATGTGCAATCAATCCAATTTTAGGTGCATTGTCACAATTTGCAGGTAATTTAGCATATATATAGCATTCATCAGTTAAAGTAGGATTTAGACCTAAATCTCTTAATTCTTTGACTAGTACATTAGCTAAATCAAACTGTCTTTGTGTACTTGGTGTTGTTTCACTAAACTCATCAGAAGTAGTATAAATTTTTGCATAATCAATCAATCTGTTCAATACCTTAGATTTCATATATCCTCCTTTAAAAACAAAAGCAGGCACTAAGCCTGCTGATATATTTTATGATCATTAACAACATGTGACTTAAATTTTTCAAATGTAACATCACTTATGACATGTTCCATTTTACAGGCATCTCTTTCAGCATTTTCTTCGTCTACACCAATAAATATTAAATAATCTTTAATGGTTACATATCTATCATATACAGCCAATGCTAATTTTCTACCTTTTGGAGTAAATTCTATTTCTCCACCTTTTTGTATCGTTATAAACCCATCCTTTTTTAAAATACCCACAGCTCTGGATACACTTGCTTTAGAAAAACCTAATTCATTCGCAACATCCACACTTCTTGAAGGTGATTGTCTCAAATGTAGCAAAAGAATAGTTTTAAGATACATTTCTTGGGATTCATTTGTTGCCATATTACTCTTGAGTTAAACCCATTTTTTTAAAAATAAGATTGTATCCATCTGCGCCATAATTTAAAGCACGATTAATTCTGCTAATAGTTGCTGTTGACGCACCTGTTTCTGCTTCGATCTCATTATATGTTTTATTTTCTCTTAATTGTTTTGCAACGTCTAATCTTTGTGATATAGCTTGAATTTCTTTTATAGTACATATATCTTCAAAAAATCTATAACACTCTTCTTCGTTTTCTAACATTAATATAGCTTCAAATAAAGCATCTGTTGATTCACTTTTTAACCTTGATTTGTAGCTCATAATTTTCTCCCTTCTATTTAGAATAATCCTACAATTTCTCCAGAAGGTAAAATATCTATATTATCAGCAGCTGGCACCTTGGGTAATCCTGGCATTGTCATTATATCTCCTGTCAATGCAACAGCAAATCCAGCTCCATTAGAAATTTTAACTTCTCTAATAGTTATTTCAAAGCCTTCTGGTCTACCTAATAATGTTTGATCATCTGATAATGAATATTGAGTTTTAGCCATACATACTGGTACATTAGCCATACCATTTTCAGTAATTCTTTTAATTTGAGCCTTTGCATCTTTTGTAAAATTAACGCTATCAGCACCATATATTTCTTTAGCTATAATTTCAATTTTCTTTTCAATTGGTAAATCTACTTCATATAATGGCTTGAAATTAGATTTTTCTTCTTCACAAATTCTAACAACTTCTTTAGCCAATTCAACACCACCTTCACCACCTTTGGCAAAAACTTCTGTCAATATACATTTAGATCCTAATGCTTCAACTTTTTTAGTTAATAATTCAATCTCTTTTTCTGTATCTTGTGGGAATCTATTGATAGCAACAACACTTGGAACACCAAATTTTTTAACATTTTCTATATGTTTTTCTAGGTTTGATAATCCTTTTTCTAATGCTTCAAGATTTTCAACACCATATTCTTCTTTTTTACATCCCCCGTGATGTTTTAATGCTCTTATTGTAGCAACTATAACTACAGCATTTGGTTTTAAATTACCGAATCTACATTTAATATCAAAGAATTTTTCAGCACCTAAATCAGCACCAAA
>JAEZWK010000023.1 GCA_023443045.1 Bacillota bacterium
GAGGTAGCCTCTATTCTCTGCCCTTCAAAAAGCTTTACACCCTCTGGAATTACAAAACTATGCGTGCCATCTTTATTATCCACTGTATCATAGAAATTTACTCTGCCATCTTTATCATATAATTTAATTTTTACCTTTGCTCCAGCCGGTGCATTAACCACTATATTTTTATCACTTAAATTTACAGGATTAATCACTGGCATAACTGATTTTTCAACAACTTTTATATCAACTGTAAAAGATTTATTATCTTTTTCAAAAGTTATAGTCTTATCACCAAAATCTTGCTCTTCAAAAGGAATATATACATCATTTTCTAGTATATCTTTCCCATCAATCTTTGCAGTAAAACCAAATCCTGGTAATTCTGAACCGTCAATGATTTTTTCCAAACCATTTTCGTCAATCAATTTAACTTTCATACCAGTGGGATTAAAAGATTCACCAACAGAATAATTAGTTTGTTCTGGATTACTTACTAATTCAATTCTATTCAATTTATTTATATCAAATTCTTTTTCTAAAATAGTAATCTCTTCTTCTGCAAATGGTTTTTCAGAAACTGTAGAATTGGTAGTAGTAAATTTAATTTTTTTATTACCCGCTGGATCTGTTGATAAATCGCCATCATATGTTATACCATATTCTTCAAACTCCTCTGGAGTAATCTCTACAGTTAACCCTACGTTGTCGGTTAATTTAATTACCATTCCCGTAGGATCAAAATTTTTCTCTTCTTCATTATCAGGTTGTCCTAACGGATCATAGATTAATTTATCTGCATGTTTAATAATCTCTATCTTATTAATTTTAGTAACATCAAAGAAAGGCTGAATAGTGATATAACCAGATTTAGAAAATCTACCTTTTTCATCTCTTATATATGCCCCAATATATTGACCAGGATACATATCTACTTGACCAAATAATCCCAAAGCACCTTTAAATATTCCGTCCTCCATGGTTTTAGTACCTTTGAAATCAGTCCAGAATTCAGGATAATTCCCATCATATGGATATGAAGATTCTGCTAATTTTTTATGTCTTTTTTCTAATTCTGGTATTTTATCAGAAGTTATGTTTTTCTATCTATAAGAGTTCCATCTAAATATTTTTCAAAATTTCCGTGTTTAATAGAAGTTTTTAATTCTAAAATTTTATATTTTTCATCAGCTTTGACAGTTGCCTCTTTAAAACCATGATCATTCCAGTTATCAGCATTTAACGGAACAATTACTTTAGGCGCTTCCAATCTACCTAATGCAGCCACAGATTTAGCTTTATCTAAAGGAGTTTCTGCTTCCCAAGTGCTTGATGACTTTACATACCTCTGAGTAGTAACTAGTAATTCCTCACCATCTTCATACTCTTTATTCATTGCTGCATATGTTAAATTTATGTTTACATTATTAGTATTGTACTTAATTTCAAATTCTTCCTCACCAATTTTTTTACCATTTTTCTTATAAACTCTAACTGTATATTTATCCCCACTTTTTGTATCTCTAGTAGAAACTTTAATCGTATAATTTTTATTTCCACTTTCATTATATGGAGCTATAGCATCTCCACTCATCTCAAAGACCGGATCTATAACTTCTGTATATTTATTTAGAACTTTAGCTCTATTAGATACTTCTGGATTTTCATATACCATAGTAAATGTAATTTGGTCTTTAGCTTTTGAATCAGTATATATTCTAACTTCAACTTCACTATCCACAACTAATTTGTTTTTTACATTTAATTCTGCAACACCATCTCCATTTGCATACTCAGTGGCAACTTCTTTCTGATTAGTTATATCATATAATACAACCTTTCTACTTGGTGCTGTATTTATGGTTAATTTTTCTGTATCATAGGATAAATCATTTATGGTTACAGCTTTTACATTAGGATCTGTTCTATGAGTATTTATCTCTTCGGAATCTGTTTTTCCATCATCATCAGTATCTTTATCCAATGGATTAGTAAAAGATTTATATATTTCATACTTATCTAAAAGACCATCTTTGTCAGTATCTGTAAAAGAAAGATAAGAACCAGCATACGAATTTTTTGCAATTCCATTTTCCTTACCTTCTGCATAGGAATATAGAGAAGTTGAAAAATAAAGATTTTTATTTACACTATCTCCTTCAGGTATATTTATAATTCCAGCCTGAATTAAATCAAAAATATCTTTTTCGCCATCTGTTTTAAATTTTAATATAAAATCCATTCCCAAAGGATATGCACCAGTAATTCCCTTAGAAAATAATTCTCTAATTGTTGCACCCTTATCTTTTAAAGCATCTTCATTAAAAATATTTATTTTTAAAGTTCCCGTCTGATCAAATTCATCAAAATATTTTTTAGAATTATCTCTATCAAAAGTTACGGTACGTCTAGGTATATGTCCTATACCTTTTATAGTTACACTTTGAATATATGGAGCAACTTCTTTAGGTAAATCTAAATGAAGCATGTATGGTTTATTACCCATGGATGTAGTATAAGTTACAAATGGGCTAATATGAAAATAATGAGTAAAACTATATGTTTTTTCTGCATCATTATATGCTTCGTTGGGATCGGCATATACAAAAGATCTTGAAATAAAATTATCAGGCATCTCATTTCCAGCTGAACCAATAATTTTTTGTACTTTATTTTCTTCAGCTGGCATCTGAGTATCATTGGTTATATTGGTAATTAAATCTCCATTTTTAAAATATCCAACAAAACTAAAAGGAATATTCTCTCCTTCAGATTTTATAATTTCTGATTTTATTTCTTCCCAAGGTTTATTTAATACAATTCTGGTAGTTAAATAATTCGGGTTAGAACCAATCCAAGTATTAGAAAATAGTCCACCACTTACACTCATTAGAGGAGCATAATATCTTTTGTTTTCTTCATCATAGTTCCAGTGTTTACCTTTACCACCCACACCATACATATCGCTTTCTACATGGTCGATATATGGTTTTAAAGCATCTGGCACTGTTAAAGTGTAGATATTCTTTTTTCCCCATAAATCTAATGGATTTACATGAAATTGTACCAAAGTATCAAATATAATTAAATTATTATCATAATCTAATTTTGAAAATTGTGTATATACATTTTTTGTAGATTTAGAATCTCTATATCCTTTAACATTATTAGTTGTTTCATCTACTCTTTCTTCTTGAGCCATTACTACTTTCTTAAAATTTTTATTAAAATAAGAATTAGAAATTGGTCCTAGTTACAATAACATTGTAGTTGCTAAAGTCAGAGAAACTATCTTTCCACTCTTAAAAATAAATTTTTTACTAACCATAAGTCTCCTTTTATAACGTTTTTTAAAATTGATATTATTATCTTTATTATACAAAAATTTTTATATACTTTTCAAGCATTTTTCACAAAAAAATAACGTTTATAAAAAACGTTATTTGATTAAAAATTATAATTATTTATTTTTGTAATTTTAATTAAAAATTTAAAATTTCAATTCCCAATAATGATATACATGCTAAACGTCCAACTGCCATAATAACATTTAGAATTAAAACAACAATATTTAATATAAATCCAATTGTAGCTAAAGTATCGTCAGAATTTTCTCTTTTAGCTTGTTGAGCTAGTACAATTACAATTGCTGTAACTACAATAGCAATTAAAGATAAAAATCCACCAAAAATAAAAAAACGGGAATAATTCCCGTATTAATTTGCCATGCTTGCTGCTATTCCAAATAAAGATACTATTGCTCCACAAGCTACTACAAATATTACACTTATCACTAACCCAATTATAGAAAGTATAAATGCAAGTTTTGTTACTGTATCATCTGGCGTTTCTTTTTTCGCAGACACTGCAAGTACTAGAGCAATTATGGATAATATTAATGATACTATTCCTAACATACCAATGGAATATATGGATAATATAACTGATATTACGGTAAGTACCAATGAAACTATACCTTTTGTATTATTCATATTTTAGCCTCCTTTTTTTATATATTATATCATCATTTTAATTTTGTCAATTTTAAATTTTCTACAGCTATTAATGTTGCGCCTCCAAGACTTTTTGCTTTATCAGAAATGGTAAATGCATATTCTTTTCTTTCTCGTGGATCTACATCTCCTATTTTCATATTTTCTTTTACTTCTATTTCATTTATAAGTCCACGTACTATTCCATTTATTCTGGTTTTTACCTCTTTTTCTTCTACATATCCTACAATTTCATTTTCCGTCACTATATCACCTATATTTTTTATTTTTCTAAATTTTCCATTTCCCGGTGATCTGATTACTCTTTCTTCTGTATATCCCATTACATTTGCCGGTTTTCCTGTATTTGGTGATGCAGAACCTTCAAATATTATTTTTCCTAGATTGTGCCCTCTATCAGTTTCTATAACTATATCACAGTCTTTTCCTGCCTCATATCCCGGTCCCAATGCTATGGTAAAATATTTTTCATTTTTATTTAGACCTATATTTTTTTTGCTTATTGTAGCATCTATCATAACCAATGGTAATATGCTATCTACTATCTCTGCTTTCGGGTCTATTATTACATTTATTATATTTTCATCCAATTTTTCAATTTCTTCTATATATTTTGCCTTTATGCTTTCTATTTCAACTTCTGCTTTATATATTGCATTTCCATATGATACTTCTGTTCTTATAAATGTGGGTTTTTCGATTTCAGTGATTATTATTTTATATCCTGCCATGTATAGAGCATATGCCACTCCACTTGCTATATCTCCACCACCACGTATTATTATCCATTCTTTTTTCAATTTTTCTACCTCTTTAATAATCTATACATTCTTTTTGTGTCTACATCCAAATATGCATTTGAATTATATATAGGTATTATTTTTACATCTTTTTTTTGTATAACACTTCTGCCTGTTTCACCATTTTTCAATTTTGTTAGAGTTTTTTCGTACTTTCTAGGGAAAAAAATGGGTTGTGAATATTTCCAGTCTTTTTTTGTCTTATATATAGGTCTTATCACTTTATTATTTTTTAAATTTTTTTCAATTTTTTCTATGATTTCTTTTTTTACAAATATATGGTCTACAGCTAAAAATGTGATATTTCCCCTTTCTTTTCTGTTCTTTACTCCCAATTTTATGCTTTCAGATTGCCCATTATTTCTATTTGGATTATACACAACTCTGAAATTTTTCTTACGTGCTTTTTTTATTATTATTTTATTTTCTGTTACACATATTATTTCATGGCTTTCTCTAAAGTCGGTTAAATTTGAAAATATATGGTCTATAAATGTTTTTCCTCTATATTTTAGAAATCTTTTGTCTTTTCCCATTCTTTTGGATAATCCAGAGGCCATTATTATTATTGTATTTTTATTTAATTTTTTCATAATAATTTTCCAATATACTTGTTAAATATACGCTATATTTTACTTCACTCTCCTGATAATATTTTCTTATTCTATTTAATTCTTCCTTTTCTATTTTATCAGCTGCATTTAATAGTAATATATGTTTGGAGTTTTTGTGTTTAAATGGAGTATTATTTCCTGATAATATTTCATTTACAAGTTCTATATCTATAATCTTATCTGAATAATGGTCTCTAAACAGCTCTAATCTCAATACATTTTCTTCATCAATTTTTTTACCGAGTCCCCACAGTGGAAAAATACATATGCTATGAGTGGTGCTTTCTAAAAATACTGGCTCATCATCTCTCCACGCCTTTAATGGTTTACTCATAGATCCATCCGCCTCCAAAACTAATATTTCAAATACTTTTCTTGTATTTTCCCACACGTTAAGCTCCGGCCCCCAAATTTTTTTATCATTTTTATGCTCGTACAATAGTGCCAGATTTGGTGGATTTTTTTTATTTATTGCATCAAGAGAATTATATTCATTTTCTACATATTTTTTATTCCCAAGTTTAGTGGTTGTACCTATGAGTGTTTTATACTCTTTTGATAATTCATTTCCTAAATATAGAAGAAGGGTGGTTTTGCCACCCATTCCTATAATAGATATCACACTGTCTTTAATTATTTCATTTTCTTCGATAAATTTATTAATATTCATTATTTTTTAAACTCTTTTTTTGGTTTTGAATAATAGGTTTCGCTCATTGGCAATTTATTTCTAAGTTTACCATCCATAGCATAATATGCTGCTGCCACTGCTGGTGCTGTAGGTATGGTAGCTATTTCACCAATTCCTTTAGCACCATATGCTACATCTAAAAGTTCATCTTTTTCTACATATATGGCTTCTATTTCTGGAATATCTGTAGATTTTAATAATCCGAGATTACCAAATTTAGCTTTTACGATTCCTCTATCCAATTTAAATTCTTCTGTTAGCGCATAACCCAAACTCATCAAAACTCCGCCTTCGATTTGCCCTTGTATAGATGTAGGATTTATTACTTTTCCAGAATCATGAGCGGCGATTACTTTATCCACTTTTCCATCTTCATCCAAAGTTACAATATGTGTAGCAAAACCATATGCTATATGACTTTTTGGATTTTCTTTGTCAGAGTTTAGTGGATCTGTGGGCTCAAAATATTCGTAAAAATATTCTTTTCCTTCTAAATCTTTTAAACTATTTTTTTCTAGATCCTCTTTTAATAATTCACATGCTTTTTTTACAGCCTCACCCGTAAGCAGTGTTTGACGTGACCCTGATGTTGTTCCAGAATCAGGAGATGTTTCTGAGTTAGCAGGTGAAACAATAATATTTTCTCTATTTATATCAAGTGTACTGCTAGCAACCTGTTGAGCAATGGTCATAAAGCCTTGACCGATATCTGATGCAGCACTATATATGACCACTTTTCCATCTTCTATTCTAACTTTTGCTCTGCCTTTATCTGGCAAACCAACGCCTACTCCAGAATTTTTCATCGCGCAAGCAAGTCCTGCTCTATCTTTATTTTTCTCATATAAATCTTTAACCGCAAGTAATGTTTCTTTTAATGCCGTAGATCTATCTGCTATTTGTCCATTTGGTAGTACTTTTCCAGGCTCGATCGCGTTTCTATATCTTATTTCCCAAGGTGATATTCCAACTTTTTCAGCCAATAAATTCAAACACATTTCAAAAGCAAAATTTGATTGGCAAACTCCAAAACCACGAAACGCTCCAGCAGGTGGATTATTTGTATAATATCCATATCCATGAATTTCAGTATTTTGATATGTGTATGGACCAACGGAATGAGTACAAGCTCTTTCTAATACTGGACCACATAATGATGCATATGCACCAGTGTCAAAATTAATTTCAGCAATCATTCCTTGTATTATTCCATTTTCATCTACACCAACAGTAAAATCTGCTTCCATAGCATGGCGTTTGGGATGAAATTTTAGAGATTCATCTCTTGTAAATTTACACTTAACTCTTCTTTGGAATTTATGTGCAGCTAAACAAGCTATGTGCTGTACGCTTACATCTTCCTTGCCGCCAAATGCACCACCGACTAATTTATTTTCTACAACAATTCTTTCAGGATCCCAGCCAAACATTATAGCTATTTCTTTTCTTGTATCATATACTCCCTGGTCTGTAGTATACACTTTTACACCATCTTTATATGGAAAAGCTATAGCACATTCTGGCTCCAAAAATGCGTGTTCTGTGGTTGGTGTACTAAAGTGTTCAGTTACAACATATTTAGAGTTTTCTATCGCTTTTCTAGCATCTCCTCTTTTTACATGTCTTTCTTGACATAGATTGCCTTTTTCATGTACCTTGGGAGCGCCTTCTCTTTTTGCTTCTTCAATTGTAGATACAACTTCTAACTCTTCATAATCAATTACAATTTTATTCTTAGCTTCTTCCAATATTTTTTCATCTTCTGCAACTACCAAACATATAGCATCTCCTACATATCTAGTAATATCCCCCTCAGCAATAAACACATCCCAATCTTGCATTATATGACCCACTTTATTATTTGGAACATCTTTTGCAGTTAAAACTCCTAAAACACCAGGAATTTTTAGAGCCTCATCATAATCTATTTTTAGGACTCTGGCGCGTGGATATTTACTTCTAACAGCAGAAGCATAAACCAAATCATCAAATTGCATATCGTCTACATATTCACCATAACCTAGTACTTTTTCGCGCACATCATTTCTTATGATGCGTGATCCGACCCCTGTAAAATCATCTGAAGTTTCAGCTTTTATATCTTCTTCACCACGCAAAATTTTTGCAACCAATTCAATAGCTTCAATTATTTTTTTATATCCAGTACAACGGCAAATATTACCTTTTAATGCAATTTTAATTTCTTCTTCAGTAGGATTTGGATTTACGTCCAAAAGTGCTTTTGCACTCATTACCATTCCAGGAATACAAAAACCGCATTGTACCGCACCTTTTATGCCAAAAGCATAAACATATGCTTCTTTTTCCTTCTCGCTAAGACCTTCTACAGTAATTATATTTTTGCCATTTGCTTTTTCTAAATTCATAACACAGGCTTTTACTGCTTTACCATCTACAATTATAGTGCAAGTACCACACGCACCTTGGGAACAACCATCTTTTACGCTAACTAATTTGAGATCGTCTCTTAAATATCTCAACAATTTTATTTTTGCCATTTCTTCAGGCACTTGATAATTCTTTCCATTTATTTTTATATCAAACATGCTTTCCTCCTATTCGTTTAAATGTTTGATAATTTCTCCAACTATAGATACTGCTATTTCTTCTGGCGTTTCAGCATTTATATCCAATCCTATCGGACTTTTTATAGATGCAATTATTCTTTCATCTATATTATTCTTTTTAAGAATTTCATCTAAAATTTTTCTTTTTCGCTTGCTACCTATTACCCCTAAATAGCTTGGTGAATACTTTATCGCGGATAGTATCACATCTGTATCACTTTCGTGCCCACGGGTAAGAACTATTGCCAAATCATTATTTTTAATATCTAAATCATTTAAATTTTGGTAATCAACCAATCTAAGCTCATCTGCTGTAGGAAATAATTCTTTAGTTAAAAATTTTTCTCTATTTTCCAGCACAATTGTATGAAGTCCAATATAATTGAGTAGCGGAACTGTTTTTTGTGCCACATGCCCACCACCAAAAACATATGCTCTCGCCCTAGGTAAGAATGATACAAATATATCATCTTTATCAACTTCATCTTCATTATTTATAAATCTGAATTCATTATTTTTATTGACAATAAATCCAATTGATCTTTCAATTATCTCCCTTTCAAAACCATATTTTTGATGATTGGGAATAAAAATTATTTTTGCTTCTCCTCCGCAAACCATTCCTATAGAATGAGCTGTATTATCTGCTAAAACATATTTTTGAATTTCTATTTCTGAATTTTTAGAATCAATTTTTTGATGAGCAAATAAAAATGCTTCATGCTCAATTTTTCCACCACCTACAGTCCCCGATAATAACTCATCTTTTTTCGTTATCATGGTAGCGCCAGATTTTCTGGGAGAAGATCCATGTGTCTCTATAATGGTGGAGATGACAAAATCTGTATTAAGATTATCTAAAATAACTTTTTTTAAATCGTTATTATTTGCTTGCATTTTTTGCATATTCTCCCAAATACTTTTTGATTACTTTACCATCAGAAACTACATGCTCCCCTTTTAGAAATACATCTTTAACTCTTCCCTTAACTTTAAAGCCCTGATATGGATTATAATCTACATTCATCAACTGATCTTTTACATCAATTATATGCTCAGAATTTTTTTCATAAATAACCAAATCAGCAATACTACCTTCTTTTATAACTCCCCTATCTGGATACATATTATACAATTTAGCAGAATTGGTGGACATAAATTCTACAAAATCTTCTACAGGCATATTATTATCATTTACAAGAATAGTATATGCAACTTCCACTCTATTTTCAATTCCTGGTAATCCTCCAGGTATTTTCCTTAAATCTTCGGATTTAGTTTTTAAAGTCTGGAAATCAAATGGGCAATGATCAGTGCCCAATGTTATGATCTCTTTATCCAATACGCCTTTTTTAATTTCTTCCACATCTTTTTTAGAATGAGCAGGTGGAGCATACACATATTTACTCGCTTCTTTTTTATCTAAATCATATACAGAATTATCTATTAGTAAATACTGAGTACAAGTTTCAGCAGTAACTTTAAAACCTTCTTTTCTTTTATTTTTTATTTCTTCAAGACCCTCTTTTGTGGAAAGATGCACTACATGAACTGGATGATCTGCCAATTTAGAAATATAGCACAATCTAGAAATGGCTTCTGCTTCTGCTAAATTAGGATGAGCAACCTCCTGATAATTTGCATTATTTTTTCCTTCTTTCACTAGGTCTTCCATAATTTCGTCTAATAGCTCACCATTTTCACAATGACTTTCTACCAACGCTCCAATTTCTTTAGCTCTTTTTAAAACTTTATAAATATCTCTATCACCAATTCTAAAAGTATATGCCATATATATTTTAAAACTTGTAACATCTAGATCCATCATATCTTGCATTTCTTTTAGTATATCATCAGTAATACTTACAAGTTCCATATGAAATCTATAATTACAAGAAGATTTTTCAGCGCGTCTCATTTCTTCTAAATAACTCTCTCTAAGAGTCATATCCGGCTTTCCGGTAGCAAAATTAATTATAGTTGTAGTACCGCCTTTTAAAGCTGCTAAAGTACCTGTTTCATACGAATCAGAAACCTTTGCCAATGCATTTTCCATCTGTAGATGAGTATGAGGATCTATTCCGCCGGGAAATAAAAAATTACCTTCTGCATCTATAATATCCTCACCATCAAAAGGAGCTATATCTTTAGCAATTTCTTTTATTTTTCCATCTTCTATTCTAAGACAACCAAAAATTCTCTTTTCACCTATAATATCTGCATTTTTTATTATCATAATAGATACGGCTTATTTTCTAAAATGCCGCGAGTCACCTCCTGTAAAACCTCTGGGATATCTGATAATTTTCCATTCATTACTTTATTATCCCACCTATAATGAATGTTTTCCAAACTCTCTATATATAACCCTTGATTTTCTGAATCTTTAAAACTTTCTATATCAGAAAAGAGGGTGATTCTATCTTTATAAGGTAAACAAGGTTCAACACATGGGAAAGCACAATTACCACATTCATTGCACAAAGCATCTACATGTAAAATAATCTTTCCACTTGCTATTTCTAAAATTTCATTAGTTCTATTGGGGCATACCCTCACACAGTTTGTGCATAAAACACGACATCTAAAACCATCTGATCTAGTGCAAGAATAGTGTCTATGCTCATCATATTTTTTTCTTGCTTGCTCAGTTTTTTTCATAAGAGTGGTAGACTTATCTGCCATATCTATTAATAATTTAGTATTTGTAGTTTGATCTTTAATATCAAAAGCTTTTATTTCATTTAAAACATTACTAAAAGCCTCAAGACCTGGTGTTTTTAATAATACTGTACAAATAGTAATCGGCCATACACCAGCATCATACAAATCTTTTACATTCGTCTTATCAATACCGCCACTAAAACTAATAGGCAAAGATCCATCCATTCTTTCTGAGATCATTTTGGCAACATTAATACTTAGAGGATAAAGCGCCTTACCACTCATATACATTGCGTTTCCTGGAAGCTCATCATTGTGAATTTCAGTTTGGAATGTATTTGTTAGTTTAACTCCAAAACTAACTCCTATATTTTTCGCAACTTCTTTTAATCTTTTAATCATAGAAATTGCATCATCAAACTGAATATCATGTTCAAATTGTTCTTTACCAAATTTTATATAATCAAAATTACAATCATCTAATATCTTTCTAACTCTATCATACCCCAAAAGTGTAGGGTTTAATTTAACATAGGTATTTATTTTTTTGTTTTCTATCAAATGAAGAGCTATTTTTTCGATTTCCTCTTTAGGACATCCATGCATGGTACTTAATGTTATTGAATTAGAAATCTTAGGAGATATATTTTTAATAAATTCTGCATCCACATTTTCAAACATATCAACCATGGATAGAGCATCATTTATACATTCATTAAAAGTTTTATTATTTTCTGCATTCATCATAGTATTAATAAAATTATCAACTATCTCCCCTGTGACTCCTTCATAATCATATCCTGCAGAAATATTAAATATAAAAGCATCAGGATCGCCCAAATTAAATTCTTTTGCGATTATTTTTATCAGAATATAACCCTTTATATATTCATCGCTTGCTTGACTGGCATGAAATTCACTGGACCATTCAGTGTTATAGGCCTCATCTTCCGCTCTTATACAAGGCTTAGGAATACCTAAATCTTCTCCAAATAATTTTTGAATGGTTTTTAACTCAAAAAAGCGACAACCGCTAGCGTAACATGCAACTAAATTTTGTGCAAGCTGAGTGTGAGGACCAGCAGCTATACCTAGAGGACTCTCCAATTTTTCACCAAATATATCTAAAAATTTATTCCCATCAAAGACTGGAATTTTTTTTACATTATAAATAGAATTATATTTTTTATATTCAGATAATATTCTATTTAACATATTTTTAAAACTTCTTGGCTTCATTATATCTGACATAATAACCTCCTATGTAAAAAAAGAGCTGCAGTCCCGACCACAGCTCCCTAAATTTATTATAAACTAGGATATTCTCCATCCCAAACGATTCTTCTATAACCTTCTTTATCGGTATCTCCTTCAGTAGATATACAAAGTACTACTGAATTTTCATCTAATCCTAATTGTTCTTTTATACTAGCTAAATCTGGATCAGTCATAAGTTTAGATACAACACCACTTGTTACTGCACCACTTTCTCCAGAGATGATTTTTTCATCACCATTAAGAGCATTGCCTAAAAGTCTCATACCATGTGCTGCATAATAATCTTCAACTGAAAGGAAGTAATCAGCAAAACCAGCTAAAATTGGCCAACCTATAGTTACAGGCTCTCCACAACATAAACCAGCCATAATTGAATCCATATCACCAGTTACAAAATGTAATTTTCCATCATCAGCTTCAGCAGTTTTATATAAACAATTTGCTTTATGTGGTTCTACGATAACAATTGTAGGCTTATTATCTTTCATAACATTTGCAAAAAATCCAGTAACAGCACCACTCATAGAACCAACTCCCGCTTGTAAAAATACGTGAGTAGGTAAAACTCCTTGCTCTTTCATATCGTTAAAAGCTTCATACGCCATTGTCATATAGCCCTGCATAATCCATCTAGGAATATCTTCATAACCATCCCAGGAAGTATCCTGAACCATAACTCCGTTATTTTCTTTAGCATATTTATCAGCTAAACGAACGCACTCATCATAGTTATATTCATAAACATCCACATCAGAATTCTCTTTTCTGATATTTAGAACTCTTTCTAGTGCGGTACCTTTTGGCATAAAAACTTTAGATTTTTGTTTTAACTGATTAGCTGTCCATGCAACACCTCTACCATGATTTCCATCTGTAGCAGTAGTAAACATAACATCGCCCAATTTATTTCTAATCTCATCAGAAATCATTTTTTCATAAGGAAGATCATTTATATCCATACCTAATCTTTCAGCGATATAATTGCCAATTGCAAAAGATCCACCTAAAACTTTAAAAGCATTTAATCCAAAACGATAGCTTTCATCTTTAACAAAGAATTTTTTTATATTTAATTTTTCTGCTAAATTTTTTAAATCTCTTAGAGGAGTTTTCTCGTATTGTGGAAAAGACTCATGAAATCTATGAACTTTTTCAACAACCTCCATATCTAAGAAAGAAGTATCAACATTTTCATATTTTTTAGCAAGTTTAGCTAATTTTATTTTGTCTGCCACTTTTTCCTCCTACATTTTTTTCCAAATTTCAACAGCTCTATTTCTAGATCTTTCGTATATATCATCAACATCAACGGTAGTAATAACACGATTTTTCATGACAAATTTACCTCTAGCAATTGTAGAATCTACCTTTGCTCCTGAAAATCCAAACAATAGATGACC
Source organism: Bacillota bacterium (assembly GCA_023443045.1). The sequence continues at coordinate 14,031 of JAEZWK010000023.1, forward strand.
CACGTAACTATCTGAATTAAATGGAGTGTATGGTTTATAATCTACTACAATCAAATCTGCATAATTACCTTCTTTTATTACACCAACACCTCTATCAAAAAACTTTGATGCTATTTTTGGGTTGTTCTCAAAAAGTAATTTACTTGCTTCATTAAAGCCAACTGTAGGATCATTTAAATCATGACTCTGTAAAACTTTTGCTACCTTCACACTCTCAAACATATCATTTGTATATGCATCTGTACCTAATCCAACTAAAACTCCAAGATTTAAAAGCTCGGTAACAGGAGTTGTGCCAACAGAATTACCCATATTGCTTTCAGGATTATGGATAACAATTGTATTTGAATCTCTAAGCATATTCATTTCCTTATGACTCAAATTACAACAGTGCACAACCATGTTTTTTCCGCCTAAAAGATCAAAATTTTCTAATCTTTCCACAACTCTTTTGCCATATTTGTGTAGTGAATCCAATTCATCTTCAATACCTTCCGCAACATGAATGTGTACACCTGCATTTAATTCTTTGCAAGCATCAGAAACTTTTTTTAATGTATCATCACCAACAGTAAAAGAAGCGTGAACACCAATGTGAGATCTGATTCTTCCATTTTCAATTGAATTATATTTTTTTACTGCATTTAAATTTTCAGTTATAGCTTGTTCAGTTCTTTCTAAACCATCTCTTTCAGAAATCTCAAAACAAATATCCCCAGAAATTCCAATTTCATCAATTGCTCTAGCAACTTGATCCAAAGAACCTAAAGTATTATATGGTGATGCGTGATGATCAAAAATAGTTGTAACACCATTTTGTACGCTTTCAATTAAGGTAGTCATAGAATTTAAATAAACATCTTCCAGCTCAAGTTTTTTATCCAATGCCCACCATAGATTCTCCAAAATCTCCATGAAATTTCTTTTGCTTCCGCTAGAATTCATACCTCTAGCATATGCAGAATAAAAATGAGTATGCATATTTACTAAACCGGGCATAATCACTTTTCCATTTACATCAAAAATTTCTTCACTTGGATATTTTTTCTTTAATTCTTGAAAATCTCCAACCTCTTTGATGACATCCCCATCTATGAGGACGCCACCGCAAGGAATAAATTTTTTAGAGTCGTCTAATGTTATAACAACACCGTTTCCTATTAACATAATTCACCTACTCTACAATTAGGGTACCAGTTTCTCCATTCATACCTTCTACTAATTTATCTAAGGAAGTAATTAAAGTCTGTCTACCTTTTCCACTTTTTACAAAATCAATAGCAGCTTCTATTTTAGGTAACATTGAACCCTCAGGGAATTGACCTTCTTCAATATATTTATAAGCTTCTTCTAAAGTCATTCTAGATAAATCTTCTTGATTAGGCTTATTGAAATTGATAGAAACTTTTTCAACTCCGGTGCAAATTACCAAACTATCACAATTAGTATCAGCAGCTAGTAAAACTGAAGTTCTGTCTTTGTCAATAACTGCATCAATTGCTTTATACCAATTACCTTCTTTTATAGTTGGTATTCCACCGCCGCCACCAGCGATTACTATATTTCCTTTTTCTACCAAATCTAAAACACTTTCTTTTTCAATGATTTCAAGAGGAATTGGAGAAGCTACAACTTCTCTGTAGCCTCTACCACTGTCTTCAATCATTGTTTTTCCAGCTTTTGTTAACTCATCTGCTTGCTCTTTTGTATAAAAAGCTCCGATTGGTTTAGTAGGATTTTTAAATTTAGGATCGTTTTTATCTACTAAACATCTGCTAACTACAGTAACAACTTTTTTATCTATACCTTTTTCAATCAATCTATTTTGAATAGCGTTTTGTAGATGATAGCCAATAAAACTTTGACTCATAGCTACACATTCACTTAAAGGTTGTGTTTCAGTTTTTTCTACCATAGTTCCTCTGTCAATATTTGATTTTATATAACCAACTTGTGGCCCGTTACCATGACAAATAACAACTTCATTTCCTTGCTCAATTAAATCTGCAACTGGTTTAGCAATAACGCCTACTGTCTCAATCAATTCATTAAAATATGTTCCTAAGGCATTACCGCCCAAAGAAATTAATATTCTTTTACCCATAAATTCCTCTTTTTCTTATAAATTTTTTCCTATTAAATTATTTTGTATATACTGATGGTAATACAGCAAATACAGCAGCACATGTTACTAAATCTTGTTTCCAAGTTTTTTCGTTAGGAGCATGCGCTTGATCTTCTGCACCTGGACCAAATCCGATGCAAGGGATTCCATTTCTTCCCATGATAGAAACACCATTTGTTGAGAATGTCCACTTATCTGTTAGAGGTCTAGAAGCTTTGTGCTCTTCTCCTTGTGGTCTGATTCTCTTATCTCCATATAATGTTGTATATGATTCTTCTAAAGCTTTTGTTACAGCATGATCTTTTGGTAATACCCATGTTGGGAAATAGCACTCAATTGGATATACTAATCCAGTCCAGCTAGCTCTTTCATACATGTACATGCTTACTTTTGCACCATGTTTTTTAACTGAAGGTAATTCTTCAATCTCTTTTATACAAGATTGCCATGTTTCACCTGCTGTCATTCTTCTGTCTAATGATATAGAACAAGAATCTGCAACAGCACATCTAGAAGGAGATGTGAAGAAAATTTCAGAAACTGTAACTGTACCACGGCCTAAGAAATTAGCTTCTTCATATTCTTTGTTATATTTTTCATCTAACATTTTAACTAAACCTTTGATTTCTACGGAATCATCAGCAGGATTTTCATTCAAAGCTTTAATATCTTTTAAAATATCAGCCATTTTATAAATAGCGTTATCTCCTCTTTCTGGAGCAGATCCGTGACAGCTTACACCTTGAACATCTACTCTGATTTCCATTCTACCTCTTTGACCTCTGTAGATACCACCATCAGTTGGCTCTGTAGAAACTACGAAATCAGGTTTACATAATTTACCAAATTCAGGATTTTTTACATCTTCTTTAAGAATGTATTCCCAGCACATACCATCACAGTCTTCTTCTTGAACAGAAGCTACAACCATCATAGTATATTTATCAGAAAGCATACCCAAATCTTTAATGATTTTAGCAGCCCACATAGCTGAAACAACTCCACCTGTTTGATCTGAAGTTCCTCTAGCACCAATTTCTGTTTCAGTTTCATAACCTTCGTATGGATCAAAATCCCAGTTTTCACGATTACCAATACCTACAGTATCGATATGTCCATCAAAACAAACGATTTTTTCACCATTACCCATCCAACCTAAAACATTACCTAGTGGATCGATCCAAGTTTTATCAAAACCTAGTTCTTTCATTTTTTCTTCTATTCTTTTTGCTTTAGGACCTTCTTGGCAACTTTCACTTGGGAAGCGTAAAACTTCTCTTAAAAATGCTGTCATTTCTGGTAAATATGCTTGTGCTGCTTCTTTTACTTTATTAAAATCGATTTTTAATTCGCTCATTTTTACACTCCTTTATAAAATTAATCGTTTACTCTACGTGCGTCTTTATTCCACAACTCTTCTAATTTAGCTTTTGGATTTTTAACTCTTTGTAGGAAGATCATAGCTGCGATTACATATGGTTTAAAGCTAGCTTCTTGATATAATTCTTTTCTATATCTATCGAAAACTGAAGCGTCAACCTCTCCTTCTTTACAAGAAACTCCTGTAATATCTGCTGGAAGTGGGTGACCATAAAGAGCTTTACCATCTTTAGTAGTTTTCATTAATTCTTCAGTAACTGTCCACTCTTTGTGTTCAGCATTTTGTTTTAATAATCTCTTTTCTAATTCATCAATTCCATCAAAATCGCCTTTTCCATATAGATCTGTTCTTTCCTCCATAGCTTTAAATGGAGCCCAGCTCTTAGGATATACAATATCTGCATCTTTGAAAGCTTCTTCCATAGAATTTGTAACTTTGAAGCTTCCGCCGTACTCTTTTACATTGTTTTCAGCAACTTCGATAACTTCATCCATTACTTCATATCCTTTTGGATGAGCAAGTACAACATCCATTCCTAGACGTGTCCATAAACCAATTCCACCTTGAGGAACTGAAAGTGGTTTACCATAAGAAGGAGAATAAGCCCATGTCAATGCAATTTTTTTACCTTTAAGATTTTCAAATCCACCAAAATAATGTGCAAAGTGTAAAGAATCTGCCATCATTTGTGTTGGGTGATCTATATCACATTGTAAAGAAACTACAGTAGGACGTTGTTCAAGGATACCTTCATCAAAACCTCTTTGAACACTATCTGCGAATTCTTTTTGATATGTGTGACCTTTTCCAATATACATATCATCACGAATACCTATTACATCTGCCATGAAAGAAACCATATTAGCTGTTTCTAATAATGTTTCACCATGTGCAATTTGTGATTTTTTCTCATCTAAATCTTGAACTTCTAATCCTAATAAGTTACAAGCTGATGCGAAAGAAAATCTTGTTCTTGTTGAATTATCTCTAAAAATAGAAATTCCTAAACCAGAATCAAAAATTCTAGCTGATTTGTTGTTTTCTCTTAACATTCTAATAGCATCTGCTACAGTCCAAATTGCGTTCAATTCATCCATTGATTTATCCCATGTTAGGAAAAAATCATCTTGGTATAATTTACCAAAGTCAAGGTTATCAAGTTTTGAGATAAGTTGTTTAAATTCCATAATACTCCTCCTAAAAAATTAGAATTTACTCTCCTTGTTCTTGCTCAATTTCTTTAATATATCTATAAATTGTCTGTGGTGAAATATCAAACAATTCCGCCACTGTTGTAATCGCACCCTTATAATTAAAAACTTTTAAATTATAAAGAGTCCTAATAGGGTTTCCTTCTTTGTGAATTTTATTGGCAGGAATATTTCTATCCCAGTTCAAGAAAACATTTTTTATCATATTGTCAATTATCTTTTCCAGCGGTTCATCAAAAAATTCTTTTTCATAAGCTTGATTACCATCAAAACCAAATAATACTTCTTTGACGAACATATCTTTTAATCTCAAAAGATTAGTAAGATCAAAATTCACACACAATAATCCGATTAATTCTTCATCTACCTTAATATAAAAAGTTGATGATCTAAATACTCTCTGATTATATTCATTTATAATAATGTAATTCGAAACATAATTACATGATTTATAATCTGATTTCATTATTTTTTTTAAACGATAACCGGTAATGGTATCACCAACATTCCTATCTGATAAATGACCATTTACTAAATGTATTATTGTACTTGAATCTTCGTGATAATCTCTTAAACATACTTCACAATTTTCGCCAGCAACAGTGGCAATATAATCTGACAATTTTATATATTCTTGTAAAAGTTTTCTTTTTTCACTTAAATTCATAGATCCACCCCTTTACAAGTCAATATTATAATAATTTTTTAACATTGTCAATACTTTTTTTTAATTTTTTCTCATTTTTTTATTTTTTATCTAAATTTTCTCTTTCCAACCTTTCTTGCTCAAGAGTTTTATTTGGTAATACTATATTTAATACAAAAACAACTATTGTAGCTAATATTACTGGAGAAGATGTAAATATCATCTTAGCTGTAGCTGATAAATATTGTGTAGCTTCAGGAACACTAACTATACCCATTCCAAGCGCAACACCTAAACCTACTATAGTTGCATTTCTCATACTCATTTCTTGACTTGTAATCAATTTAATTCCATTCATAGTAATTTGAGCAAATACAGAAATTGTAGCGCCTCCAATTACACATTGTGGAATACTCATCATAAGACCACCAAATTTAGGAACAAATCCAGCAACTAAAATTATAATTCCAGTTATGGCTAATACTCTTCTAGCTATTACTTTGGTTTGTGATACGATTCCTACGTTTTGGGAGTATGTTGCTGTAGGTAAAGCTCCTATCAAACTTCCTATTAATGAGGAAATACCATTTGCTTTTATTGCGCCTGCAATTTCTGTATCAGATGGCTCTCTATCCATTCCACCAATTGTTGTAGATGATATATCTCCTACTGCCTGCACTGAATTAACAACATACATAATTGCCATTGTCAAAACTGCTCCAATTGGAAACTCAGGTTTAAATGGTAAAAATTTTGGTAGTGTAAACCAACTAGCTGTAGTAACATTACTAAATGACATAAAATCTGGAACGAAAAATTGATTTATAATCAAGCTAAGTACATATCCAGAAACTATACCTATCAAAATAGCGCAGAGTTTTATCAACCCTTTTCCATACATATTGCATGCTAACACCACTAGTAAAGTAAAAACTGCAACTCCAAATGTCCATGGTGAACCGAAGTGTGAATTTCCTGCTCCTCCTGCCATATATCTAACAGCAACTGGATACAATGAAAGTCCTATTGTAAGTACAACCGTTCCAGAAACAATTGGCGGGAAAAATTTTCTGATCTTCCCAATACCTAATCCTACAACAAACGCAACTATACCTCCTACCAATTGCGCACCAAAAATTGCACCATATCCAAAGTTTTTACCTATTTCCAACAAAATGGGAATATATGCAAAACTAACCCCCATAATTACCGGAAGTTTAGCACCAATTTTTAGTACAGGATATAGTTGTAATAATGTTGCAATAGCAGCTATAAACATTCCTGCTTGAATAATGTACACAGCTTCTTCTGGTGAAACTGCAAATGGTGTACCTTTTAAAGTATTTGTAAGAACTAAGCTAGGTAATGCATTTCCTACTAACATAGCTAAAAAGTGTTGTAAAGCTATTGGAAATGATTGGCCTAATGATGGTCTTCCATCCAAATGAAATAAACTATTATTTTTTTTATCCATAAAAACCTCCTATATAAAATATAACAACTATTATCTAAAATGTAAATATAAAAAAATATAATTCATTACAGTAAAACTTAAATAATAAAAAAGTCTTATTTTTTGTAAGTGGTTAAGCCTGTTTAACCATTTCTAGGTGAATAAATAATAAATTTTTATTAATAAATTTTTTACCAATTTTATTAGTGCTTGTTTTCACTTTTCTTTTTTTTATTTATGATTTTTGTATAATTAGTTTACATATTGAAAAAATGCGTTTTTTTATTGTTCAAAAAATTATATTTGACTTTATATAATAAAGATTATAAAATATTATTAGAATTTTTAAGTTTAGAGATTTTTTTCTCACATAATTCTCACATAAATAGGAGGTAGTATGAATCAGAATAAATTTTTAGGATACTTAGCCGCTCTTGGTTATGCGTGTATAATTGGTTTTTCATTTATTTTTGTTAAGGATATTTTGACAGCTACAGATCCACTTAATCTTTTAACTGTAAGATTTTTTATAGCTTTTTTATTTTTATTATTATTGTATCCATTTTACAAGAATAGCGTAAATCTAAATCCAGAAAAGATAAAGAAATTGATGATAGCGGGTATTTTTTATCCTTTAACTTTTTTTACTTTTCAAGCTTTTGCTTTAAATGTATCTACCTCTATAGAAGTTGGCGCTGTACAGGCTACAGCTCCTATAATAACTCTAATTTTAGCCAGTATTTTTCTTAAGGAGAAAACTAATTTTTTACAAAAGTCATCAGTTATAATTTGTGTATTAGGTGTTTTATACATTATGATTATGAAGTTTATAAAAAATGCAGCGCCTGATTTTACTGGTATTTTAATTGCGTTTATCGGGACAATTGGATTTTCTATTTATACAGTCTATTCGCGACCTTTGAACAAGATTTGTTCTAACTATGAAATGCTTTTAGTAATTGTAGGGGAAACTTTTTTCTTGTTACTAATAGCTACTTTATGTAAAAATATTTATCATGGCACTTTTAGCTCTTTACTAATTCCTTTATCTACAAAAGATTTTATAATTGCTGTTTTATATTTAGCTTTTTTAAGTACTATAGCAAGTGGGTTCCTCATAAACTTTGCTCTTAAAAATATTTCGTCTTCACAGATGGTTGTATTTAACAACTTAGGCACTGTTATTCAAATTTTAGCAGGTGTTATAATTCTTGGTGAAACACTATTTCCATCTCATATTATCGGATCCATCCTCATCATTTCTGGAATTTTAGGTGTTAATCTATTGGGTAATACAGATAATATTATTAATTATATTCCAAAATTTTATTTGATAAGTGGAATTCTTTCTCTATTTGCCGGGGTATTTACTTTCTTTATGGGTGTTCAGAATATGAGTAGCGCATATATAAATTTTAATAATTTAGAGTATATAGATAAAACCATTATAGATCTTATTAATATTTCAAATAATTATGCTACCAATTTTTATATTATTACTTTAATATTTATAGTTTTTGCTATGGGATTATTTATTCTTTATTATCACAGTAAAAAAGAGCAATACTACAAATTATCTTGTAAATAATTTTGCAATAAAAAAAGTCTAGTAAACCTAGACTTCTTTTTTTTATAAGAATATAAATCTTAGTACAAATAATAGTGATAATACCCACATTAGAGGTGAAACTTCTTTATATCTGCCACTTACAGTTTTGATGATGGTATAAGAAATAATTCCAAATACAATTCCTTCAGCAATAGAATAAGCAAATGGCATCATAACAATTGCAAAGAAAGCTGGAATTGCTTCTGTAGGATCTTTGAAATTGATTTCAGTTACAGGTGTTAACATAAATAGTCCAACTAAAATTAGTGCAGGTGCTGTCGCTTGTGTTGGTATAATTCCAAAAATCGGAGCAATGAATAATGATAATGCAAATAGAATTGCTGTAGTTAATGATGTAAGTCCAGTTCTTCCACCTTCTGCAACTCCAGCAGAACTTTCAACAAATGTTGTTACTGTAGAAGTACCCATACATGCTCCAAATACAGTTCCTACCGCATCTGATACCAATGCTCTTCCAACTCTTGGGAGTCTTCCTTTCTCATCAAGCATTCCTGTTTTACTAGCTACACCTGCCAAAGTTCCAACAGTATCAAAGATATCTACGAATAAAAATGTAAATATACACACTAACATATCAAATGATAAAATTTGATCTTTTCCTACAAATTGGAAAGCTACATTTTTTATTGATGGTGGTAAACTAAACAAACTAAAATTCTCAGGAATTACTGTAACTCCCATAGGAATTCCGATCAACGTTGTTGCTATGATACCTATAAGTAATGCACCTTTTACATTTTTAGCATGTAATATTGCTGTGATTAAAATTCCTATAATTGCTAGCAATACACCAGAATCTGTTATATGTCCCAATGATGTAATGGTTCCATTTCCAGAAACAATTATTCCGGCATTTGTTAGTCCTAAAAATGTTATAAATAATCCAATACCTACTCCTACAGCTTTTTTTAGAGATACTGGAATAAGATTAAAAATCATTTCTCTGACTTTTAATGCACCTAAAATAATAAATATAATACCTTCAATAAGTACTGCGGTTAGTGCAAATTGCCAGCTGTGTCCTAATCCAATAACTACTGTAGCAAAAAATGCATTAAGTCCCATACCAGGAGCTAAAGCAAAAGGATATTTAGCATATAGCGCCATGATAATTGTTGCTACAAAAGCTGATAGTGCTGTTGCAGTAAAAACTCCACTAGCATCCATTCCAGTACTACCTAAGATCCCAGGGTTAACAGCTAAAATATAAGCCATTGTCATAAATGTTGTAATACCTGCTAGAATTTCAGTTTTTACATCTGTGTTGTGTTCTTTCAATCGAAAAAACTTCTCCATATTTCCTCCTTAATGTTTGAAATGTCTTTGACCAGTAAATACCATAGAAAGTCCAAGTTCATCACAGGCATCTATAGAAATCTGATCTTTTATGCTTCCACCTGGTTGAAGGATGGAAGTAATTCCGGATTCTGCTAAAAGTCTTACACAATCATCAAATGGAAAAAATCCATCAGATGCAAGTACTGCACCTTCTACAGAATCTGAAGATTGTTTTAAAGCGGCGTTAACCGCAAAAAACCTATTTACACTTCCCAAGCCTATACCAATCGTCTTTTTGTTTTTTACTATAACAACTGCATTTGATTTTGCATTTTTTACTACTTTTTCAGCAAATAGTAAATCTTCCATTTCTTCTTTACTTGGGGATTTTTTTGTAACTACTTTTATATTATTGTCTTCAATTTTATCTAATTCTTGGACTGTAGCTTTTCCTGATGCAAATTTAATATCTAATTCATCTACACTTTTCATGAGATTAGGTATTTCTAAAACTCTTAAATTCTTTTTTGCTTTTAATACTTCAAGTGCTTCATTAGAAAATTTAGGAGCAATAACTATTTCTAAAAATATTTCGACTAATTTTTCTGCAATCTCCTTATTTACCTCACCATTTAATGCTACTATTCCACCAAAAATGGATTCACTATCAGCGCTATAACATCCCATATATGCATCGAATAAATTATCAGACTCACTTACTCCACAAGGATTAGCATGCTTTACAGCAACACATGCAGGTTTATCAAATAATCTGATTATATTCATAGCAGCACTTGCGTCATTGTAATTATTAAATGATAATTCTTTTCCCTGATGTAAAATTGCATTTTTAAACGCGTTATCTAAACCATCAAAAACATCATATACATATGCCTCTTGGTGTGGGTTTTCACCATATCTAAGATTTTCTTTATTTTCTAATGCTATAGTATATTTTTTAGGAAATTTTATATTATTTTGTTCGTTAAAGAATTTAGCGATCCACGCATCATAATTGGCTGTAAGATTAAAAGCTTCTCCAGCTAAAAATTTTCTAGTTTCAAGTGTAGTATTACCATTATCTTCAATTTCTTTTTGAACTAATTCCATTTGAGAGCAATCTGTAATAATAGTTGTATATTTATAATTTTTTGCAGTAGCCCTTATCATAGAAGGTCCACCAATATCTATTTTTTCAATTATTTCATCAATATCATCTGTATTTAGGTATGTTTCTTTGAAAGGATATAGATTATTAACTACTATATCAATAGCTTTGAAACCATTTTCCAAAAGTTCTTTTACGTCTGTAGTATTTTCACGTCTATACAAAATTCCAGCATGAATTGCAGGATGTAAAGTTTTTACTCTTCCGGATAACATATCTTTAAAATGTGTATATTCACTCACATCTATAGCGTTAACTCCACTATCTAAAAGATACTTAAGAGTTCCGCCTGTAGACAAAATTTTATAGCCTTTAACTTCTAAAAATTTAGCAAATTGTTCAATGCCATTTTTATCATAACAAGAAAATAACGCATATTTCATGATTGCCTCCATATTGTTTTAATTGCCATAGAAAATAATTTATGCTCTACTGATAAAACTTTTTTTTGTATTTCTTCAGGAGAGCAAGCATCCCTAATGTCCACGTGACCTTGTAAAATTATTTTGCCTCCATCAATTTTTTCATTTACATAATGAACAGTAGCACCTGAAATAGAGTCGCCATTTTTAAAAACTTCTTCGTGTACATTCATTCCATACATACCTTTTCCGCCATATTTAGGAAGTAAAGACGGATGAATATTTATTATCAAAGGAGCACTGTCAATAAATGTTTTAGGTAAAATTTTTAAAAATCCTGCCAAAATAATTAGATCTATCCTCTCTTTTTCTATAAATTCTGATAGAAAATCGATATAATCTCTTCCTAAATATTTGTTGTAAATATTTTTATTTCCAGCTTTTTCTAATGCTAAAGCATCTTTTCTGTCGGAAAAAACCCCACGTATATTTAATATATCACTACAGTTTTTAATAATTGAATCCATATTTGTCCCGCTTCCGGAAACCATTATTACAGTGTTTAAAGGTCTTTTATTATACATGATTCTTCTTTCTTTTCGGTAATTTCTCCTAGAATTACAGGTATTTCTCCTATACTTTTTAGATGATTTATAAAATCTTCTGATTGAGAACTATCTACTGCAAAAACCATACCTATACCCATATTAAAAGTTCCATACATTTCTTTTAACTCAATATTACCTTTTTCCTGTAAAAAATCAAAAATTAAATTTTTAGGTATATCTTTTACTGTCAAAACAGCTGAGAATTCATTTTCATCAAACATTCGTGGAATATTTTCATAAAAACCACCACCAGTAATATGACTGATACCATGTATATCGAACTTTTCTAAAGATGTAAGCACGGCATTTTTATAAATTCTGGTAGGTGTGAGGAGCACCTCTCCTATTGTTTTATCAGTATCATAAAGTTTGGTATTTAAATCGATATTGTTAATTTCTAGAATTTTTCTAACCAAACTAAATCCATTGGAATGAACTCCTGATGAAGTTATGGCTATTAGAATATCACCTTTTTTAATTTTTTTAGAAGAAATAATTTTATCTTCTTCTACAACCCCTACACAAAAACCTGCAATATCATACTCGCCTTCTTTGTAAAATCCTGGCATTTCAGCAGTTTCTCCACCAATTAAGGAACAATTTGCCTCGTTACATCCATTAGATACACCTTCAACAATTGAAGCCATTTTTTCAGGGATTAACTCAGAACATGCAATATAATCTAAAAAGAAAAGTGGTTCTGCCCCTTGACATAAAATATCATTTACACACATGGCAACAGCATCTATACCTATTGTATTGTGGACATCTAAATCAAAAGCTAATTTAAGTTTTGTACCAACTCCATCAGTACCACTAACTAAAACAGGATTATTATATTTTTTTAATTTAAACATTCCACTAAAACCACCCAAGTCACTTAAAACTTCTTCTCTTTTTGTTTCGTGAATAAATTTTTTAATCAATCTAACTTCTTCATAACCCTTGTTTTTATCAACACCAGCGTCTTTATAAGAAATAGACATATATCCTCCTTACACAGTTCCTTCTGGGAATTTTCCCGTAAAACATCCTTCAGTAAAATCATTTCCACCACAAGCTTCAAACAGTCCATCTAACGAAATATATTCCAAAGTATCACAATGTAGCATCTGCGTTACTTCATCCTTTGTAAAATTAGCCGCAATCAATTCTTTAGTTGTAGGAGTATCCATAACTAAATTAGATGAATATAAAACCGGTGGACTACCAACTCTTACATGAACTTCCTTAGCACCAGCATCTTTTAGCATCTGCACGGTTCTTTTCATAGTTGTACCTCTAACGATAGAATCATCCAATAATACAACTTTTTTATTTAAAATATGTTCTCTCAATGGATTTAATTTTATTTTTACTCCAATATCCCTCATACTTTGATCAGGCTGAATAAAAGTTCTACCTACATATCTATTTTTAATAATTCCCTCCGCATAAGGAATTTTAGATTCTTCAGCGTAACCAATTGCAAAAGGAATACCACTATCAGGAGCCGCAATAACAAGATCTGCTTCTATTGGATGTTCTTTTGCTAAGATTTTTCCGGCATTATATCTTGCAATATAAATGGATCTACCATCTATAAGAGAATCAGGCCTTGCAATATATACCATTTCAAAAATTCCCAGCTTTCTTCTAGAAGGATCTCCTTTTCTTATTTGTCTTATACCATGAGTGGAAATTTCTAATATTTCACCTGGCTCAACGTCTCTTTCAAAAACAGCACCCACAGAATCAAAAGCGCATGTTTCACTTGCCACAAGATATTTACCATCTAATTTTGCTATACTTAGTGGTTTTATACCATAATAATCTCTAGCCACATACATTTTTTCACCCGCCATTACTATGAGAGCGTAAGAACCTTTCATAATATCTATAGTATCTAGTATAGCCTGTTCAATAGAGCTTTTAAAATTTTTAGCAATCAGAGAAACTATAACCTCCGTATCTAAATTACTTCTAAAAAGAGCTCCATCATCGATTAATTGTTGTCTCAAAACAGGAGCATTAGTAATAGTTCCATCATGCACAACTCCCATAGCACCTTGTTTATAACCTGCAACTATTGGTTGTTGGTAGCTATAATCAAAACCTTCTCCTTTGGAAGCCATTCTAACATGACCTATGGCCATACTTCCAGTAAGCTTACTCATAGCATCCTCTGTTAAAACTTCACTAACCAATCCCTCGCTTTTGTGAAAATTCATCAAACCATTATTATATACTGCAACACCACAAGATTGTTGACCTCTGTGTTGGAGTGCATACAACATATAATATAAAATCTTTGATGCACCATCTGACCCATTTACAAAGACTCCAGCAACACCACTCATACTTATAACTCCTCATTCATTTTTTTTACATCATTTTTAAGTTTAATTCTATAATCTTCTAATTTTTGAACTAAACTTTCGTCTTTCAAACTCAACATTTGAACAGAAAGTAATGCAGCATTTTCAGCACCATCAATAGCTACTGTAGCTACAGGAATTCCTTTTGGCATTTGAACAACAGAAAGTAGAGAATCTAAACCGTCCATAGTAGAACTCTTAGCAGGAATTCCAATTACTGGAACTGTAGTAACACCAGCTAAAACACCTGCTAAATGAGCAGCTTTTCCTGCAATCGCAATAATTACCGAAATATCATTTGATCTAGCATTTTTTGCATAATCAAAAGCTATTTCCGGAGTTCTATGTGCCGAAATAACTCTAGTTTCATACAAAACGCCAAATTCATCCAAAGTTTTTTGAACTTTTTCTGCTAAAGATTTGTCGGAAATACTTCCCATTAAAATTCCTACTTTCATTAATACCTCCTTAAATAAAAACAACCCGAAACGAGTAGGATAAAACCTACCCGTCCGGGTTTTTGTCCCTTCGGTGTAACGATAAAAATCGTCTGAACCGCTCGGTCCTTACATAAAGTCGGATCCCTAGGTTCACTTCTTCCATTAATTAGACTTATTTAAAAACAAATAATCTTGACTAAATTTATCAGATAAATCTGAATTTTTGAAAAATCTACTGATAAACTTTTCTTCTGGAGTATAAATATTTTGAGAAATAATAATTGCTCCATCCACCATATAAAAATTCATCTTATTTAAACTTATCTGATCTTTTATATTGGAATCTTCTCCCAAATAAAATTTATTTAAAATATACTCTTCATAACCTGAGTAAGAAATAAATATATCATTTAATGCTATTTTGGTACCTTTTCTTAAATTATAATTAAAAGTATCAAATATATTGTACTCCTTATTATCTACATAACCTTTTCCTCTAAAAATGATACTAATTATATCTTTAGAATAAGATGCAACATCATAATTTAAAACAAATTTATCATAAATTCTATATTCTGATAAATCTTTGGCCTTCTGCATAATCATTTGATTTATGGTATTATATTTACTACTTTTTTCTAAAAATTCTGGTATAGAAATACTCACATTGTCATCTATCATAAGTTTAGGACTTACATTTTCCACTTTATTTCTGAGATAAAAAATGTTATCCAATACATATGCATCATAACCAACTACCAATGAAAAAAATGCATGCGGCACATAACAAATGCCATCTTTATAGACAGGATTTACATATAACTTAATTTGCTCGCCATATCTATTTTTATATTTATCAGCATTAACCACCAAAGAAGCTTTAAAAACGCCTTTCGATAAATTAATTGTATTATTTCTATTCCAATTTACATCATATCCCAAAACTTCAAGAGTTTCTCTAAGAGGTACCATATAAACTTTCTGCTCACTTACTCCAGTATACACATAGGGTTTATTTTTAAATGTATAATTTTTAATTCCTCTTAAATAAAAATCATCACTTTGCGCATTAATAGAAATGCCCAAAGACAGCAATGTAACAAGAAATATATGAAATAAATATCTACTAAAACCAAATTTTTTCATGATAATCTTTCCTCATATAGCTTATAGTTATATTGTACCACAAAAAAATTACGATTAAAAGTGTTTTAAAAATTATTCATCAATTTTTCCCCATCTAGATCCAATAACCTGATGAGCATTGGTAATAATTAAAAATACTGTGGGATCAATCTCTTTAAGTGCAGATTTTATAGAAATAAATTCTCTATTTGAAACTACAGTCTGTAATACAATTCTTTTTTCGTTCTTATATGCACCTTTTGTTTCATATAGAGTCGCCGTTCTATTTATACTATGCAAATGTTTGATAACTTCTTCTGATTTATTTGTATTTATTATGAGATATTTACCGCTGTTCAAACCATTTATTGTATAATCGATAACAATACCATTCATAATAACACCCAACAAACAATATATCGCAATCTCTAGACCAAAAGTTACTCCCGCTCCGCATGTGATTAAAAAATCAACAATTAAACAAGCTTTACCAAGATCAACTCCCAAATATTTATTAATAATTTTTGCAATAATATCAGTACCACCTGTAGATGCATATTGATTTAATACGATGCCAACACCAGAACCTAAAAATATACTTGACATTATAACATTTATCATAAGTCCTGGAACTATTGGCTCTGAAATAGGTATAAAAATATCTAAAAGATAGACTATTAAACTAAGAGTCATAGTAGCTATTAATGTCAAAATACCAAAACTATTACCCATAAATAAAAAGCCGGCAATAAAAAATAAAATATTTAATATGGTCAATATAATTCCTTTATCAATACCAAATAAATTGGATAAAATAATTGCTAAACCACTGGCCCCGCCTGTAGCTAATTTACTTGGCGCCATAAAAAAGTGAACACTTATAGCTATTAGAATAACTCCTAATAATATTAAAAAAGATTGTTTTAATGTAACTTGATGTTTAATTTTTTTCATAATTCCTCCAATATAAAAACCTACTAGTCTACACTAATAGGTTAACATATAGAATTATATACCAAAAATGACTAAAAAGTCAACTAATCATCTAATTTTCTCCAGTGCCATCCAATTACTTTATGAGCGTTTGTAACCACCATAAATACCTTAGAATCCACCTGAAGAATCTGTTGTTTGAGACGAATAAAATCACGATTAGAAACAACTGTTTGTACTACTTGTCTATTCATTTTAGAATATGCACCCTTTGCTTCATAAATAGTTGCACTTCTTCCAATTTTAATCAAAAATTCGCAAATTGCTTCAGGTTCATTCGTATAAATAAAACACAATTTACCTGAATTCATACCATCGATTGTGTAGTCTATAACTAATCCATTAAGAATAACACCGATTATACAAAACAAAGCGGTTTCAGTGCCAAATGCAAATGCTGAAAATAAAGTAATCGTAAAATCTGATATCAAACAACCTTTACCTAAATCTAATCCAAAGAACTTGTTTAATATCTTTGAAATAATATCACTTCCACCAGTAGAAGCATACTGATTTAAAACGATTCCTGCACCGATACCATATAGTAGTACTGCCATGGATATATTTAAAAAATGATTATTGACAATAGGCTCAGAAATAGGTACAAAAACCTCTAAAAGCCAGACTGTTGAAGAGAGAGCAAAAGAAGAAATTATAGTTAAAACACCAAATTTATTACCTATTAAAATAAAGCCTAAAATAAACAAAAAGGCGTTAACTATAAGTAAAAGAGGCCCTGTAGAAAGGGGTAGATAATTACTCAAAATAAGTGCCATACCTGTAGCTCCACCTAGAGAAAAATTACTAGGTAAAAGGAAAAAATGTATTGCACAAGCAATTAAAATTACCCCTACAATAATCCAAAGGGCTTGTTTTATAATAAATTTTTTATCATCATTTGTTAGGTTTTTTATTTTGGACATGTATCGCCTCATCAAATAAATCATTTGCAGCTTCCATTACACCCTCAGAAAGAGTGGGATGTGCATGTATGGTATGTCTAATAAGATCAGTTTTACCATGGTTTGCAATAACTAAAGCACATTCAGAAATCAAATCATTAGCATGAGGTCCCAAAATATGAGCTCCTAACAAATAACCTTCTCTATCTTGTATAAGTTTAATAAATCCCTGTGATTCATTTAAACTTAAAGCTTTACCATTCGCAATAAATGGAAATTTACTTGTCTTATATTCAATGTTTTTTTCTTTTAAACTCTCTTCTGTTTCACCAACTTGTGCAACTTCAGTCAATGTAAATGTACAAGCTGGATAAACATCTAAATTAACCTCTGGTTTAATTCCAGAAATAAGTGCTGCCACAAATTCTCCTTGGGCACTGGCCACGTGAGCTAGTTGAATTCCACGTGAATTTACATCTCCAATAGCATAAACACCACTAACTGATGTCTCAAAATTATCATTTACATATATACCTTTTGACTCATCAAACTCAATAGAAGTATTTTCTAAAGATAATTTTTCAATATTCGGAGCACGTCCACTAGCTACAAGAACATAATCAGCAACTATTTCTTCAAACTTTTCTTTATTCTTATATTTAGCAGTAACTTTTAAAGAACCATCAACTTTTTCTATTTTTTCAGCGCGAATATCTTTAAATATTTCCACACCTTCTTTTTTAAGAATGGGTACTATACGCTTTTGTATTTCTCCATCTGCATCCTTTAAAACTCTACTAGCTAACAAATAAATTTTAGATCCTAAAGCATTATAAATACTTGCAAATTCTAAACCGATAACTCCAGCACCTATTATTACCATACTTTTTGGAATTTCTTTTAACTCCAAAAGATCATCAGAAGTAATTACCCCTGGTAAAGATATACCTTCAGTCTCAGTAAATTTAGGTTTGGATCCAGAAGCTATAATTATATTATCAAACTCTTGCTTTTGATTACCATCATCCCAAGACAAAACTTTATTGGATTCAAATTTTGCAACATCATTTATAAATGTGATATTTGGATAAGAAGAAATCAACTGATGAATTCCTGTAACCAAAGAATTAACAACCTTATCTTTTCTTTCTACCAATTTTATTGGATCTATGGATGGATCTTCCGAAAGATTTATACCAAAAACATCTCTTTCTTTTAAATCTTTCATTATTTGCGCATTTTTAAAATATGTTTTAGTTGGAATACATCCCCTATTTAGACAAGTTCCACCCACTTTGTCATACTCAAATAATGTAACATTATGATTTAATTGAGCTAAACGGATGGCTGCAACATAGCCACCCGGTCCAGCTCCTATAAGCGCAATATTTTTTTGCATTAGTCTTCCTTCTTGTATTTTAAAATAGGAGTTCTAGCTGCTAAAGTTTCATCAGGTCTACAAATATCTGTATTATGAGGTGCAGAAGTTAATTCTTCAGCATTTTTAGCAGCAACATCTCTAATTTCTAATAAAGCATCCGCAAAAGAATCTAAAGTTTCCATAGACTCTGTTTCTGTAGGCTCAATCATTAAAGCCTCATCCACAATTAATGGGAAATAAACTGTAGGCGGATGGAATCCTCTATCTATAAGACCTTTAGCAACATCTATAGTATGCACACCATATTTCTCATGATCTTTAATTCCGGATAAAACAAATTCATGTTTGTAAATTGTATCGATCGGAAGATTATAAGCATCTTTTAATTTTGCTTTTAGATAGTTTGCATTTAAAACAGCCATAGAACTTGCTTCTTTAAGCCCATCAGAACCCATAGTCAAAATATATGCATAACCACGAACTAAAATACTAAAGTGTCCATAGCAATCTTTCATTTTACCTATAGATTTTTCTTTATTCCAATTTAGTGTATATCTATCTCCATCTTTTTCTACAATTGGAACTGGTAAGAAATCTTTTAATATAGCTTTACAACCGATTGGTCCTGCTCCTGGACCTCCACCACCGTGAGGTGTTGAAAATGTTTTGTGAATATTAAAGTGAACTACATCAAATCCCATATCAGCAGGTCTTGCATGTCCTAAAATAGCATTAGCATTAGCACCATCATAATATAGAAGTCCGCCAGCTTCGTGAACTATTTTTGCAATCTCTTTAATATTTTTATCAAATAGACCAAGTGTATTTGGATTTGTAAGCATTAGTCCTGCAGTATCATCACCTACCGCTGCTCTTAAAGCATCCAAATCAACCAAACCATTTTCATCAGATGGAATTTCCACAGGAGTGTATCCAGCTACAGCACTTGTTGCTGGGTTTGTACCATGTGCTGAGTCAGGTACAATAATTTTATTTCTGTGAGATTCTCCACGACTTTCATGATATGCTTTTATCAATAAAATACCTGTTAACTCACCATGGGCTCCTGCTGCTGGTTGTAAAGTTACCTCGTCCATACCTGCGATTTCTTTTAAAGACTCTTGTAAATTATACATAAGCTCTAAAGCACCTTGAATTTGATCGGTATCTTGGTATGGGTGCAAATTAGTAAAACCAGGTAAGCTAGCTAATTCTTCATTGATTTTTGGATTGTATTTCATTGTACAACTTCCCAATGGATAAAAACCTGTATCTACACCATAGTTTTTATTGGACAAATTGGTAAAGTGTCTAACTATATCAATCTCAGAAACTTCAGGTAATTGTACTTCGCCATCACTTAAAAATTCACCAGGAATCAAATCCTGTAAATTCTTTTCTTCTACATCGAGTTTAGGCAATTTATATGCCACTCTTCCAGGAGTTGAAACTTCAAAAATTAATTTATCATATTTATTAAACATTATTTCACCTCCAAAGCACTTACTAAAGCATCCATCTCTTCTTTAGTACGTTTTTCAGTAACAGCAAATAGAATTTCATTTGTTCTTTCTTTCAATAATTTAGATAGAGGGAAACCTCCGATCATATCTTTATCTTTAAGTAATTCTTTTTGTTGCTCTGATGTTAAACCTTCTACTACAAATTCTTTGAAGAATGGTTTATTATATTTTAATTTTAGACCTTTTTCTTCTAATTTTTTTTGTAGATAATGTGCTTTTTGTGTACATAATTTAGCTACTTCTCTTAATCCTTGTTTACCCATTACAGTTAAATAAATCGTAGCCGCTAAAGTATTTATACCTTGGTTAGAACAAATATTACTTGTAGCTTTTTCACGACGAATATGCTGTTCACGCGCAGTTAGTGTTAGAACGAAACATCTCTTTCCATTTCTATCTACAGTTTGACCAACAATTCTACCTGGCATTTTTCTCATGAATTTATCAGTAACTGCCATAAATCCTAAATAAGCTCCACCAAAATTCATAGGAATTCCTAGCGCCTGACCTTCACCGATAACCACATCACATCCTAAATCTCCAGGTCTTTTACTTACACCTAAAAATATAGGATCTACAGAAGCTACAAAAGCTGCTTTTTTAGAAGTATGAGTTATGTCAGCCAATGTTTTTAAATCTTCTATAATACCATAGAAGTTTGGACTTTGACATATTACACATGCAGTTTCGTCATCAACCATAGTTTTTAATTTATCTACGTCAGTAATACCATCTTTTTCAGGTATTACTTCAATTTCTAGGCTTTGAGCGTGAGCGTATGTGTCTAAAACTCTTCTAGCGCTTGGGTTTAATGTTTCACTTACCAACACTTTTTTCTTGCGGCTAACTACTGAACACATAATTGCTGATTCAACAACAGCATTAGAATGATCATATACAGATGCATTCGCAACATCCATACCAGTTAAATCGCAAATCATTGTTTGGAATTCAAAGATATATTGTAAAGTACCTTGACTTACCTCTGGTTGATAAGGTGTATATGAAGTATAAAACTCACTTCTTGAAGTAATTGCCGGAATAATACTTGGAATATAGTGATCATAAATACCAGCACCCATAAAAATTGGTAAATTTGCTTTGTTCTTTTTAGCCATATTTCCAATTTTTGCTCTTACTTCTAATTCGCTCATAGCTTTAGGAAGATTTAAATCATTTTTCAATCTTAAATCTTCAGGAATATCTGAAAATAAATCTTCGACGTCATTAACTCCAATGACTTCGAGCATTTTTTTGATATCCCCCTCAGTTTGAGAAAGATAAGGGTACATATTATGCCTCCTCAGCAACAAATTTTTCGTACTCTTCTGCATTCATTAATTCTTTTAATTCTTCAGGATCATCCATTTTAATTTTAGCTACCCAAGTATCAAATGGTGCTTCATTTAATAATTGAGGTGAATCTTCTAATTCAGTGTTTACTTCGATAATCTCACCGCTTACTGGTGTAAATAGATCACTTGCAGCTTTTGTTGATTCTATAGCAGCTAAAGCATCTTTTGCAGAAAAAGTATCTCCTTCTCCTGGTAATTCAACATAAACGATTTCACCTAAATGTGATTGTGCATAATCACATAGACCAACATAAGCAATATCTCCTTCTGGTCTAACCCATTCATGATCTTTTGTGTAAAATAAATCTTTTCTTACTTCCATAATAAACCTCCTAAATTATCTATTTGTGTGTCTATCTCCTCTTTGTTCGAGGAATTTTTTAGAAATTATTTTTGCTTTAGATGGTTTGTTTCTTATAATAACATCAAACTCTCCACCCATTTGTTTGTATTCAGTTTTGATTAACGCATTACCAATTCTAGTACCTAGTGTTGGTGAAAGATAACCTGTAGTTACATGACCAATCACTTCACCATCTTTTTGAATTTCATATTCCTCTCTGGGAATACCACGGTCAATCATTTCAAAACCTACTAGAACTCTTTTTGGACCATTAGCTATATATTCTTCAATAGCTTTTCTACCAATAAAATCGTTGTCTGTTTTTAAATCAACAAAATATTTAAAACCTGCTTCAATAGGATTGATATCTTTACTCATTTCGTGACCATAAAGAGGAAGAGATGCTTCAAATCTTAGAGTATCACGTGCTCCTAATCCGCATGGACGTAAATCTACTTCTTTTCCAGCTTCCAAAACTGCATCAAATACTGTCAAGATAGATTCGTTATCTGTATAGATTTCAAAACCATCTTCCCCGGTGTATCCAGTTCTAGAAATCAAACATTTTTTACCTGCTATAGTTACGTCGTCTTGGAAATAGAAGAATTTAATATCATCTAAATTCACATCAGTCAATTTTTGAACTACCTTTTGTGCCAGAGGACCTTGTACAGCAATCTCTGCAGTTATATCTGAAACATTTTCTGCTTCACAATCAAAATCCTTTATTTGATCTTGAATCCACTGAAAATCTTTATCGACATTAGCTGCATTTACAACAAGAAAATATTTTTCACTATTATATTTGTATACTAATAGATCGTCTACACATCCTCCATCAGGATAGCACATAAATGTATACTGAATCTGAGTATCTTTTTGACGCATAATATCATTAGTAACTAAATAGCTTACAAATTTTTCTGCTTCTTTACCACGAATCCATATTTCACCCATATGTGAAACATCAAACATACCCGCACGTTCACGAACAGCTAAATGTTCGTCTTTTAAACTGGTATATTCAACTGGTAAATACCAACCCGCATAATTAACTACATTTCCGCCTAATTGAACATGTTTTTCATATAGGGGAGTTTTTTTTGCGTCCATTAAATCATCTCCTTTGGTATTATTAAAAACCATTATAGTTTGTATTTCAATTATAGCAATTTAAAAAATTGTTTTCAACATAATTTATTTAATCACAATTTACCCATCTTTTTTTAAAAATATAATAAAAAATATATTTAATTTTTATTAATTTGTTATATCTCCTGAAAAAAACAAAAAAAGCCCAAAAGGGCTCTTTCATTAACGTTTTGAAAATTGTGAAGATTTTCTTGCTTTTTTCAAACCGTATTTCTTTCTTTCTTTCATACGTGGATCTCTTGTTAAAAATCCTGCTTGTTTTAAAACAGGTCTAAATTCTGGATCTACTTCTAATAAAGCACGGCTAATTGCATGACGTACAGCACCTGCTTGGCCAGTATATCCACCACCATTTACACGAACTGTTACATCAAATTTTGTATCTGTTTGAGTTAAATCTAGTGGAGATTTTGCTAAACGTCTTAATGTCTCAAAACCAAAATACTCTTTTATATCACGACCGTTAATTAAAATATTTCCATTTCCTTCTCTAAGAATAACACGTGCTGTAGAGGTTTTCCTTCTTCCTGTTGCTTGAAACATTATCTTTTACCTCCTTTTAGAGTATAAATTTCTGGCTTTTGAGCCATGTGATTATGGCTATCACCAACAAAGATGTGTAATTTCTTAAACATTTTTCTTCCCAAAGAATTTTTAGGTAACATACCTTTTACAGCATATTGAAGAGCTCTTTCAGGATGCTCTCTCATAAGTGTTTTATAGTCAACACTTCTTAATCCTCCAGGATAACCTGTGTGATGATAATGCCTTTTTTGTTCTAGTTTTCTACCAGTTAAAACCATTTTTTCTACATTTGTTACAATAACATGATCCCCTGTATCAACGTTAGGTGTATATATTGGTTTATGTTTACCGCGTAAAATGCTAGCAACTTCGCTTGCTAGACGTCCTAGGACCACTCCTTCGGCATCAATCACAAGCCATTTGCGCTCTACTTCATGCGGTTTTGCTAATGTTGTTTTCATTTTTATTCTCCTTTTCGAGCGAATTAGCTGTTTTTAAAGGAATGTTTCCGGGTCCTCCTTAAAAAACAATACGTATGTATTATATAGATTATTTTTAATATTGTCAAGATTTATGATTGTTTTTTGAAAAAATTTTTTATATAATATTTACGGAGGAAATATGTTTGATATTATAGATTATTCAGAGGTAGAAGATCAACTTTTAATAGATTTGAGAACAAAAAAAGAATTTGATGAATTCCACATACCTAATAGTATTAATTTCCCTATATTAACAGAAAAAGAGCATGCAGAGATTGGGACTCTTCACAAAAATAAAGAGTATAAAATCGCAAAATTAAAAGCGATTGAATTTGCTTCTATAAAATTACCTAAACTTTTAAAGCTGGTCTCCGCATATAATGAAATTGTATTTTATTGTGCTAGAGGCGGATATAGATCAAAAAGTGTTTCAGCTTTATTTTATGCTCTTGATTTTCATGTCAGAAGATTAAAAGGGGGAATTAAAAGTTATAGAAATATTATAAACAATTCTCTAAATTCTTTAATCAATTCTCATGATTATGTAACCATTTATGGTCAAACTGGATGCGGTAAGACAGAAATTTTAGAAATAATAAAATCTATGGATTATCCTGTTTTAGATTTAGAAAAATATGCTAATCACTATGGTTCACTTTTAGGATCTATGGGACGTGGAGAACAAAATTCTCAAAAAATGTTTGAGTCCCTTCTATATCACGATCTTTTAAAATATAAAAATGAAAAAATTATTCTCATTGAAGGCGAAAGTAAAAAAATAGGTAAAATTTCTTTACCCGAATCTCTTTATAGCAAAATGATTTCTGGAGATAAAATTTTTATAGATGCAAGTATGGAAGATAGGGCCAAAAGGCTTGTAGATACCTATGGAGAAGAAATAAAAAATTCATATGATAAAGAGCCATTTTCTAAATTGAAATATTATTTGGGTAATGAGATTTTCAATTTAATTGTAAATAAAATAAAAGAAAATGATCTTACATCAGCTGCAATTCTGCTTTGCAACCATCATTACGATAAATTTTATAAAGTAAGACCTGAAAAAAATGATAAAATTTTCATAAATGAAGATTCTAAAAATACAGCGCAAGAAATTATCAAATTTATATTTAATTAAAAAAGAGGGTTTACCCTCTTATTTCACTTCTTTTTTGCACAACTTCCATAAAAATATCAATAAAATACCAAAATAATCCCACACCTAATACTCCTAAAAACATAAAATGGCGACTTGTTAATAGTTCAACGGATTTATTAAAATATAATAGCATAAATAAAACAATAAATTTTACATAATACGAAATCATACTTCTATATATGCACATTTCTGATTTAAAAACATACTTTCTAAGGATAGAAAGTAAAAACGCAATACCTATCCATGCTAATTCTATAAGATAGACAAATTGATAATCATAGTCTTTATTTGTCAAATAAAGGAATAAATTAAAGGCTATTATAAAAGTTCCAAATGAAAAAAATAACGCTGGACTTTTTTCATCTAAATTAATACTCTCTATCTTTTTAGATATCAATATTGATATAAAAAATGTAATAGCAACCATTCCTATAAATCCTATTGAAATTTTAAACAGCCCAAAAACTGCCGATAAAATTGCTGTTACTATAGAATATAAAAGTATAAATAAAATTGTATACATAACTATCTCCTTTATCTAGTTAAAAAAGAGAGTAATCTATCTTCTTTTTTGCATTATTCCCAAAAAAACATCAATAAAATGCCAAAATAATCCAACAGCTAATACTCCGAAAAATTCAAAAAAGAATTTTGATAATATAATAAATTTATCAAAATATAATAGCATAAATAAAATGATAAAATTTGCATAATACGAAATCATACTTCTATATACACTAATTTCCGATTTAAAAACATACTTTCTAAGGATAGAAAGTAAAAACGCAATAACTATCCATGCTAATTCTATAAAATAAACTAGTTGGTGTTCGTTATCTATAGACCTTAAAAAAATAAATATATTAAATGCTATTATAAAACTTCCAAATGAAAAAAATAACGCTGGACTTTTTTCATCTAAATTAATATTCTCTATCTTTTTTGATATCGATATTGATATAAATAATGTAATAGCAATAACTACTATGGGTACTATGGAAATATCATATAGTCCCAAAACTGCTGAGAGTATTGATGCTACTATAGAATATAAAAGTATAAATAAAATTGTACTCATAATATAAACCTCTAATCCATTATATTTTATTTTTTTATATTTTTTCTTTATTATAGTTTGCTATGATGATGTATAGATGTCAAGTTTTTAAACTAATTTTAAATCTTAATGATCTAATATAATAAGTCTTATATTCAATATATTTAAAACAGTTTTCCCATTTCAATCTCCATTTTTGTACCTACCATAATTAAAATAAAACATATTTAACTCCGTATCTTTTTAGGTCTTACATTAAATTGTAGTATATTTAAATTTTGTTTTATAACTTTATCTAAATAAAATATATAATTAAAACCAACACTTTTTTATATTATATCATATAAAAATATATATTTCAAATATTTTAAAATAATTTTAAATTTCTATAAATTATAAATATAAAAAGCTATTTATAAAAATTACATATTATATTCAATATCTTTTAAACAGCTTGGAGTATGAAGTATCGCTCCAAAAATTATGAGGTATTTTATACCAAAATTTATATTCTAGTTTTTCTTTTTATATAATACACATGATTTGAAAATTATAATAATTTATGTTTTTTAGTATATCACTACAATCACCATGTAAATCAAGTTGAAATTATTATAAAATTTAATTAAATAAATAAATTTTTATTACGTCTTTCTTATTTTAGATTAATTTTTAATTTATCTGCAAATAAAAAATACTGAATTAATCAGTATTTTTACTCTATATTAGTTCTAATATTTCATTTACATTGTATAGCGCTATATGAATCTCTTTTATTATTGAGGTCGTTCCCCACATACAATACGCATAATCAATTCCAGATCTTTGTGCTTCTAAATGATCAGTAGGCCCATTGCCTAAATAAATAGTTTCTTCAGGATTTAATCCGTGTTTTTTTAAATAATGGGTTATCATTTCACCGCTAGGTTTTGGTAAATTCACATCATCTACACATACATAATCGTTAAAATATTTATCAAACCCAAACTTTTCATATGCTTTTAATGTCATACTTCTATCTCTATTTGTGACGAGTCCCATATGAATTCCCTTACTTTTTAAATTTTCTAAAGTCTCTTTCATATTAGTAAAAAAATCTATTTTTTCAGTCATCTCTAAATAAATTTTATGAATCAACGCATCTATTTCTTGGTCATGATCCATTTTTAACACTTTCATATTTTCAGTATGTGTTCTATGAAATACCTCCTCCTCTTCTTCTTTGGTTAAAACTCTATTATATAATTTCATAAGACCTGCATTATAGCTAGCAATAGTTGTTTTACTTGTATCTAACAAAGTACCATCGCAGTCAAATAATAAATTTTTATATTTCATTTTGCCCCCTGTATTTTTTCAATTACTAAAAAACAAATAATATTATAGCACATTTTTATATATTATGGCTATTAAACATTCCCATATTTTGAGTAATTAAAAAGAACTCTAATTAGAGTTCTTTTTTTACTTCATTGTGCCATTTATTAAGTTAAGAATTTTATAATTTTTAGGAACGCTGGTTTTTCTATGCGTTACCAACAATATAGTTTTATCAGTTTTTTCTAGAAAATCAGAAATTATTTTTTCATTCATCGGGTCTAGTGCCGAAGTAGGTTCATCTAGCAGAATTATAGGAGATTTTTGTGCAATAGCTCTTGCAATTCCTATTCTCTGAATTTGTCCTTCTGATAGATTTTGATTTACTCCTGCATCTAACTTAGTATCTAGTCCATTATCCAGCGTATTTACTAAATCAGATAGTCCAGTATCATTTAATATTTGAGCCATAGTGTCATCATCAACATCACATCCCATACAAATATTTTCTTTTAAAGTTCCAGGAAAAATTATATTGTTCTGAGGAACGAATGAAATATAATTTCTTAACTCATTTATACTATTAAGCTCTTTTCCATCTATAATTATGCTTCCACTTTTTATTTTATAAAATCCATTTATTAGCTTCATCAGAGTGGATTTTCCACAACCACTTTCACCTGCAATATTAATTTTATCGCCACATTTTATTTTTAAACTCAAATTCTTGATAACATCCTCGTTTTCATTATACGAAAATGAAATATCCTTTAAAAGGATCTCATTCCAATCAGATACTGGCAATAATTGAATCGATTTTTCATCATACATTTCAGAATAATATTTATAAATTCGATCCCCTGAAATTTTTTGAATTTTTGCATCTGTAATAAATAGAGGCAGACTAGAAAACATCCAATTAAAATAACTATCAAGCAACATGAATCCTAGTAAATCCGCAATTGTCAATTTGCCATTTATTATCAAATAAAATGCTACTACGATCCATGATGTAGTTAACACAAATCCAGTTCCCATACTAAGTGCAACCATAAAAAGAGAAAATTTTTCACGCTTTAAATGTTGTCTTTTATATCTATTAAAATTTGATTTAAACTGATTTTCTCCAAATAAATATGCTTTAAATACACGAATAAGTGTGACTGAAGAAAGAACTTCCAAAATACTTTGTTTTACTTCTTCATTTAAATCCTGCTCTTCTTTTCTAACATTTTCTAAACGTTTAGAAAGGATGTGTGTCACTAGAATAGTAAATAGAGATATTAACAATATTGCTGCGGTAAGTAGTGGTGATTTAATTAATCCATAAGTTAAAGCAGCTATAAAGCTAATTATTCCAATGATGATTTCTGGTATTGTAGATGAAAATAATGTTGCATAATCCTTAATATCACTGGATAAAATAGTCATCCATTCTCCTACACCTTTAGTATCTACCACTTCTCCGCGTACATTATTTATTCTATCTATAAATGGTTCTGTAAATTTAAGTTCAGTATTTTGTCTATTCTTGGCAGCTGTTTTTATTTTTAAATACATCAAGATAGTTAAAATAACCGCTCCAAAAATTAACAATAAACTAATTAATGAAAAGTAATAATAATCTTTTGAGGAAAAACTTTCTATTAATACATTAAGTAAAAAACTGATTCCTACCTTAATTACAGCAGCTAATACTCCAAGAAAAATTAAATAGTGACATTTTAATTCCACCATCTTTTTTAAATAAAAAACAAAACTTTTCTTTTCTTGCATATTATTCACCTACCTTAATGTGATTATCAGCATGTTCTATAAAATCTAGAGTATGAGTAATAATTACAATTCCTCTTTTTTTACTCTCTTTTTTTAATATTTCCATAATAAATTTCTGATTCTCCATATCCAAATCAGAAAAAGGCTCATCTAAGAAAATATAATCTGGATTATTAATTAATGCTCTTACTACAGATAATCTACATTTTTGTCCATTAGATAAAAGCTGGCCTCTATACTCAGTATCAAACTTATCTGGCAATTTATTTATAACATCCAAAATATTAACTTCATCACAAACCTTGATTATCTCTTCTTTACTAATATTATCATTATATAGAGACAAATTATTCATAATACTAGTTAGGAAGAAAGTGTTTTTTTGTGGAACAAATGACAATGATACATCATCAGGAGTTTCAAAAATGATACTACCGCCATCTAAGTTTAATTCATTAAAAATAAGCTGAAATAATGTAGATTTTCCTTTTCCACTATCGCCAGTTATAAATGTAATTCCTCTACCTGGAATTATTGCCGAAAAATTCTCAAATATTTTTTTATTGCCGTAGGAAAAATTTATATTATCAATTATTATATTTTTTTCCTCAGAAATTCTTTTAATTAGATTATCGTCATCAATATTTTTATCATGAAGTTCAAAAAATTCCTTGGTACGTAATGATGATACCTTATATCTATTATAATAACTAAAATAATCTGGTAAACTACCTATAGGATAAATAATAGAACCTAATCCTGCATTCCAAATTCCTATTAATGTTCCGAAAACTATCTGACCTTTAGCCACTAAAACTAATCCTACACAAAGAACCAATAATTCTATTATTCCAATACTTCCCTCTGTGGTAGCTTGCATCTTTCCATATACACTAAAATAATTAATAAATGATTTTCTTTTATCATTAAACTTATTGTCAAAATCTTTTTTAACCCATAAAGATCTTGTTAGCGTTCTCATTATGGGTATGGAATGAAAAATTTTTTCTAATATGGATAAAAAGTCATCATTTTTCGGGGCAAAATCTTCATATGCAGCTTCAAAACTTCTGCTATTCTTTTTATTAATAAATAATATTATTAATCCTGCAAAGATAAAAACTAAACCAATAATAAAATTACCATAGAATACATAGATAATACCTGCTATTAATGTAATTAGCATATCCACCAGTGGAAGTAATCCAAATTTTAAGAAATTAGATATAGCTTCCATATCTTCAGAAATAAAATTTAATATTTTTCCTTCGCTCAAATCAGAATTTAAATTGTTTTTTCGTCTTAGTAATTTTCTTATTAAATTCTCTCCCATCTTCAAATTAATTTCTGTAATCCACTCAAGAACCATATAATTGTATGCATAATAGACCAATATAAAAGTAAATGAACCACCAACCATTAAAATAGAGATATATTTTAAAGATAGACTTGTTGAGATTCCCATTATATTGTTAATTCCAATCTGAATTAAAATGGATATAAAAACATTAAAGACACTTAGTAGAATACGTAGTATAACTGAAACTGCTAAAATCCATTTCTTAGTTAGTTTTAATAAATCACTTAAAGTCATATGCTCACCCCTTTTGAATAAATTTTATTTAATCCTATACAAATCAAAAAAATATTTTATATAAAATATAAATATTAATTATATAGATTTGTTTATATTATTTTATCCTGATATACAATAATATAATTTTATTATATATCGTAACAAAATAAATTTCAATCTAATTTATTTATAAAATTAAAATATATTCTATTTTGGACAAAAATAACACCTCATTATTATAAAATAATTGAGATGTTTACTTAATTCATTATAATACTATTTATAAAGAAATTATACAAATTTAAATAAAGCAAAAAATTCAAATTATTTCAGTAGAGATAGCATATCCAAACGATATAGAGATAAATTATTTATCAAAAATATCGCCTCTACTAAAATAGATAACTAATTTGTCTTTACATGAAAAAGATGTTAGATAAACTCCATCTGATGTTATATTTAATTGATTTTGAATGTCTAAAATATCTCTTTCAAAATTTTCTAATTCCTCTGGATGAACACTACCAATATAGTTAAATGATATTCTGGATATATCATGATATCTTTTAGAAATATTGGGGAAATTCTTTTCAATTTCTTTTTTGTATTTATATATCAAATATCCCGGTCTAAATAAATCCTTTTTAAAATTATCAATTTCCTTATAGCAAAGTTTTTCAAAATCAGATTCTTGCATATCCTTTTTGAAAGGAATTATAAAGCTGGTGTGCACATCACCTATTGTATTTTTAAAATCATAATCTTTAAACTCCCTTATATTTAGTAAACCTCTTAGTATTACTATATCTTCATTAAAATATTCACATAACCTTTTACCTATTTGATACATACTAATAAAAGTATTTTTCAAAGAATCAAAACTAGGATCAATCTTCACTTCTATTTTCTTTGGATTATGTTTTAATTTAGATAATATTTTAGTAGTATCTACAGAAAGTTCACTAATAGATTTAAAAAAGTCTATGTTTTTATAAAAAGTTTCAATCGTATTATTATTTTTAACGGCGTTGCAATATTCTCTATATGATAAACTTTCATCTTCTTTTGAGTTAATAATATTTGAAATGGCTAATTTGATAATTGAAGAACTAGCACCATCACACAATGCATGATCAACCGCTATAAATAATTCTATATAATCTTCATGATCATTAATTATAAATAGAGATAAAAAGCCTCCATTACTTCTAGAATTATATATCAATTCTTTAGATATTTCATCAAAATTTTCTTTCGTAATAAATCCACTATTTTTATCTAGTATAATTATTTCTTTTTTAAACTCCATTTCTTCTATAACAAACGAATCTTTAGAATATGAGAATCTAGACCACAAAACCGAATTTCTATCTATTAATTCATTTATTAGATTTTTACCTTCATCAGCACTAATATCCAATCTAATCTTTAAGCTAATAATACTTTTAAAACCTAACTCCACATATGCAGACTGTAGATGAAGTGGATCATATTGAAAACGTACCTTTTCAAAGTTGTATTTTAGAAAATTTTCAATTCTATTTCTTAACTTTATTAAATCTAATGAATTTTCTGATTCCTCATCTCTTTCAACATTAATATTTTCTATAGCTTTTTTAATCTTTTTAGGTGTTCTATTATTGTAGATAGTATCTATTTCTATTTTTTTATCTATATTCTCCTCTATAGATAAAATTAAAGTAACTACATCGAGCGAATCAAAACCGAGTTCAAATAAATCATCATCTACTCTTACAGATTTTCCGCCTAATATTTCGCTTGCTATTTTTATTATTAAATTTTCTAATGTATTATCAGATGAACAATTTATAATTCCGTCTTCTTTTTCACAGAACCTTTTATGCATCTCTTTTAAATCAACTTTATTAGATTTGTTAAAAATAAATTCCTTAACAGGTATTACTATATTAGGACGCATATATCTAGGTAATTCAATCATTTTTGTTTCAATATCATCTTTATTGTAATCCGAAATTACAAATGCATAAAGAATATTATCTTTATAAAAAATTCTTACATCATTCACTTCAGAAAATGATTTTATTCTATACTCTATTTCACCGATTTCTACCCTTATACCATTTCGTTGAATCTGTGAATCATTTCTTCCATGATAAATTATATCCCCATTTTCATCTAAAGAAACTATATCACCAGATTTATATCCACGCTTTTCATCTATGATAACAAATTTTTCTTCAGTCAATTTTTTATCTGTATACCCCTTTGCAATACCTTCACCAAAAATAACCATTTCACCGATTTTCTGATCATCTAAAATCTTTATAAACGCTCCATCCAATGGTTTCCCTATAGGTATATCTGTCAATAATTTATCCTTATTTAATTCATAATAAGTAGCATATACAGTCGCCTCAGTAGGACCATACATATTAAAAAGCCTAAAATCAAATCCTTTATTTATCCATTTTTCTTGAATAGATGGTAAAAATCTTTCTCCGGCAATCATAGCAAATTTTAAATATTTATTGACTAGCAAAACATCTTCGTCGTTTTGAAAATTAAGTAAGATATCAAAAACTGATGGACTCATAGCTATATGAGTTATTTTATTATCAGAAATTAAATTAGAAAAGTTCCTATAGATTTTCATCTTATCCAACTTATCTATATATACACTTCCTCCACCCATTAAAAAAGAATATATCTCAGTTACAGATACGTCAAATGTATATGGAGTAGAAAAAAGATAAACATCATTCAATTTTACCGGGCAAATTTTTTGCATATTTGTCAAAATATACTTTATATTTTTGTAAGTTGTAATAACCCCTTTAGGTTTTCCTGTACTACCAGATGTGTGAAGAATATAGATTTCATCATCATCACAATATTCAACACATGGACAAACATTAGCATTTTTCTTTTCTATAATTTCCTTGATATATATATTATTAAATCCCTTAACATCTTCATCAGAAATCAAAATATTAGAATTTGTAGATTCCGACACATTCATCAATTCATCATAACTTGATTCGATAGATAAAGGAATATAGGTGTTTTTAGACTTTAGACAGGCATACATTATAATCAAAGCGTTAATATCGTGAGCAATACGTAAAATCACTCTATTATTTTTACCAATCTTTTCTATCAAATTATTCGCAACAACACTAGTTAAATTATCAAAATCTTTATATGACATTGAACATTTTTCATAACGAACGGCAGTATTATCAGGAAAGTTTTGTGCCATCTCATTTAGTTTATCTAAAATTAACATATTTACCCCTTGAAATAAAAATTAAAAGAATTGCAGAAAGTGAAATTAACCCACCTAAAAAAGCAATCATATTCCACGAAGGCTCAAAAAAAGAGAACAAGAAAGATCCTATGGGCATAAATAATACCGCAAAAGTAAATACCATACTAAAAACTCGTCCGATAAAATTAGTATCAGTATTTATCTGTATCAAAGAGATAACTGCTATATTAAATAAAGACAAGGTTATGCCAAATAACAAAAAAGGAATTAACAATAAAAACATTTTTAAAATAGAGTCAATACCATTAGTTAAAGGCACTATAATACTCAAAGACGCCAAAGATAAGCCACATAGAAAAAGTTGTTTTAACAATTTACTAGAACTAATAGAACTATTTCTCTTAGCTATTAACCCTGCTAAAATACTACCTATAGATTCTGCTATTAAAATATTTGCATACATACTGCTAAAACCATCAGAAAACTTCGTTGTATAAGGTATATATAAATTGTGACCTGCAATAAAAATATTTGCTAACGAACTAGCAGCTATAATTAAAATTAGTTCCCTCTTATCCTTTAGATATAAGAACCCTGCTAAAAATTCCTTCCAAAAATTAATTTTTACTTTACTACCATCATTAGATTTACTAATATGTAGCTTAAATTCACAAAGTGCAGAAATTAAAAATGTCAATGCATTTATAATCATTGCAAACTTATAAGAAAAGAAATTTATTATAAAAACACCTAATATCGGAGCTGAAATAGAAATAACTTCACTTAAAATATTATTAACTGAATTATATGATACAATATCATCTGAATTTAATGCATCTTTGACAATAGCCTTATATGTTGGAGAATTAAAAGCATACAAAAATGCTAAAATAATATTAGCCACAATTATATGATTCACATTTTGAAATTTATCATAAAAATAAGCAAGAAGAAAACATACAATAGATGCAATAATATCTGTTATAACTAAAATCTTTTTTCTATCCTTAAGATCAGCAAATATACCGCCTAAGAAATTAAAAAGAATAGTTATAAAAGTCTCAGTACTTTGATAAAGAGCCAATAAATGCCTTAAATGTGGCTTAGAAACAATCAAAGAATTATTCACGAAATCAAAAATAACATTACCCACTTTTGTAGTAATGCGCCCTAAAACTAATAAATAATAATTCTTCCTTTTATGAGATCTATTATCCATTGTATTCTCCTTTATACAAAAAATAAATATACTTATCTATAAAAATAAAAAAGTTCTAAACCATATTTGTGAGCATATAACTATTGAAATTATAGGAAATATAGTTTTTTTTATTTAAATTATATTATAAAAAAAATTCAATAAAATTTCAACAAATTTTATAAATTTTATATAAAATTGAATTAACAAATAAAAAAAATAACGGCTAAAGCCGTCATTTTATACTAATTCTATAATACACATTTCAGAACCATCACCTTTTCTAACTCCTGTTTTGATGATTCTTGTATATCCGCCATTTCTATCAGCATATTTTTCTTTATATTCTGTAAAAACTTTCTTACCAGCTTCATCATTATATAAAAACGCTGCAGCCTGTCTAACAGAATGCAAATCTCCTTTTTTACCTAAAGAGATCATTTTTTCTGCTAATCTACGTACTTCTTTGGCACGAGTAACAGTTGTTTCTATGCGTCCTTGTAATAATAAAGAGGTAGTTAAGTTACGTAACATAGCTAATCTGTGATCGGTTTTACGACCAAGTTTTCTAAGGCTCATTTTTACCTCCTAAATATCGTCGTTAGGTCTAAGACCTAAACCTAATTCTTTTAATTTATCCTTAACCTCTTGTAAGCTTTTAATTCCAAGATTTTTTACAGTTAACATATCATCTTCACTTTTTTGTGTCAATTCTTCTACTGTATTTATATTTGCACGCTTTAGACAGTTGAAACTTCTAACAGATAAATCTAATTCTTCAATAGCCATTTCAAGTAATTTACCTTTTTTAGAATCATGACTTGGAACGAGAATTTTAGAGTCAGCAATATTTTCTGTCAAACCAACGATTAAATTCAAATGTTCATTTAAAATTTTAGCCCCCATAGATGCAGCATCATCTGCTCTCATGGTACCATTGGTATTAATCTCCAAAACCAACTTATCATAGTCAGTTCTTTGACCAACACGTACATTTTCTACAGTAAAATTAACTTTTTTAACTGGTGTAAATGCAGAATCTATAGGAATATCACCAATAATCGCAGTATCCTTAAAGTCTTCTTTATTTTTTTCTTGAAGCACATAACCTCTACCATGTCTTAATTCCATCTCAACAACAAGATGGCCATCTTTATTTACAGTAGCTATATGATGATCCAAATTCATAATTTCACAATCAGTTCCAGTGATAATATCTTTACCTGTTACTTCCTGAGGTCCTTTGATATCAATCAAAAGTTTCATATCTTCTTTTGTATATGTTTTAATAGCTAATTCTTTAATATTTAAAATAATTTCGCTAACATCTTCATATACGCCAGGAATAGTAGAAAATTCGTGTAATACTCCTTGTATTCTAATACTAGATATTGCACTACCTGGTAAACTAGATAACAAAACTCTTCTCATTGCGTTACCTAAAGTTATACCATATCCTCTTTCCAGGGGCTCGATGGTTATTTTTGCATAGCTAAAATCTTCATTATGATCAACTATTTGGATAACCGGTGTTTGCATTTCCATTAGAAAATTCCCCCTTTCAGATATTAGACTCTTCTACGTTTTGGTGGTCTACAACCGTTGTGAGGAATAGGTGTTACATCCTTAATTAAAGTAACTTCCAAACCCGCAGCTTGTAAAGCTCTAATAGCTGCTTCTCTTCCGCTACCAGGGCCTTTTACATATACCTCTACATTTTTTAAACCATGCTCCATAGCTTTTCTAGCAGCTGATTCAGCAGCTTCTTGAGCAGCAAATGGAGTACTTTTACGTGAGCCTTTAAAACCTAATTGACCAGCACTAGCCCATGAAATAAGATTTCCTTGCATATCTGTAAGACTAACCATTGTATTATTAAATGATGAGGAAATATATGCTTGGCCTTTTTCTATATTTTTACGAGCTCTTCTTTTAACACGAACTGTTTTACCTTTTTTTGCCATTTTTTCCTCCTAGTTCTTCTTCGGACCTTTTCTGGTTCTTGCGTTAGTTTTTGTTCTTTGACCACGTACTGGAAGGCTTCTTCTGTGACGCAATCCTCTATAACAACCTATTTCACGTAAACGCTTAATATTTAAAGCAACATCTCTTCTTAGGTCACCTTCAACTTTGTAAGGCTCCATAGCTGTTCTGATTCTAGAAGTCATATCTTCAGTTAAATCACGAACACGAGTGTCTGGATCTACACCAGCTTCTTTAAGAATTTTTTGAGAAGTTGGTAGACCAATACCATAAATATAGGTAAGTCCGATTTCAATTCTTTTATCTCTAGGAAGGTCAATACCTGCAATTCTTGCCATTTTTACCTCCTAACCTTGAACCTGTTTGTGTTTTGGGTTTTCACAAATAACCATAACTTTTCCGTTTCTTCTAATAATTTTGCACTTTTCGCACATTTTTTTTACGGAAGGTCTAACTTTCATTTTATTTCATCCCCTCTTTTATTTGTTTCTCCAAGTAATACGACCTTTGGTAAGATCATATGGGCTAAGTTCCATTATAACTTTATCACCAGGTAAAATTCTAATATTATGCATTCTTAGTTTACCTGAAATATGCGCCATAATCTCATGACCATTATCGAGTTTTACTTTGAATATTGCATTGGGGAGAGCATCGACTACAACGCCCTCAACCTCGATTGTGTTCTTTTTTGACATTAACGCTTGGTCCCCCTATCATTAAACGATTTTAAATATGCCTTAATTTTTTTATTAGTTAATTCTGGTTCATTATCTGAAGAGAAATTATAATTTGAAAAATGAAGATGTTTTAACTTCTTTTTTTTAGGTTTATCTAATTTTCTTAAATCACCATCTGTAATCAAAACATAATCATCATCTAAAATATCTTTAATTATAAAGAATCTACCTTTATCTCTACCAGATTTAGAAATTACTACTTGACCCGGCATAATTTTATTAATCATTCTTACTCCTTAGAATAGATAAAATATCATTAGTGATTTCTTCCACATTTCGGTTTCCATCAATCTCTATTAATAAATTTTCATTTCTATAAAAGTCGATTAAAGGGCTGGTTTCCTTCTCGTACACACCGATACGTTTAAGGACCGTTTCTTCTTTGTCGTCATCTCTTTGATATAATTGACCGCCACAAATATCACATATTCCTTCAACTTTAGGCTTTTTAAAAATAATATGATAACTTGCGCCGCAATCCTTGCACATTCTACGTCCAGAAATTCTTTGAACTAATGCATTTTTATCAACTTCAATATCAACTACTGCGTCTAAATCCATGCCATGCTCTTTTAAAAATAATTTAAGAGCATCAGCTTGATTTAGATTTCTAGGAAATCCGTCAAGTAAAAAACCATTTTTACAATCATCCTGTAAAAGTCTATCTTTCACAAGATCAATAGTTAATTCATCAGGAACCAATTTGCCTTCATTTATAAATTCTTTAGCCTTAATACCTAGAGGAGTATTTTCACGAATATTTGCTCTGAAAATATCTCCTGTAGAAATATGTGGTATTTTAAACTCTTCTTTGATAAAAGTTGCCTGGGTGCCTTTACCAGCACCAGGAGCTCCTAATAATATTAATCTCATTAGTTCAAAAATCCTTTATAATGTCTCATTGTAAGTTGTGCTTCTAACTGTTTAATGGTTTCTAAAGCAACACCTACAACGATGATAATACCTGTACCAGAAAAAGCAACCTGTAAGTTACTATAGTGTCTAACAAGTAAAGGTAATGAAGCTAAAATCGCTAAAGCAATACCTCCAACTAAAGTAATTCTGTTTACAGTTCTTGATAAATACTGGCTGGTTGGCTTTCCGGGTCTAATACCAGGTATAAAACCACCTTGTGACTGAATATTTTTTGAATATTCAACAGTATTAAATTGAATCGCATTGTAGAAATAAGTAAAGAATATAATAAGTACAATATTAACTACAAAATAGATCCAAAATCCAACTCTTCCCTCGATTGAAAAATAATTAGTTAAAAATCTAGAAAATGCTCCATCTGAAAACTGAGCAATAGTTCCTGGAATCTGCATAAATGTTGTTGCGAAAATTACAGGCATAACACTAGCCATATTAACCTTAATCGGAATATGTGTAGCTTGTCCACCATATACTCTTCTACCTACAACTCTTTTTGCATATTGAACAGGTATTCTTCTTTCACCTTCTTGGATTAGTACAACAAATGCTACAGTTAAAATAATAATCGCAGCAAAAACGAAGAATGAAACCCAAGAAGCAGTACCTGCTTGAACTAATCTATAATTGTGAATAACCATGGATGGCAATCTAGAAATGATACCAACAAAGATTATTAAGCTTATACCATTACCAATACCATTTTCAGTAATACGATCACCTAACCAAACAAGGAATGATGTACCAGCAACTAAAGTAGCAATGATAATTATATGTTGAATTGTAGAAGTAGCTATAATAGCTCTATAAATAACACCATATAAAATACCTGTAGCTTGAATAATTGCTAAAACAACACCAGTAATTCTAGTAATCTTATTAATTTTTCTTCTACCATCAGCTCCTTCTTTAGCTAGTTCTTCTAATTTAGGAATAGCTACAGTCAAAAGCTGAATGATAATTGAAGCAGTGATATATGGATAGATAGACATACCAAAGATATTCATCTGTGATAAAGCTCCACCCGCCATCATATCTAGAAAACTTAAAACTCCACCATTAGAACTATCAAAAATTTGTGATAGTGCTTCCTTATTAATATATGGTGCTGGAATTTGGTTACCTATACGATAAATTAGTAAGCAGAAAAGGGTAAATAATATCTTTCTTCTTAACTCCGGAACTTTCCATGCATCTCTAAGAGTTTTCAACATATTACTTCACCTCTACAGTGCTGCCAGATTTTTCAATCAATTCTTTAGCTGAATCACTTACTTTATCAACTTTAACAGTTAATTTCCTTTCCAAATTTCCAGAAGCTAAAATTTTAACTCTCTTAGCATTAGATCTAATGAGACCTTTTTCAACAAGAGATGTTAATTCAACTACATCACCATCATTAAATCTATTTAAGTCTTTAAGATTTACAATATCGTAGTCAATTCTCCATTTGTTGTGAAAACCTCTTTTAGGAAGTCTTCTGAATAAAGGCATCTGACCACCTTCAAAACCAGGTCTTACTCCGCCTCCGCTTCTAGCGTTTTGTCCTTTGTGTCCTCTGGTAGAAGTTTTACCCATACCAGAACCTACACCTCTACCAACTCTCTTTTTTGATTTATTGTTGTGTAAAGCACGTAAATTTTCTAATTGCATGGTCTCACCTCCTAATCGATAATTTCAACCATGTAATTAACCTTATGAAGCATACCTCTGATTTGAGGTGTATCATTAGTTTCAACTACATGACCAATTTTACGCAAACCCAAAGCTTTTA
The DNA here is from genome assembly GCA_023443045.1 of Bacillota bacterium. The sequence continues at coordinate 55,234 of JAEZWK010000023.1, forward strand.
TAATTCTTCTATGACTTTCAGGTTTTCCGATGAGACTTCTTTTTTGTCTATATTTAATAGTAGCCATAGTCTCCTCCTATCCAATTATCTCATCAAGGCTCTTACCTCTAGCTTTAGCAACATCTTCTGGACGCTTTAAGCTCATAAGACCTTGTATAGTTGCATTAACAACATTTCTTGGATTATTAGTACCTAAAGATTTTGTTCTAATGTCTTTAATACCAGCTAATTCACAAACAGCACGAACAGCACCACCTGCAATAACTCCGGTACCCTCTTTAGAAGGTTTAAGAACAACTCTACCTGCTCCAAAAACACCAACAACTTCATGAGGAATTGTTGTGTTGTCAATAGCAATTTTTATCATATTCTTTTTAGCATCTTGTACAGCTTTACGAATAGCTTCAGGAACTTCTAGAGCCTTTGCCATTCCTACGCCAACACGAGAATTTTCATCACCAACAACAACCAAAGCTGAAAATCTAAAGTTTTTACCACCTTTAACAGTTTTGGAAACTCTGTTAATAGCAACTACTCTTTCCTTAATGTCAAGCTCTTCATGTTTAATTCTATCTTGCAAAGTATTCCCTCCTTTTAGAAGTTGAGGCCCGCTTCACGAGCGCCTTCAGCTAATTCCTTAACTCTACCATGATAGATGTATCCACCTCTATCAAAAACTACATCTTTAATACCTTTTTCATTAGCTCTTTTACCAATCAATTGACCAACTTTTTTTGCAGCTTCCTTATTGCTAGTTGAGTCTAAATTTAGCTCTTTATCTAAAGTAGAAGCACTAGCTAAAGTAACCATTTTAACATCATCTATCAATTGAGCATAAATATGTTTAGAGCTTCTATAAACTGAAAGTCTAGGACGGGAGGAAGTACCACTTAACTTATTTCTAAGTCTAACATGTCTTTTTTGACGTTTTTGATTTTTATCTTGTCTATTAATCATATTATCCCCTCCTATTTACCAGTCTTACCAACTTTACGACGAACAACTTCATCAGTATAACGAATACCTTTACCTAGATATGGCTCAGGTGGACGATACGATCTGATTTTAGCTGCAAACTGTCCAACAAGTTGTTTATCAGCACCACTTATAACAATAGTATCTTGTTGAGGAACTTCTACAGTTAAACCTTTAGGAACATCAACATTTAGTGGATGTGAAAAACCTAAAGTTAAACCTAATTTGTTACCATTCATAGCTGCACGATAACCAGTTCCAACTATAGTTAGGCTTTTCTTGAATCCTTCAGAAACACCAACAACCATATTATTAATAAGTGTACGTGTAAGTCCGTGTAAACTCTTCATTCTTTTTGTTTCACTTGGTCTTTCAACGTTTAAAACTCCATCAGATAAATTTAACTTCATCTCTGGTACGTGACAAAGGCTTAATTCGCCCTTTGGACCTTTGCAAGTTACTTTGTTTCCATCAATTGTAAGAGTAACACCTTGAGGGATTACGATAGGTTTTAATCCAATTCTACTCATATAATCCTCCTTACCAGACGTAACAAATTACTTCGCCACCTACTCTTTGTTTTCTAGCCTCGCGATCAACCATAACACCTTTTGATGTTGAAATAATAGCGATACCTAGACCACCAAGTACTTTAGGTAACTCATTTGCATTTACATATATTCTAAGTCCCGGTTTTGAAATTCTCTTAATACCGGAAATAACTCTTTCTTTTTTATTCATATATTTTAAAGCAATACGTATAGTTTTTTGAACGCAATCATCTAAAACTTCAAAACTATCGATGAAACCTTCTTCTTTTAAAATCTCAGCTATACGTATTTTCATATTGCTGGCCGGAATATCAACCGCTTCGTGACGCATATGATTTGCATTACGAATCCTTGTTAACATATCGGCAATAGGATCAGTTAACATCTTATATACCTCCTTTTTGTTGATTACCAACTAGCCTTTCTTACTCCAGGAATTTCTCCCTTATAAGCTAATTCTCTGAAACAAATACGGCAAATACCATATTTTCTTAGATACGCATGAGGTCTTCCGCAGATTTTACAACGATTATATTGTCTTGAAGAAAACTTCGGCGTTCTTTTTTGACTTGCAATCTTAGATTTTTTTGCCATGGTTCCTCCTTACTTAACAAATGGCATGCCCATGAATTCTAAAAGGGCTTTTGCTTCTTCATCTGTCTTAGCTGTGGTTATAATAGCAATATCCATACCATGAATTTGATCAACTTCATCGTAAATAATCTCTGGGAAAATTAATTGCTCTTTAATACCAGTAGCATAATTACCTCTTCCATCAAAACTCTTATCACTAATACCACGGAAGTCACGAACTCTAGGAAGCGCGATATTAATAAATTTGTCTAAGAAATAATACATCTTATCGCGACGTAGAGTAACTTTACAACCAATCTTCATACCTTCACGTAATTTGAAGTTAGCAATTGATTTTCTAGCCTTAGTAACAACTGGTGCTTGACCACTAATTAGAGCTAATTCTCTAACACAATTTTCAAGAGTTTTAGGATTGTCTTTTGCAGAACCAAGACCAATATTTAATACAACTTTCTCTAATTTAGGTACTTGATTAATATTTTTGTACCCGAATTTTTCTATCATTTTAGAAACTACTTCGTCTCTATATTTTTCAAATAATCTCGGAGCCATATACACCCTCCTAATCTATTACTTCGCCGTCGGATTTACGAACGCGAACTTTTTTACCATCATCTAAAAACTTATATCCGAGTCTTACACCTTTTTTGGTAGCAGAATCATAAAACATAACATTAGATGCATCAATTTTTCCTTCGCTCTTTACTAATCCGCCTGGTTTCTTTGGTCCCATTGGTTTTTGGTGTTTAGTTTGAATATTTACACCCTCAACAACAACCTTATTATCTTTTGGGAAGGTTTTCATAACTTTTCCGGTTTTGCCTTTATCTTTACCGGCTACCACGATAACGGTATCATTTTTCTTAATCTTCATGGCAACCTCCTTATAATACTTCTGGAGCTAAAGAAACGATTTTCATGAAGTCGTTCTTTCTTAACTCTCTGGTTACTGGTCCGAAAATACGGGTACCAATTGGGTTTTTATCATCTTTTATAATAACGCATGCATTGTCATCGAAAGAAATGTAACTTCCATCTGCACGTCTAACAGGTCTTTTTGTTCTAACTATAACAGCTTTTTGTACATCTCCTTTTTTCACAACTCCGCCGGGTGTTGCACTTTTAACTGCAACTACAACTATATCACCAACACTGGCAATCTTACGTCCAGTACCGCCTAAAACACGGATTACTAAAACTTCTTTAGCGCCGGAGTTATCAGCTACTCGCATGCGGCTTTCAGTTTGAATCATAATATCCTCCTTGCCTTAACGAGCTTGCTCGATTACTTCAACCAATCTCCATCTTTTTAAATGGCTAAGTGGTCTTGTTTCCATGATTTTAACTTTATCGCCAACTTTTGCTGTATTGTTTTCATCATGTGCATAAAATTTAGTTGTTCTATTAATTCTCTTTTTATAAATAGGATGAGCTACCTTGGTTTCTACCTTAACAGTAATGGTTTTATCCATTTTATCAGAAGTAACTATTCCAATTCTAACTTTTCTTAAAGTTCTTTCCATAGGTTATTGCTCCTTCCTTATTCCGAGTTCTCTTTCCTTTTGGATAGTTTTAACTCTTGCTATATCTCTTCTTACAACGCGAATTCTTAGAGGGTTGTCTAATTGTCCTGTTGCTGATTGGAATCTTAAATTAAATAATTCACTCTTTAAGTCTTGTAGTTTATTTGATAATTCACCATCAGACATCTGACGTATTTCTTTAACCTTCATTTACTTCACCGCCTTTGGCTTCAAAGTCATCACGTGTGATGAACTTGGTTTTAATAGGAAGTTTGTGTTGAGCAAGACGCATAGCTTCTCTAGCATCTTCAACATTAACTCCACTCATCTCAAATAGCACTCTACCTGGCTTAACAACTGCTACCCAGTACTCAGGAGCACCTTTACCACTACCCATACGTGTTTCAGCTGGTTTTGCAGTAACTGGTTTATCTGGGAAAATCTTAATCCAGATATTACCACCTCTTTTTACGTGTCTGGTCATAGCACGACGCGCAGCCTCAATTTGATTGGAGGTTATCCATGCAGGCTCAAGCGCTTGAAGAGCATAATCACCATAAGTGATAGTATTACCTTTTTGAGCAAAGCCCTTCATTCTACCACGATGAACTCTTCTTCTTTTTACTCTTTTAGGCATCAACATAAAATCTACCTCCTACTTCTGTGCTTGTGCTTTGTTGTTAAAGCGTCTTTTACGTTTTTTGTTTTTATCTTGTGGAGGAGTAATTTCTGGAAGTTTACCATTTAATACCTCTCCTCTGTAAATCCAAACTTTAACACCAATTTTTCCGTATGTTGTATTAGCTTCAGCAAAACCATAAGAAATATCAGCACGTAATGTTTGTAGAGGAATTGTACCTTCGGAATATCTTTCACTTCTAGCAATATCAGCTCCACCTAAACGGCCTGATACCATGGTTTTAATTCCTTTAGCGCCCATTCTCATAGTACGTTGAATAGCTGATTTCATAGCTCTTCTAAAAGCGATACGTCTTTCTAATTGAGAAGCAATATTCTCAGCTACTAATTGAGCTTCAACATCAGGATTTTTAACTTCTTCAACATTTACAACAACATCTTTACCAGTTAATTTATTGATTTTAAGTCTCAAGGCTTCTACACCTTCACCACCACGACCAATAACAACACCTGGTTTTTGAGTGTGTACAGAAACTTTAATCTTACTAGCAGCTCTTTCAATATCTACTTTTGAAATTCCTGCTTGATAAAGTTCTTTCTTTATAAAATTTCTAATTTTGTGGTCTTCAACCAACATATCTGCAAAATCTTTTTTGTTGGCATACCACTTGGAGTTCCAATCTTTTATTACACCGACTCTAAGTCCGTGTGGATTAACTTTTTGACCCATCTATATCTCTCCTTTATTCATCAGATACTACCACACCAATGTGTGCTGTACGTTTAATGATTGGATATGCCATTCCTTTAGCCTTTGGACGATAGCGTTTCATTCTTGGACCGTCATTAGCAAAAGCTTCAGAAACGTATAATTTTTCTCTATTTGCTTCAAAATTGTGTTCAGCATTAGCAACTGCACTTTTTAGAACTTGATATAAAATTCTGGCACCTTTTTTAGGTGTAAACATCAAGAAAGCAAGTGCTTCATCAACATTTTTACCTCTTATTTCATCACAGATGAAATGAACTTTACGAGGGCTAATGCGAACATATTTAGCTATAGCTTTAGTTTTCATAAATTAGACCTCCTTATCTAACGCCTGCTTTTTTATCAGCGTGGCCTTTAAAAGTTCTAGTAACTACAAACTCACCAAGTTTGTGACCAACCATATCCTCTGTAATGTAAACAGGTACATGTTTTCTTCCATCATGAACCGCAATCGTATGTCCTACGAATTCTGGGAAGATTGTTGAGCGTCTGGACCATGTTTTAATAACTTTTTTATCATTTTTTTCATTTAACGCTTCAATTTTCTTCATTAGATGATCGTCTACGAAGGGTCCTTTTTTAATTGATCTACTCATTTTTCCTCCTTATTTGGTTCTTCTTCTAATAATTAGAGCGTCAGATTTTTTACCTTTTTTACGAGTTTTAACTCCAGCACTCTTCTTACCCCAAGGTGTCATAGGAGCTGGTCTACCTACTGGAGTTCTACCTTCACCACCACCATGAGGGTGATCTACAGGGTTCATCGCAGAACCTCTAACATGTGGACGTCTTCCTAAATAACGATTTCTTCCAGCTTTACCAATTCTAATAAGTTCGTGTTCAGAGTTTCCAACCTGTCCGATAGTTGCCTTGCACTCTAGCAATACCATACGCATTTCGCCAGATGGTAAACGAAGTTGAGCATATTTTCCTTCTCTACCCATTAACTGAGCTTCGCCGCCAGCGCTTCTAACCATTTGTCCACCCTTACCAGGTTTTAATTCGATATTGTGAATTACTGTACCTACAGGGATATCTTTAAGTTTTAAAGCATTACCAACTTTTATATCCGCTCCTTCGCCAGAAACAATCTTATCCCCAACTTTTAATCCAACTGGATGTAAGATATATCTCTTTTCTCCATCTCTGTAGAAGATAAGAGCAATATTAGCAGATCTATTTGGATCATATTCAATAGCATTAACTATTCCTTCTACACCGTCTTTATTACGTTTGAAATCAATGATTCTATATTTTTTCTTAGCTCCACCACCTCTGTGACGCATAGTGATACGTCCTTGAGAGTTTCTTCCAGAGTTTTTAGGAAGGCTGATAACTAAGCTTTTTTCTGGAGTAGATTTGGTAATTTCTTCAAAAGTAGAAACACTCATATTTCTACGGCCGGCAGATGTTGGTTTATATTTTTTAATAGCCATGTTCTACCTCCTATTCCATACCTTCAAAAAATTCAATGTTTTTAGAACTTTCTGTCAATTTTACGATTGCTTTTTTCCAATCGCTTGTTTTTCCTACAGCTACTCCTTGACGTTTTTTCTTTCCTCTAACATTCATAATGTTAACTTTTTCTACTTCTACGCCAAAGATTTTTTCTATAGCTTTTTTAACTTCTGTTTTATTAGTTTTCTTATTAACACGGAATGTGTATTTCTTTTCATTCATATCGTCCATACTTTTTTCAGTAATGATAGGACGTAATATTATATCGTATGCATCCATTAGATAAATACCTCCTGGATTCTTTGGATAGCAGCCTCTGATACAACAATGTTATCATGTTTCAATAAATCATAAACATTTATAACATCAGCAAAGGTTACTTCAGTTTTTGGAATATTTCTACCTGATAAGTAGACGTTTCTATCAACAATCTCTGTAACTACAAGAGCTCTATTTGCATTGATAGCTTTTAAGAATTCTCCCATAGCTTGAGTTTTTGGAGCATCAAATTTTATTTGATCAATTACTTTGATCTTTCCATCGTTATATTTTGCAGTTAATACAGAACGTAACGCAGCTTTTTTCATGCTCTTTGGAATTTTGTAAGAAAAATCTCTTGGTTTTGGAGCAAATATAACTCCACCACCTCTCCATTGTGGAGAACGAATAGAACCCTGTCTTGCAGCACCTCTACCTTTTTGTCTCCATGGTTTTCTACCACCACCTCTTACTTCTGTACGAGTTTTAGAGGATTTTGTTCCTTGTCTTTTATTAGCTAAAATATTGACAACGGCTTGGTGAACTGCTCCTTCGCTTATTTTTGCGCCAAAGAGTTCGTCAGATAATTCTAGATCTTTAACTTCTTTTCCTTGCATATTAAGAACTTTAATAGTAGCCATATTTTCACCTCTTATTTCTTGATAGCGGCTTTAACAAGAACCATAGAGTTTTTAGGTCCAGGAACTGCACCTTTTATCAATAAAATATTTTTATCTACATCAACTCTTACTATCTCTAAATTTTGTACAGTTACTTGTTCGTTACCAGTTCTTCCCATCATTCTGTGACCTTTAAATACACGTCCTGGGAAAGTACCAGCGCTCATACCACCAGGCATTCTGTGGTGTTTAGAACCGTGAGCTTCTCTACCTTTAGAAAAACCATGTCTTCCTACAACACCTAATGTTCCTTTACCTTTTGAGATACCAGTAACATCTACATATTGTCCAGCTTCAAAAACATCAACTTTTACTTCTTGGCCTAAATCCATTTCCATATAGGAATCATCTTTAAACTCTCTTAAAAATCTCATTGGTTTAGCGCCAGCTTTTTCAAAGTGACCTTTTTTAGGTTTGTTTGCTAATTTTTCACGAATAGGTTCGAAACCTAACTGTACAGCATTATAACCTTCTTTTTCTTCTGTCTTTTTTTGAATAACTACATTTGGTGTAGCTTCAATAACAGTTACGGCAATCTGTTCTCCGGATGGTCCGAAAACTTGAGTCATGCCTAACTTTCTTCCCATTATGCCTTTCACTATTTAAGCACCTCCATATTTTATAGCGGATTGAAACCAATCATATAAATTTTGGCTTATAATTTGATTTCTATATCTACACCTGCTGGTAGATTCAACTTCATAAGAGCGTCAACAGTTTTGTCTGTTGGATTTAGAATATCAATCAATCTCTTATGTGTTCTCTGTTCGAACTGCTCACGTGAATCTTTATTTACGTGTACTGAACGTAAAATTGTAATTATTTCTTTGTGTGTTGGTAGGGGAACGGGACCTGATACTTCAACACCTGTACGCTTAGCAGCTTCTACTATTTTTTTTGCAGATTGATCTAGAACTTCATGATCATAAGCTTTTAATCTAATTCTGATCTTATTTTTTGTGCTCATATACCCTCCTTAAATTTATATCGTATGAGTCAGCCCTTTCATACGACGTCATCTGCAACGCTCCCGGGCGTTTCTTCCTCCGCTCAAAAGAAAAAACCGAGTACATGCAGCTTCGCCAGATTCTTTTGATCTGACTTCTCCATGACAATTCCCCAGTTAAACTGGCCACTTGCCATTTCTACGCCTTTGACTACGGGCACTAATTAAGTATACTAAAAGACCCCTTCTTTTTCAAGGGGTTTTAGATTATTTTTTATTTATTTTTATTTTTTTATTTTTTTCGGGATATTTATCCTAATGTATTGTACATGTTCCTGGAACATCTGTAGTTTTTAAATTTATTTCTTTTGTAGTTTCGTTATATTCAACTTCAAATCCTAAAATTTTAGCTACATCTCTCAATTTTACAAAATTGTTTTGTTCTATAAGTGCTGTGTAAACTTTATGTGTTACTCCATCTACTAATACATTTTGTGTGGACATTTCAGCGTTAACCTTTTCAGATTTTAATGCTGACAATCCTTTTTGTGCTTCTGAGTAGCTAGTTGATTTTTTGATTTGTATTTGTGCTTTTTCTTTGTTGTAGCTTATATCAAATTGGGCGCAAGTTCCGTTTAATATATTTGCTAAATCTCTTAATTTAAAATAGTTAGCATTTTCGATTAGGTAACCCTGTAATGATACTTCTTTTCCGTCTAGTGTTATTTTTTGGAATGATTTTACTCCGCTAGTTGCTCCTACTACTGTTGTTAAGGCTAATAGTAGCGCAATTGTTAATGTTACTATTTTTTTCATATTATTCCTCCTATGTATTTATTTTCTATATAATAGCATTTTTATTCTTTTTTTTCAAATTAATTTGATATTTTTTAGTTTTTTTGTTATGATTTTTACTTAGGAGGTTCCAATGAAGAGATTTTTAATTTTTCTTTTTTCTTGTTTATTATTAATTTTTAATTTTTCAAATCTTAATTTGGCTAAAGGTGATCGAATTTTTGACTACCCCCTATTTTCTGAAAAACTTATTAAAGATGATTATTTTAATAGAGGATTTAATAAAAATGTCATTTTTTTAGAAATTGACAATTTACATTCTCTTTTTATTAATAAAAATATTAATTCAAAGCCGGTTACCCCATTTATTAATAAAATTTTAAAAGCAGATTCTCCCGTTTTTGAAAACTGCTATATGTATAATGATTCTGGTAAATATGGACATATTTTCTCTGCTTTATCTGGGTTCTTGCCAGATTCTAGATATGATGCTTTTAATTATTATTTAGATAAAGAGTTTTTCCCACTTCCTCTTGTTTTCAAGGAAAAATCTTATAAAACTAATGTTTTGATTCAAGATTATAATTTTGATAAGAGTGAAACTAATTTTTATAAAAATCTTTATTCCAGTGTTTCTACTTTTTCAAACATTTCTGATTTGTTTAAATATTTTGATAATATAGATAGAAATAATTTATTTTTCACTCATATTCATTTAAAGCATCTAAATGATTCTTCTAATTCTTTTAATGGTAGTGATTATAACAAATCTCTCTATAATGAAGCATCATATATCCATTCTATAGATTCTTTTTTAAATAGTTTTTGTACTTATTTATCTAATAAAAATTTACTAGATAATACAGTTGTAGTTGTTTTAGGAAATAATATTTATAATGATGTTTTTTCCAAAAAATATGAAAATTTTATTTCTTATTTTAAATCTTTAGACTCAAAATTCTTACCTAGTGATTTTGATAAGATAAGAGTTCCTTTTTTAATTATTGATAAAACTGGTTTACAAAGGGATGCTTTATCTTCCAAACATCAAAAGATTCTTTCTTCGGTTGATATTTATCCAACTATTTTAAATTTTTTTGGTTTTGATTTAGATTTGCCTTTTATCGGCCATAATGGGGGTTCTGATTTAGTAGTTTTGGGAAGGCCTTTTAATGTGGGTTCACATATAACTCAAAACTATAATTTTATTACATCTCATATTGGAAGTTTTAATGGTTCTACTATTTCTGATTCTAATTTTTCAAATGTAGCCAAATCAAATTATATTATGACAAACATTATGATTGATATGTGTAGAGATCTATCTTTTTATAATCGTTTCGGAGATATAAAGAAATTTATTAAAAATGGTAAGTTCGACTCCTTAGCTAGTGATAAAATTATTATGCACGCAGGAGGAGATGTCTATTCAATGACTTACACAAATTCTTTACAAGCTTTATCTAAAAATTACGCAAACGGCAGAAGATTTTTTGAAATAGATTTTTCATATACTTCTGATAAAAAATATATAGCTCTACATTCGTGGAATGGTTTTATAACAAAATTTTTAAAACTTCCTAGTATTGGTGAGAAGCCCTATGATTTTCAAACTTTTAATTCACGTTTTGAAAGTCACGGCTTAAATCTATTGAGTTTAGATCAATTGATGGATTGGTTTAACAAAAATAAAGATGCATATTTAATAACAGATTGCAAGCAAGATAATATTCACTTTTTAGCTGAAATAAAGAAAAAATATCCCCACTTACAATCTAGAATTATTCCTCAAATTTATTATTTCAATCAATACCAAGAAGCAAAATCATTAGGATATTCAAATATTATTTTTACTTTATATATGAGTAATTATAGCGATAAAGCAATTATTGATTTTGCCAAAAATAATAAACTCTACGCAATAACTATAGAGGAGGATAAATTTTCAAAAAATAAACTGGGAAATAAACTTATAAAATCAAATATTCCTGTTTTTATCCACACAATAAACGATTTAGATAAAGCAAATAAATATATAAAAGAAGGTGTCTCAAAAGTGTATTCTGACTTCTTATAATTTTAAGGTTCTAGTTCTCTAGAATCTTTTTTAATAGATTTTTTTAATTATATGTTTTAGATCGATAGATTATCTTTATATTTGTTACTATATTTTCTAATAAATGTTATACTTTGCATTGTGAAAGTAAACAAATTATTATTTTTAGGAGGACATATGAAAAAGTTATTATGCTTAATTTTAGCTTGTACCTTCTTTTTTATTGGATGTAATAAATCCAATGATATTAAGGAAGGAACTGCTACAACAGAAAAAGAGAATGAATCTAAAACAGAAGTCACTGAAGAAAATTCTACATCAGAAGAAACTGATAAACGTTTAGTATATGCTATTTGGAACACACCTAATGGTATTTTTAATCCATTAATTAGCAATATTCAGCAAGATGGATATGTAAATTCTATCGTTTATAATTCATTATTAGAACAAAATAACAAGGGTGAGTTAGAAAATTCTTTAGCAAAATCTTTTGAAATTAATGAAGATGCTACAGAAGTTAAAATCACTTTAAGAGATGATGTATATTGGTCGGACGGCGAAAAATTTTCTGCTGACGATGTAGTTTTTACTTTTGAATCACTAGCAAATAAGGATTACACTGGTGAATATTATAATAGAGTGGAAAACATTGTTGGTGCTTCCGAAGTTAAAGATGGTACCAAGGAAAATATAGAAGGAATAACTGTAGATAATGATACTATAACAATTAAATTTACCCAAAGTTTTGCGCCAAGTAAAACTTTATTAGGTACTACTCCAATTTTACCAAAACATATTTGGTCAAAAACTGAAGTAAAAAATTGGGAAAATGAAACAGAATTATTAAATAAACCAGTTGGAACTGGAGCTTTTATTGTAAAAGATTTTAAATCTGGAGTAGGTGTTTATTTTGAAAGAAATGAAAAATATTTCAAAGGAGTGCCAAAACTAAAATATATCGACATGTTGGTCTTTAATGCAGATACAGCACCAGCAGAGTTGATTAATAAGAATATTGATATTGCTGAAATTTCAAATTTTAATCAAGATGATATTGCACAACTAAAAAATGCTGGTATACAAATTACTTCATATCCCACTTCTAATATTCAATACATGGGAATGAACAATCAAAATGAAATACTTAAAATAAAAGAAGTAAGACAAGCTTTTGCATATGCTATAGATAGACAAGCAATAGTTGATAATTTATTAGAAGGGCATGGTTTAGTTATCAACACACCAATGGTACCTACTCTATGGAGTTACCCTGATAATCTTATTAATTATTCAAAAGATTTAGATAAGGCAAAAGAATTGTTAGCTTCTGCAGGACTAAAAGACAATGATAATGATGGTTTTGTTGAATATAATGGTAAAAAAGTTAGCTTTACTTTAGTTGTACCACTAGGAAATAAAACAAGAGAATTGACAGGACCAATAATAAAATCGGAATTAGAACAAATTGGTATTGAAATCATTTTAGATCAAAAAGAATTTCCTGCAGTTATGGAACAGGTGGTAGAAAAACGCGAATATGATATGTATTTAATGGCAAACACTTTAGATTTAGATCCAGATCCTAAACCTAATTGGTACTCAACTGCATCTTGGAATTTTGTTGGTTATATAAATCCTAAGACAGATGAATTGATTGATGCGGGTCTTAAAGCTGCTACGCAAGACGAAAGAAAAGCTATTTACAATGAATTTGGCAAAATATTAAACGAAGATTTACCTTGGTTACCTCTTTATGCACCTGATGTAATGTGTGCTTTCCAAGAAAATATAACAAACTACGAACCAAATACATTTGCAGAATTCTATAATATTGAAAATTGGGATAAATAAATTGTCACTCTATATTTTAAAAAGGTCTATAAAATTATTAATTACTCTTGTTGTAATTTGCTTCTTAATATTTTCTTTAATACATTTACAACCAGGTAATCCTTATTACAATTCCCTCCGACCTGGAATGAGTGAACAACATATTCAAAAATACTTGACTGAAAAGGGATATTATGATCCCTTTTTTATCAAGTTTTTTAAATGGGCAAAAGATGCTATAAAATTTGATTTTGGTTATTCCATTCAGCACAAATCTAAAGTAATAAATTTAATTATGGATAGAATTCCTTATACACTATATATAACAGTACCTGCTTTTTTTCTGAGCATATTTTTATCATTATTACTTGGTGTTTTTTGGGCAAGCACTAGAAATAGAATCATAAATAATCTTTTTGAAGTTACTAATATTTTAATTTCTAGTTTACCCACTTTTATATTAGCTTTATTTTTGCTCAAATATTTAGCTTTTGATATTAAACTTTTCCCATTATCAGGTATGGGGAAAAATTTTTGGGATAATGTACATCATCTATTTTTGCCTATAATCACATTAACAATAATTCAAACCGCACCATTAACTAGATATGTTAAAAACTTTTTATGCGCTGAATTGGATAAAAATCATATAAAAACAGCTCAAATGAAAGGCCTCACATTGCGCCAAGCAATTTTTAAAAATGGTTTAACTGCAAATAAATCTCTAATAATTACTCTATTTTTTATGGAAATACCATCAATTTTTAGCGGTGCGCTTGTTACCGAAACTTTTTTTGTATTACCTGGAATTGGTAAACTAAATTATGATGCTGTCGTAAATAAAGATTATCCATTGATATTAGGGATATTATTTTTTGTATCAATAATCGTTCTTATTACAAATTTTCTTTCAGATATTGTAAATGAATGCTTAGATCCACGTATTAGGTGTAAATTATGAAAATAAAAATCTCAAAAGTTATTTCATTAATTATTATTATATTTATCATCTCTTTTTCCATTTTAGTTCCTATAATCTTTAATTTAGATCCAAATATTCATGATTTATCGAATAGGTATGCTAAACCATCACCAGAACACTTTTTTGGAACGGATGAATTAGGAAGAGATATTTTTTCAAGAACATTATATGGCACCAAAATTACTATTGGTATCAGTATTTTGGCTTCGTTAGTATCTATATTTTTATCTTTAATCATTGGATATATAAAGGTGTTTTCAAATAAGATAATCAGGGAAATTTTTGAAACTATAACCGATATAATGATGTGCATACCATTTTTTGTTTTAGCTGCAAGTCTTACAGGTATTTTAGGCGCTAGTGTAATTAATTTAATTCTGGTTATTGCACTTTTTACTTGGCCCCAAAGTTCAAGGCTTATAAAAGTAGAGATACAAAAATTATATGACGAAAATTATATTAGATACCAAAGATTGTGTAAGAAAAGTAATCTAAGTATCTTCTTCTGCTCCATGTTACCAAATATGTGGCATATAATAATTTCTAGATTTACTATTTGTTTATCACAATCGATTCTCATGGAATCTACATTAAGCTTTTTATCTTTAGGAATTAGACCCCCAAACGCTAGTTTAGGAACTATACTTTCCTCTGCTATGAATATTATAAATATTAATAATAGATATTATATTTACTTACCAGCAGCCATTATAATTATAGTTTCTATTATGTGTACAAAAATAATTGCGGATAGATAATATGTTGAAAATAAATAATCTTATAGTCAAAAATAAAAATAAAATATTACTAAATAATATAAATTTTAATGTGGAAAAAGGAGAAGTAGTTGGCATCTTAGGGCAAAGCGGAAGCGGAAAAACTCTCCTCTCTTCTGCTATTACCGGATTACTTACGAGCGATTTAAATGTATCGGGTGATATCATTTTTAATGGTATCAATTTACTCCAGATAAAAGAAAAACAATTGGCTAAATTAAGAGGAAAAAATATCGGATTAGTTTTTCAAAATGCATTTAGCGCTTTTTTAAACAATAAAAAAATATTAGAAGAGTTCACAGAAATATTTGCTTTTCACAAATTAATATATGACGAAAACAAAGTTATAGAAGTTTTAAAATCTGTGGATATATCTTCTGATGAATTAAAAAAATATCCCCACCAATTTTCCGGCGGCCAACTACAGAGAATTTTGATAGCATTATTTATAGTCTTAGAACCTGAATTAATAATTTATGATGAATCAACTACAGGTTTGGATATGATAAATACAAAAAAAATTATTGATATTATTAATCGTTTAAAGGCGGATAATAATACATCGCAAATAATAATAAGCCATGATATAGATGTTATTAAAAAAGTCGCTGATAGAATAATAGTAATGAATAGTGGAAAAATTGTAGAAGAAAATACTAAATACGAAATCTTATATAATCCTAAAACTCAAATCACAAAAATGCTTTTATAGGCTAGATTATGAAACAAAAAATTATATCATTATCCAACTTAAATATTAAATATAATACAAAAGTTATTTTAGAAGATGTGAATTTAAATATTTATAAAAATGATTTTCTAATCATAATGGGAAATAGCGGTTCCGGGAAAAGCACACTTTTAGATATAATATCGGGATTAAAAAAAGATTATAGCGGAAATGTAAATATAATTTCTAAATTAAATACAGCTTTTGTATTTCAAGATCCTTACACTTCTTTTAACCCAAAAAGAAAAATAGTAGATCAGTTAAAAGAAGTTATTCCTAAAGACAAAAGAGAAAAATATATTGATATTATCAAGGAAAATATTAGTTTTATAAACTTGGATATTGAAAAAATATATAATTACCCAAATAGACTTTCCGGGGGTGAACTCCAACGATTATCACTTTTGAGATCAATTTTACAAGAACCGGATATCATACTTTTAGATGAGCCTACTAGTGCACTAGATGTAGTAAACCAAAAAAATATATTAAGTATATTGAAGAAATTACATGATGAGCTTTTTATAACTATAGTTATGGTAACTCATGATTTTAAATTTCTAAAACATATAGGGAATCGGGTAATTATAATTCATGATAAAAGAATAATATTCGATGACGAATCTAAAAATTTAACCAATTCAAAAATACCTTATATACAAGAGTTGGAAAAATCATATACTTATTTTAAGGAGGATTAATTTGAAAAAAATAATTTATTTTTTATACTTAATCTTTATGATTTTAAATTCAAAAGATGTTACAGCTGAAAAATTTGATGTCAGAGAACATATAGAACTTCACATTAAAGATCAAGGACTTGATGGTAATTGTTTTGTCACAGCTCCAATTTATGCCGCAGAAATTTATTTAAACTATGTAAAAAACTTAAACACAGAATTATCTATAGATGTTTTAGAATTTTCTATTGAATTCCCCTATTACAATAGATATAACGGTGGAAATCAAAATATTATAATCTCCACTCTAGCTAATGGAAATGGATTAAAAAATAAAACTTTTGAATATATGCCGGGTTTAGATGAAAATGAATATAACAAATTAAAGTCAACTACAGATTTAGAGCCTGATTATATGGCAACCGAAATCGTGAAATTAAAAACAATTGACGAAATAAAAGAACACATCAAAAAATATGGTGCGGCAGTTAGCAATATATATCATTCCATAGAAACCAAAAACAAATTTCCTTATGAGCATAGCAAATATTTCAACAAAGAAAATTCTTCATATTTCGCTCCTCCAAACGATCCAGCATATAAAGGATTTGCAAACCATATGATAGCGATTATTGGCTTTGATGATGATTTTGATAAAACGAAATTTACTACACAACCCACTCATAATGGCGCATTTATATGTGTAGATGCACAGGGCAAAATTTTTGGTGACAATGGTGTGTATTATGTATCATATGAATCTTTAGATTTTGCTAGAGAAGTCTATGGGTTTAAAGAAATAATTAAAAAACAAGAAATTATTTCAAACGATAGACAAGCATATTCACATTATTTAGAAAATATGAATAACGATCCAAGTTCAGATGGATATTTTGCTATTTTTAATGAAGAGGCTACAATAGATAAAATTGGGTTTTTTACAAATGAAGATAATGTAGATGTAATCATCAGATTTTTACCAAATTCAGAAGTAGAGAATATAGAAAAAAGCGACGATCCAATAAGCATATTAGAAAATGCAAAAATATTATATAAAGGAAGTGTAGAAAAAAGCGGTTATCACACTGTCGATATAGACGAAATAAAATTAAAAGACAAAACTGCTTTTCACTTATATATAGATGGTACAAATAAAACTTATGTAGCTGAAAAATATTCACCAAATTCTAAAATTAAAACCAAAAATAGAGAGCTAAAACATACAACAGCAATAATTGACAATGATGAATTTATTTATTTATCCGATTTAAGAGATAATTCCATCCTACCATTAAAATTATATAAGAAGTCAGAAGATGATAATCGTGAGGTGGTTGAAATCCCTGACGAACGACTAAAACGTGCGATCATATGTGTTTTAGATAATATGGCACCAAAGTCAGGCGTTATGAAAGAAGAAGAATTCGAAAAAATAAAATTACGCGATATATATAAAGATGAGCTTGAAGAATTAAAAAAACTAAACTTTAATTTTATTCCATTTAAATACAGATATAATTTAGATGAACATAAACAAGCTGTATCTAGAGGAATACAAAATATTAATGGTTTAGAGTATGCCATAAATCTAGAAGAATTACATTTAAGCGAAAATTCTATTGAAGACTTCTCCCCCATCTATAATTTAAATAAATTAAAAATTCTTGAGATAGATAGAAATTTTGCTCATAATATTGATGGGATTTATAATTTAACAAACTTGGAGATATTGAATATTTATAATCTTGAATTATCTAATTTGGACGGAATAGAAAAATTAATAAATCTAAAATCTTTAGATTTTCATTTCAATAATCAAAAAAATCCAATTACTGATATTAGTCCATTAGCTAAATTAGAAAAGCTTGAGTATTTAAATATAGAAAGCAATGCAATTACAGATATATCTGCATTAAAAAATTTAAGCAACCTAAATAACCTAGGTCTGGGAAATAATTTTATTTATGACTTTACACCAGTTAAAAAATATATAGAAGACACAACTGAATATTTAAAAGAATTTGATTTTGCTAATCACTATTTTGGATCTGCAAACCAAACAATAAAAAAAGACATAATCAAATACGAATATAAAGATGGCAAATACTATATAGATGATCCAGTAAAAGGGTTTGAACCAATAAAAGGCCTACTAAAAGAAATGTATGATGTAGACACCCCAATTGTTAATTACTCAGAAAATAAATACTACAAAATAGAATATGATTATACTAATAATCAAATAATAATTATTCCAAACGAAGATAAAACAAAAATAGCAATAGCAAGTTTTAAACTATCATATGATATGTATAATTTTACATTTGAAAATTTTGATTTAACTAAAAATAACAAAGAAGATGAAGATGACAAAGAAGAAAGAAAGCCTGTAATATTTGAAGACCCAATATTAAAAAATAGATTACTTACACTATTTAAAAATTATAATGGAGATGATCGCTTAGATGAAATAATCGAAGGAGAATACGAATTTAAATTATCAGATCCAAACTATAGAAAAAATCCTGAAGATATAGAAATATATGAGGATGAAATGGAACTTATTGAAGCTTTAGCATTAAGAGGCTTCGATGAAGATTTTAATCCTATCGAATTTCAAAGTATAAAAGGATTAGAAAGCGCTACAAATATTAAACAACTTACTATTTCTTCGGGAAATATACCAGAAGAAGGCGCTATAAGATATTCTGAAAATTCTATATCAGATTTGAATGCTTTAAAAAATTTAAACAATTTAGAAATATTAAGACTATCACATAATAATATCGAAGATATCACTCCTCTTGAAAATCTTACGAATTTAAAAGAATTATACCTATCTCACAATAAAATTTCTGATATATCTCCATTAAAAAAACTTCATAATCTAAAAATATTCGATATTTCATTAAATTATATATCAGATATAGATGTTATTAAAAATTACTCTATTTTAGAGAAATTTATAGCTAAAAGAAACGAAATATCTGAAATAAATGCTATACAAAATTTAGTAAATTTATACAAAATAGATTTAGAAAAAAATCAAATAAAAGATATAAAACCACTAGAAAATATAAATAAAATCATAGATTTAAATCTTAAATCAAATAATATATCCGATATATCTGTTCTTACAAATAAAGGGAATATAACAACACTATATTTAGGAAATAACTTCATAGATGATCTATCTAGTATTCATGACTTAAATAATATCTCAATACTGGATATATCAAATAATTATTTCACTGACATAAATAATATAGAAAATCTATTGAAATTATATGAGCTAAATATCAGTTACAATAATCTAAAAGATATATATTTAATAAGAAATTTTAAGAATCTGGAATTTCTAGACATATCCAACAATAATATTACAGATATTTCTCCTATAAAGGATTTAAAAAATTTAAGTATATTAAAAGCCTCTAACAATCAAATTAATGATTTTTCTCCTCTAGATAATATCAATATATACAATATTCAAATAGACAACCAATATCTCAAAAAAGATATCTTTCTAAACAACGATAAAACTCTTGATTTAAATAAATATTTAACTTTGTCTAAAATGTTTACTGATATAAAATTAAATAATAAAGACATTAACTTTGATGGCGAAAATAAAATTATTTACTTTACTGAAAATGAATTCACTCAGAATAATAAAACAAGTATTATTATAACATATAATTACCCTCTTGATATTTCAGGTGATTTGCACATATATATTCCCAATATTTATCTAAAAAATGAAGAAGAAAACACAGATGAAGAATTCTTCCAACCATATATACCTGAAGACACCATAGAAGATAGACCAATCGAATGGAACAACGACCAAGTGGTAGTAAAACCACAAGAACCAAAAGAAAATAAAGAAGAAACAAAACCGGAAGAAATAAAACCAGAAGAAATAATCACAGTCCCAGAAAAAACGATAAGTATCACATTCAAAGACATAGAAAACGTAGAAAACAAAGAAGAAATACAAGACCTAGCACAAAGAGGAATACTAAAAGGAGATGACTTAGGAAACTTTAACCCAGACGAAAAAGTAACTAGAGCAATGCTAGTAGAAACACTCTACAGAATAAGTAAAGACAAAACAAAAGACGTTAATAAAAACTATGTAGACGTAAAAACATCAGACTGGTACTACGAAAGCATGAAATGGGCAACAAGCCAAGGCATCATCCAAGGAAATGACAATAACGAAGCAATGCCAAACAAAGAACTAACAAGAGAAGAACTAGCAGTAATAATAGCCAGATTCATAAAAGAAATACCATTTGAAATCAAAAAAGCGTTCACATACCAAGACGGAAACGAAATCTCAGACTGGGCAAAAGCAGCAATAAAAGAAATGGATGAAAAAGGAATAATCGACTCTACACACAACTCACCAAAAGAAGGAGTAACAAGAAAAGAACTAGCACACACACTATATGTAATAATACAAAGAGTGCTAGAACTAAGTAAATAAAAATGGCCCCTACAAAAGGGGCTTTTTTTACGCAAAATAAAAAATATAGAAAAACAAATGCGTATTACTAAAATCATACCGTATCATGAAATAATATATAGAATATCTATCAGTAACTCAGAGTATCAAACAAAGATATACATTAGAAGACTGGAAACAAGGCAATAAATTATTACTTAGAAAGTGTACTAAGAAAAGTAAACCAAAATGTTAATGATTTAGATAAACTATTATTACATGATGAAATAGTAATAATTACAGATTATATTTTATAAAAAAAAAGCCCTAAGGCTTCTTTTTAACTGCATCTTACACTTATACCACTATAGGTACATCCATTACTTGCTGTAGAAAAAATTTGTGCGGTATTATTCTTCTTTTGTCTTTTCTTCTGTAACTTCAAAATTTTTTCTTTCATTCCTAACATACTCGAAACCTCCTATTTTTTTCTAAAGTGTATAGTTTTGGATCCTTTATATTTATTCGTGTATCATGTGTAACTAAAATTATGATATGATCTTCTTTTATTCTTTCAAGATAATTTACAATAAAATTAGTTCTATCCAAATCTAAGTTTGAAGAAAACTCGTCCAAAATAACTAAATCCTTTGGTTCTACCATCTTCTTAACAAAATATAAAAATTGTCTTTCTCCACCAGATAAATCATCTATATTTTTATTTTCTACATAATCGAGGAATTTATTAAGAGTATTTGCATCTTTTTCAGTCATTGGATTAAACTCTTCTAATATCTGAGCTCTGGTTTTATCTGAATATAAATACTCATTTACGCTATGTTCTTTTACACGTATTATTTGTGGAATATTTGTGATATTATTTCTTCTTAGATCGTCTGTATCTAAATCTTTCAAATTTTTACCATTAAGAGTTATATTTACACCTTTACCTGTAAACATACCATTTAGCAATTGCAAAAATGTACTCTTTCCACTTCCATTGCCTCCCTTAATAATGATGATCTCACCCTTATTAGCATCAATTTTTAAATCATCTAAAACAACTTCATTGTCATTGTACGAAAAGACTATATTTGTATTTAACGCATCAATTTGTGATAATTTTTCATTTCCAATTACATCTTCATCCATTTCCACAAGTTCAATACATCTGTTTTTAGCAACCTTATACGAAAAAAACTTCTTCTGTCTAGCATATAACGATTTAGCAAAAGCCATAATTCTTTCCTTTAAAAAAATTATACTTATCATCTGTCCTGCTGTAATTAAATCAGCATATACCATGTACCCAGAAAGTAGAATGATTCCAACATCGCTAAGTCCCATAATAGTAAACTGACCGCCAAGCATTTTTATCATGTTCTTAAGATAGATCTTTACATTAATCAAAGCGTTTTTAAAGACAGAATGTAAAAAATTATCTTCTTCCTCGTACTTTGCTTCCAATTTAATATTATACATATATTCCAACTGATCATTATATGATTGAAATAAAATATTTTTCTTTTCAACCATCTGTTTTTCTGATTCCTGCACACTATCTTTATATAGCATATATATAAAGATATAAACTGGAATTAATAATAAAACTACTAGTCCTATTATCCATTGTATTCTAAAAAGTAGAAATAACATATAAACTATACAAAATGTAAGTACGAAAAGGTTTGGTAAATCATCTAGGATGAAACTGTATATAGCATCCACATCTTGATCAATTCTTTTCGTCAAATAAGAAGCATCTTTTTTCTTAAATTCCAGAAATTTTTTCTTTCTTAAATTCTGTATCAAACGAAGCTTAGTCTCAAATCCCATTTTTTCTGATAATACAGTTTGTAAATGCAAATGAATTAGCTCAAAGAAAATACTTCCTACATAACCAATAAATAAAATTCCTCCAAAGATTTTAACTGCTCTCAAAGCTTTTGTATATAAGATATTATCTATAAATTTACCAAATAAATAAGGAATAACAGATGACATAACCTGTTCAAATCCCAAAACAAATATAAGAATAAATATTAAAAATAAATTTTTCCTTATAACGTTGTCAAAAACTTTTTTCATAATTCCTCCCTAAAAGATAGGTAAAATATTTCTTTTTGAATACACACTATTGAGGGCAAATAATAATCCAGCGCTTCCAGAATAAAAATCATCAGAAAATCTATATGAATAATTGCCTAAAACCTTATAATCATTATATTCTTTGCAAATAAAATTATCAAGTTGTATCAAAAGTTTTTTTAAAATTTTATTTTTCAAACTTATATTATCAATATATTTAGTGAAAAAAATCATTCCCGCGAGACCTTTAAACAAACCCGCGCTCAAAAAACTTCTTTGATCTAAATTTTTTAAAATTCCTTTTTTCACTTCTTCATATCTAATAAATTTATTTTGTCCTAAACGATAATAATAATCGATATTATTCTTTCGGAATATATCATCCACTTTTTCTAATAATAATAACAAACCTAAGCTTCCTCCAGAAAAATATGGATACATTATTCCTTTATTTTTTAGACATATAATACCATCAGAATTAATAAAAAGATGTTTTGTTTCTTTATCTATAAATGTAGACAAAACTTCTATATCTAAATCTCCAAACTTTTCGTGATACATTACCAAAAAATATAACACACCAGCACTTCCATTTAAAAGACCACTAGGTATAAACCCATTATCATAATTATATAGAATCTTGTTTTTTTTATAATTTTTTAGCAATATATTTTTTATCTTTTCAATAGCTCCATAAAGTTTTCTTTGAGAAATCTTATTTAATAATACTTCATTATTGTATATAGATAATAGAAAAACTCCTATTCCTGATAATCCTGACAAAATACTAAAATCATAAAATTCATTTGATTCATATAACTTACTTACAATAATGTCAGTTAAATTAGCTGCTTTTTCAATTAAATCTAAATCAAACAACACTTTTACAATCCCTGACAAGCCACTAAAAAGACCAAGATCATTATAGTTTTCAAAATCAATTCTTTCTATCCAAGAATAAACCTTTTCATTTATAACTCTATCTTGAAAAGCATAAAGTATGCCAAATCCTCCAGTCAATATATTTATTTTACCTGCCTCATACTCATACGCTCTAATATCTGCATCTATAATTATCTCTGAATCAAAATTTATGTTATTTATTATATTTTCAGATAAAAGTTTTATAATTTCACCAATTCTTTTTTCATTAATAAATGAATGAATATCATTACTTTTATATGATAAATTGTTTAATAAATCTATATTGTTAAATTTTGCTTTTTCAATAGCCTTTTGTATATAATTTTCAAGAATATTCACACCGTTTTTCCCAAAAATATACCGAATATAATCAAGTCTCTTCCTACTTATATCAGTATTTATTTCATCTACAGAAAAAGTTGGAAGAAACATAAAAGTAGCTATTTTAATAAATGCATACCAATCATTTTCAGTTAAACTCCGTGTCTTTTTTGTGTAAAAACCATAAGTTCTGAGTGGATTGTTGTTAAACTCTCCATCCAGGTAAACTGACGTCTCTAAATCTATAAAATTAATTTTTAAATCTCTTAACACCATAATATTTTTTGGTTGTAAATCGCCTATAGCAATATTATTATCATGTAATTTTTCAATAGATTCAAACAAATTTTTTAAAATGATTTCAGCATTTCTTAGGTATTTATCTTGTGATCTTTCAAAAGAAAATGGATATTTTTTTGAAACATAATCCCATAAAGAAGTTCCGCTTATAAAGCTTTCTTCTAAAAAAAAATTTTCCCATCCCTGAAAAAAATTATAGGCTTGGGGCGTCAAATTAAATTTATCTAATACTTTTAACATCTCATATTCATGTTTTAATCTAGCTACAGCATCATTTTTATTCCCATCAAAGCAAGTATTGGGCCTTGCTTCCTTTAATATAATCTTCCTATTATACTTTTTATTAAAGCCTCTATACACGCCACCAGAATTACTAAAATGTAAAACTTCATAAATATCAATATCATCAAAAAATTCTTTACCAATATCATTATCATATTCCATATCTAATTTTTTTAATAAATTAGGTAATTTTACAAAATTAGGCAAATAGAAATATGGTTCTCTTTTATCTTCTACATACTTACCCCTATCATCCATAATGCAATATGACAATCTTCCATTAATTATCTTTTTAATTCCGAGAATACCACCATAGCGATAATAAACATTGCCATTTTTATATCTCTTATCTGTCAATATATACGGCCCTTTATCAAACGATTTGGTTAAAATATGAAGCATCTCCAACAATTCGATAAATTCAGACTCTGAATGAGGATATATAGTTATAAACTTCCCACTTATCGTTCTATCTGCACTTTTATCATTTTTATTTTCGTATTCTTCTAAACTTCTCGTTACCTTAAAAGATAATTTTTTAGAGTATAAAAATTCTGATAAAATACAAAATAGTTCGAAACTATCTTTTGCCAAACAGCTAATATGAATTTTAAAACCTTGAACAGGAAGAACATCATTTATATAATTAAAATATATCCAATGTCTTTTATCATCATAAATACTATAATTAGGGTATGTGTTTTGATCTAAAAAATATATATTTTCACTCTCTTTGTACTTAAAAAACTTAGAATTACTATTCATATAATTCTTATAAAGATTATCCATACTCTATTCCTATCTTACAAATAAATATAATAAAGATATATTCCTACTTTAATTAAAACATAAATAAAATATTTTGTCAACGATTTACTGCATTAAATTTATATCTTATATTTTAATATCTAATAACTCACCAAAATGATTATCAAAAAACGGCCGTTTTAGCCGTTAAAATTATATAATCATTTTTTATTATTATTTTAAAAATGTATTTCTAATCTATTAAAATGATTAATTATCACATCTTTTAAAAATCAAACATCTAGAAGCGTTAAGAACTGCTAAAATCGTGACTCCAACATCTGCAAATATAGCAAACCACATATTCACTAGTCCAAAAGCAATTAAAAATAGAGCTAAAATTTTAATAAATATAGATCCAAAAATATTTTGGTAAACAATTTTCATACAATTATTTGCAATTTTTACAGCTTTTATTATTTTATAAGGATCATCATTCATAATTACCACATCACTAGCTTCAATTGCAGCATCACTACCCATAGCACCCATAGCGATTCCTACATCAGCTTGTGCCAAAACCGGAGCATCATTTATTCCATCACCTACATATACTAGAGTTTCCCCAGTATTTTTTTCTTTGAGTAGTTCTTCCATTTTTTTAACCTTATCTTCCGGCAAGAGTTCACTAAAAAATTCATCAATCTTTAAATCTTTAGAAATATCTTCCGCAACATCTTTTCTGTCACCCGTAAGCATTATAATTCTTTTTATATTCATCATTTTTAGTTCAGAAATTGTTTTATAAGAATTCTCCTTTATAGTATCTGATAATATTATATATCCTGCAAATTCATTATCTACGGCGATATAAATCACAGTACCTATTTTATTAATTTCATCACAATCAACTCCTAAATGATGCATTAATTTTAAATTACCTACAGCAATATTTTTATCATCTACCTTTGCTATTATTCCCTTACCGCTAATTTCCTGATAATCCTTTACTCTTTTTAAGTCGACATCTTTTGAATAATATTTTTTTATACACTCTGCTACAGGATGGGATGAGATTTCTTCAACCACTGCTGCATATTCTAGTAATTGTTTATTAGAATATTTATTACTTACGACCTCTACAATTTCAAAAGTACCATTAGTAATCGTACCTGTTTTATCAAAAACTGTATATTTAACTTTAGAAAGAGCTTCTAAAAATTTAGAACCTTTAATTAAAATACCATATTTACTTGCCAATCCAATTGACGAAAAGAAAGTTAGAGGAATACTAATTACCAATGCACACGGACAGCTAGCAACAAGAAAAGATAAGGAACGATACAACCAAACACTCCAGGATGAATTCATTCCTAATACAAATTTGGAAAATAAAGGAGGCAATAAAGCAATGATTAATGCAGATATACATACTATGGGTGTATAAACTTTAGCAAATTTTGTTATAAATTTTTCACTCTTCGATTTTTTAGCACTAGCGTTTTCTACTAATCTTAAAATTTTTGCGGCGGTAGAATCAGAAAATATTTTAGTAGTTTTAACTTTTAAAGCTCCATCTATATTTATAGACCCACTTAGAATTTCTTCTCCCGCATGTATAAATTTAGGAAGGCTTTCACCAGTAAGTTTACTAACATCAATATTTGATACTCCATCTACAACCACACCATCTATAGGCACTTTTTCTCCCGGCCCTATCATAATAATATCACCTATTTTTACATCTTTTGGACTTACTCTTATATATTTTCCATCTCGTACTAAATTAGCATATTCTGGTTTTAAATCCATCAAATCACTAATATTCTTTTTACTTTTATTAACAGCAACATCTTGGAACAGCTCTCCAATTTGATAAAAAAGCATTACAAAAATACCTTCTAAATAATCTCCAGTTTTTATGGCTCCCAAAATCATAGCTCCTATTGTAGCTATTGACATCAAAAAAAACTCATTAAAGATTCTGCCTTTACAAATACTTTTTAAAGCTCTTATCAAAACATCATAAGCAATAATTAAATAAGCTATCTGATAAAAAATAAATTTCATTATATCACTTGTAATAAAAAAATTAGATATAGCGATTATAATAAAAACCAATAAAATTCTTATTAATATTTTTTTATCTTTCAACAAAATCATTCACCTTCCTTTCAAGTATTTATGTATAATATTTAAAATAATATTTAATTGTTAATACTATTATAAAAACTATAAATTCAGCTGTCAACTGCATCTATAAAATACATCTAATTAGTAAATTTTGTGTCTAATCGGATTATTTTATTGCATTCATTTTAGTTAAACAGTATAATGATTAAAAGGAGATGATTAATATCAAGAAACTGCCCCACAATCACAGCAAAAATACAAATCATTTTTTAAATAAAATTTTAGATAATGATGTATTTAATAGTGTCTCTGATTTGCTAAAAATAATGAGCGACGGAAAAAGGCTACAAATTTTTTGGTTATTATGCCACACTGAAGAATGTTTGATAAATATATCTTCTGCAATGGAAATGACAAGCCCTAATGTATATCACCATTTAAAAATACTAAAAAATGCTGGTCTTGTAATAAATAGACGTATCCGAAAAGAGGTCTATTATACCGCAGCAAAAACAAATAGAACTAAAATTTTACACGAAATGATTGAAAATATGATTGAATTTCATTGTCCATCAGATAAGAGCTTTAATAAAAAAATTGATTATGATTCCCAAATTGAAAAAGTCCATGAAATTCATTCTCTGTTAATATCAGATTTGAGCAAGCAATATACGATAAATCAACTTTCAGAAAAATTTAATATAAACCAAACAACCTTAAAAACAACTTTCAAAACTGTTTTTGGTCAAAGTATTGGTAGATATATGCAGAAGCACAAAATAAAAATTGCCATGGAATATTTATCTACTACAAATTTAAGCATACAAGAAATTTCTAAAATTGTGGGATATAAAAATGCCAGCAAATTTACCTATACATTTAAAAAATTGACAGGAATTATCCCCAAAGAATATAGAAAAATGAATAGTTTAAATTAAAAAGACGTAATATTGTACTGCCCCCTTAAATCCGGACACGGAAATAAGGGGGTATTTTAATGAAAAAAATAACATACGAAGAGAAATTAAAAATAGTAAAAGAAAACCAAGAAGGATATGGACTAATATATCTATCCA
>JAEZWK010000017.1 GCA_023443045.1 Bacillota bacterium
CGGTGGAATTATTGGTGCATATATTGGAAAGGCGCTACTAAAAAAACATTTTAGTAAAGCAGGAATTGCATAGTGGAATTAAAAAAAAATAATAAACTAAATCCCAATCCCATAACAAAGCTTTTTGTTGTGGGATTACTCGGGATTACGGTGGTGAATTCCATACATCCCATTTTTGAATGGTTGATAATACTTATAATTTCCATTATGTTTATGATAAATGGATTCAAAAAAGATGCAATAAACAATGTTATAGTTTTTGCAATCTTTTTTATTGTTCCAAATTTCGAGGCATTGTCTCATCTACCGATTTTAATTAAAATATTTCTATCTTTACTATTTGTACTTAGAATGTTTTATATTCCGTATATAGCAGGAAAATTTCTGATAAAAACTTCAGATGTTGGAAGTATAATCTCCTCTATGGATGCATTAAAAATTCCCCAAGTAATATCTATTCCAGTAGCTGTAATGTTTAGATTCTTTCCGTCGTTTGTGGAAGAAAAAAATAATATTAAAATGGCATTAAAAATAAGAGGGCTGAATACAAAAAATCCATTCAAATATTTAGAGTATGTAGCAGTGCCACTCTTAATTATTTCATCTAATATTGCTGATGATATCTCAAAAGCTGCAGAAAATAAGGCAATAGCAAATCCCATAAAAAAGACCAGATATATAAAAGTACATGTGGGTGCAATAGATTTTATATATGCGATAATAATTTTAGGAGCTGTAGTAGGAGGATGGATATGCTTGAAATAAAAGATTTTACACTAAAGAGCGGAGAGCATAAAATTCTGGAAGATATAAATTTAAAAATCATGGATGGGGAATGTGTACTCTTGACTGGTGAAAGTGGAAGCGGTAAAACCTCAATCATAAACTCTATAAATTCACTTTTATTTTTTTATGAAAATTTAGAAAGTAGCGGAAGTATAAAAGTAAATGGCAAGGAAATAAAAAATCAGGAACTTTATGAGACATCACTTATTATATCTAGCGTATTTCAAAATCCAAAAACTCATTTTTTTAATGTGAATACCACGCTTGAGCTTTTATTTTACCAGGAAAATATAGGGCTTACTACAGATGAAATGGATAAACGCATGGATGAAACCTTAAAACTTTTCCCAATAGAACACCTGCTGGGACGCAGCATATTTGAACTATCTGGTGGAGAAAAACAAATACTTTGCGTGGCTTCTGCATACATATCAGGGTGTAAAATAATAGTGCTGGATGAACCATCTGCCAACTTGGATGAAAAACATATAGAAATAATAACAGAGATGTTAAAAAAGTTAAAATCACAAAAAATAACTTTAATACTTGCAGAACACAGAATTTATTATTCTATGGAAATTGTGGATAAAATATATCGAGTAGAAAAAGGAAAAATAGAAAATACATATTCAAGAAAAGAGTTCATGGAACTAGCAGACGAACAATTAAAAGAGTGGGGACTACGCGCCAGAGAAAAAACACCTCTACAAATACATGAAGTCACAAAAGGTAAAAATTTATTGATAAAAAATATTAAAATTGAATTTGATGACGAAGGTGAATTAAAGGTAGAAGATGTAGCATTTGATATGGGGAAAATCTATGGGATTGTAGGGAAAAATGGCTGCGGAAAATCAACCTTTTTTAGAGTGATGACGGGGCTAAATAAAAAGGGTAAGAGTAAAATATATCTTGACGGAAAAGAAATATCAAAAAAAGAGAGGCTGAAAAACTCAAGCCTTGTGATGCAAGATGTAAATCATCAGCTCTTTTCTGATTCGGTGGAAGAGGAACTAAAACTGGGAATAAAAAATCTAGCACCTCAAAAAAAAGAAGAAATATTAAATGCACTCGGGTTAATTCACTTAAAAGAAAGACATCCCATGAGCCTATCTGGTGGAGAAAAGCAAAGAGTTGCCATCGCATCTGTAATATGCAAAAATTCCAAATTCATTTATTTTGACGAACCTACAAGCGGAATGGACTATAAAAATATGTTAAAAATATCCAAACTTATACGGGATATAAAAAAAGAAGATAATATAATATTTATAATCTCTCACGATATAGAATTTCTCAATAAGACGGCGGATTATATATTATGTTTAGAAAAATTTTGCAGAAAAATGTAATTTAAGGATACAAATTATGAAATAGTACATGTAAAATTAAGCTTTGAAATTAAATTTTTAAAAAATTTCGAATTCATACTCAAAATAACTGGAAAAATAGCTGAAATCAATGTATAATTTATGTGATATATTTAATTATTTTTGGAGGTCCACAAATGACTAAGCCAAACGCTATGAATAAAGTAATTGGACTTATACTGGTACTTGCACTACTAGTTAGTACAGCGGTTTACTCTATGGGTGCAAAAAGTACATATGCAAACACGGGAAAAGAGATGGAAGCTGGTGGAACAGCCGCAGATCTTTTCACCATAGACAAGGTAACGCTTTTAGATGAGGACGGTGAAACTGAAGCCAGCCAAGTAGCTTATTCTGATATGCAGGATGCAGCATACAATTATAAGCTGAAATATGAGTTTGCTACAGAAAAAGGAGATGATGTAGGGGAAAAGGAACTCAGACTCCACGTTCCAGACGGCTTTGTGGTAACAACTGTTACTGCTGAAAGACCTTTTATCGTTAATGGTATACCACAGGGTACCTTTACTTTAGATGGTGATACTAATACTGTTATCATTAAGTTTAATGAAACTGTAAATAACCTTAGCAAGGGTGAGTTTGTACTGGATATTTCTACAAATAACGAGTATCTTAAAGCTAATCCAGATACACCATTAAATGTTGGTGGCAGGAGCATACCTGTTGTTAAGCATGAAATAGATACTGGGAATTTACCTCCGGCAGCTAAGAGCGGCGAGGTATATGAGGATGAGCCATTTAATGACGGACATCATATATTATGGACAATATCAATCAATCCTGCTGCAAGGGGTGATTTGACGGAGCCTATGGTAATAGAAGATACTATGCCAGGCATATATGGTAATGCAGCTGTTGTAATGGATGGGCTAAATCCAGAAGCAGGCAATCCATCTACGCTTACTATTGCAGCAATAGAAGATGGAGCACCTGTTCCTGTAGAGGGATTGAGTGCGACTCTAAATCCAGCAAAAAATGGTTTTTCTGTAACCATTCCAGCAGAAAAAATAAATGGTAAAACTCTCGTAATGATGTATGTGGTCAGATACCTAAACAAAGAGGCAGGAGAGCTTTTGCAAATCCCTAATAATCTGACTGTTGAACCAAATGCCAACTTCCCTACAGGTGGCAAAATCAGTGAAGTGATTGATAAGAGTGGTGGAAGCGGTGTATCTGATGCGCTTGGAACCTTTGCTGAAAATCATTATTTCTTCTCATCTATGGAGGAATATAATAATGGCAAGGAGAATGCGAGCAGCAAAATAGAGCAAGAAGAGCCTACAAAAGGTAGGAATGGTGTCCAGATTATTTCTAGTGCCTTTAGTGAAGAGGGGCTTGCTAAGGCTGGTTATAAGCTGGTGAAAATGGAAGCTGGTACAC
>JAEZWK010000002.1 GCA_023443045.1 Bacillota bacterium
GGTTAGAACTGTGTAAATAAAAGTTCCGGGAAGTATGAATAGAAAGGTAAATATACTGTAATTTACAAAGGAAATATCGGTAATACCATATAAGAAGTTTTGGAGATTGAAAGGAAATATCGGTAAAAGTCTAGTTATCATAAGAACAAAAATCTGATTTTTCCCTTTTTCATCGAATAGATATTTTTCTAAATATTTACTTTTCTTAATCTTTGGTTTTAGACTATCTCTTAGAAAATATCTGCCTATTAGAAATGCTCCCATAGCACCCAAAGTTGCACCAAATGTACAGACTATAGTTCCTAGATAAGGACCAAATAAAATGGATGCAAAAATGGCAAAAGTAACACCGGGTAGCGCCAAAAAAATTGAACTTAAAATAGTAACTGCAAGATAAATCAAAACTGCATACAAAAAATTATTTTCTACCATATCTTTGATCTTCATCAGATTTTTGGTATTTTTCAAATAATTCGTAAAGCCAAAAATATTATCCAAAAGTATTACAATCAAAATAAATCCAATAAATAAAATCAGTTTTAAATGTCTTTTTAAAAATGATATGATCACCTTTGAAAAATATAGATTTCTAGAGAGATATATAGCTTCTATAATCAAAAGTAAAAATATAGATATCATACTTATGGCAAAACTAGAATTGTACCTTGTGTTATATAAGAAAATATATGTTATAAAAATAAGTTCTAAAAAAATATAGAAAAATATCTTCCTACTTCTTATCTTATAAATCAAAAATAGTGAAAATATCAAACTCAGAATAAAAAGTATCCATTTCAGATTACTTATTAGTACAACTTTTTCTATATTCAAATTTAGATAATTAAAAAATCTTATCATTCCAATTTTTGAGCTGATAAAATGATTTAGATATATTAACGCAACAAAAATAATGGAATAAATAAAATATTTTATAAAATTTCCTCTGTACTTCATATGTATAGGCCCTATTATTTTAGAGCCTTGTCGTTAGGAAGATCTTTAACTTTTTCGTGTTTTACATCACTTGTGTGAGGATCTCCAACTTGTACATCTAGTTCTGGATGCTGGATCCAAACATACCAACCGCCGTCAAAAACAGTCATATTTCTATAACCATTTTCATACATAACTAAAAATGGAACACTAGCTCTCCAGCCTGTACCGCAGTAAAACGAAAGATCATTATCTAAAGTAAAATCTACATCGTTCCAAACTTCTTTGAAACCATTTAAATCTTTTACAGTATTATCATCATTAGTAAACATCTTTAAATCGTATGCAGTAAGAGGACCTTTTCCCCAAACAGCACCTTCTGGTTCCCCAGCTTTATCAATATATGAATAACCGCTATTTACACCTAAAAATTCATCTTTACTTCTAATACTTACCAATTTAAAATTTGGATCTTTTAATTTTTCTTGAACTTCCTCTAAAGATAATATATATTCAGGATGAACTGGAATATCTGCACCAAACTCAGAGACAGGATTATATTTGCTAAATTTTTCTGTGGTGTCATAGCCTTCTTTTTTCCAAGCATCAATTCCACCATTTAAAATTTTTACATCTTTAACTCCTGCCCAAAGATACGCAACCGCCTGTCTAGCAGTACCAGAAACATCAGGACCATATAGAATGAGTTTTGTATCTTGAGTGATACCTGATTCTAAAATGTGATTTTTAATCTCTTCTGCAGAAAGATAATTATAATCTTTACCTGTAGGATCTTCTACAGATCTATTATCTAAATATATTGCCCCTGGAATATGGACATTTTTTCCCTCTATATCTGAAATATCTCCATAACCCACTTCACCGATTATGTAATTTTCATATCCGGCAACTTCACCATTCATAACAGCTTTTACAAAAGAAGCATCTACATATACAGTTTCTTCTTTTATGTTAGAGAAGTCTTTTTTTTCTTCTTTGACTTCAGAATTTTCTTCCTTGTTTTCCTCTGTTTTTTCTACTTTATTTTCTACTTTATTTTCTGCTGAAATCTCTTCTTTTGGTGACTCAGTTTTAGTGCAACCAAATAAAAATAAGATTGCAAAGATTGACAATAAAAATATTGATGTTCTTTTCATATATTCCTCCTATCAACAATTTTACAATATTTAATACAAGCATGACCAATAGAAATTATTGATAATAAATGTATTTTCTATAGATACTTTCTATAATTTCACAAATAAAATAATTGTAAAAATAATCTATATGAATTACAATAAAAAAAAGGAGAGTAATATGGATAGAAAAAGAATTTTAGAAATTTTTGAAGATTTACTTATGATACATTCACCCAGTAAAAACGAAATAAAAGTAGCTGAATATATTATCGATTTTGCTAATAGAATTGGAGCAGATGTGTATTTAGATAAGAGCTATGACAAATATGGAGGTAATACTCCTAGTATTTTTGTGCAATTGGGCGAGGGAAATGGTTATACCCTTTCTTCACATATGGATGTAGTAGAGCCAAATAAGGGTTTAAAAATAATTAAAGAAGAAAATATCTGGAAGACTGACGGCACAACTACTCTAGGTGGAGATGATAAAGCGGGAGTTGCAAGTGTATTATATATATTGGAAGAAATTGCTAGGGATATAAAAAAATATAAAAGAGTAACGGCTATTTTTACTCCTTGTGAAGAGATGGGACTATTGGGAGCAAAAAATATAAATTGGTCAGATGTTCCCCAAAAGTTCAAGGAAGATAAGGATATGATTGTTTTGGATAATGGTGGTAGAGCTGGCAAAATTGCATATCAGGCACCTAGTGCGATGGTGTTTAATGTAAAAATAATCGGTAAGAAGGCTCATGCTGGTATTGAACCTGAAAAGGGTATTAATGCTATTTTTCTTGCATCCAAAATCATTTCTGATTTAAATGTGGGTAGAATTGATGAATTTACGACTATGAATATTTCTAAGATACATTCTGATTTTCCAAGCAATGTTGTGAGTGATGAATGCACATTTAGTGGAGAATTTCGTGCACACTCAGAAGAAAAATTAAACGAAGTAAAATCCAATATAGAAAACGCTATAAAAAAGGTGTCAGAAAAACACGAATATAATTTTGATTTAAAATATCCTGCGTTAAAATTAAAAGATGAAAAACTCCTCGATCTAATGGCGGAAGAATACAAAAAATTAAATGTGGACGTGAAAAAAGAGATAATCGGCGGTGGATCGGATGCAAATTATTTTTCAAAAGAAAATTACAATGCAATAATTGTAGGAGTTGGGATGGAAAAGATTCATACCACAGAAGAATATCTTATGCTAGATGAAATGTACAAAACAACAGAGGCAATACTAAATTTGCTTCAGAAATAATCTTAAAGACAGAGCCGCTCTGGTTCTATTTTTATATATGCGTTGCATCACCCAAATCTTTAGATATTTCAACTAAACGATCGGGATCATTATAATTTTTTACGACTTCCACCACTCTTTTTACGTTTTTTTCTTGATTCTAGTTAAAAAAGTCGTATTTTAATTTTTTAAATTTATAAATCTAGTTAATTTCTAAATTTTTTTCTATAATTTTAGTTAAATCTATAATTTTAATTCTCATAATTCACTTTTTAATATTTTTTCAATCAGTTTATTGATCCGTTTTTCTGAATTTTTAACTTTTTTACTAATTAATATTAGTGTTTTTAATAGCTGTAGTAACTTTATTATCATTTTTAATCGTATTTTTAAATTTTTTCAAAAGCATATTTAATTCTACACAGAGATTTAAATAGCTTTTTTAGTCATCTCTCACACATAATTATTAAGTATTTTCTTCTATTCATTTTAATCTTTATAAGTTATAATAAAGTTAATTATTACTTTTTAAGGAGCGAGCATATTGAACATATTAAAAATAAAAATATCATTACTAATAATACTGATAGTCTTAACAATAGCGCTTGTAAGTCTTGTATTATATAAAAAAAATACAAGTGCCGATCATTTAACTATAAAAACAAATATAACTAATAATACAAATTATGAAATAAAAGATCTAAATATTTACATTAAATATAAATCTAAAAAATATAAAAATATTGATCTTATCAGTGAAAAGAGCATACTATCGAATAATAAAGTAGAAAAAGAAACTGTTATAGATCCATATGGTATTTATTCTATAGAGTTAAAATATAAAAATAACAACAAAGGAATTTACTATAAATCTATAGATGTACCAAAAATTATAAATATAAATCTAAGTGTTGATAGTTTTGAACCATTAATTATTTCAGGTACATTACATGATGGAAAAAAAGAATACAAAATAAAAGAGATGTTAATCAACTAACACTTAATTTATTAGGTGCATATACCTATATCGCTTCAAATTCTATTAGCAGAAAATCATAATACAAATCACTTATGAGAACGGGGATTAAAAATGCAAAAAATTACAATTATTAAAAATAAAAGAAATATACTTGCTATTTTGCTCATCTTATTATCGATTTTTATAATAATATACCAATTGAATTACAGCGTAAGCGCTAAAATGAAAAAAAATTTAAAAGATTTTAGCAATGTCACAACATTTTTTGGTGAAAATATAAGCAATTCTGATATAAAAAGACTCACA
The DNA here is from genome assembly GCA_023443045.1 of Bacillota bacterium. The sequence goes on from JAEZWK010000002.1 coordinate 4,610, forward strand.
AAAGAAGATAATAAATATTCTTTTACAATAATTGATAGTAAAAAGTCGCATGAGCTTAAAAAAATAGGTAAAGTATATATGTATGATAAAGATAAGAATATGATCAACCATTTTATTTTATTTGAAGATGGAGAAAAGTATATAATATACATGAGAGGAATATATATGGTTTTGGATTAAATATGTCTAAAATGGTGCAAGATGCAATTCTTAATTTGCTAAAATCTTAAACTAAAAAGAGCATCTGAAAAGAAAATAAAAATCTATCACATAAAAGATTATTATTACAAAGAAACTAGCGATAGACGAATTATACTGGGATATGCTAAAATGAGTATTGACAAAATAAAATTAGGTATGAAAGAATTATTAGAAAAGTGAGGATATTATGTATATATTGGAATTAAATCAAAATGGAATGAAACATCAGCTAGGAATTTTTGAAAGTATAAAAGAGGGAAGAGAGTTTATCTCACAGCTTGATGCATATTATACCGAGATAATCGAAAATGAATTATATGAAAGCATTGACTGGGGTAAAATACCAGAATATGTAGAGCTTTCTCACAAGGGAAATATAGTTTTGCTTAGTAGATATATCTTTCCTACTGATGATGATGTGGCAATAGTTTGGAATGAATTACCACTTCTTTCACAAAAAGGTGATGGTATCGTAGAAGGTTACACACAAGTGGATGCATATTATGTAGAAAATAAAGAACTAAAAGACTATATAATGAAGCGTGAAAATAAATACTTGGCAA
>JAEZWK010000003.1 GCA_023443045.1 Bacillota bacterium
CGTTTCTTCTATCACAGAAAGTCCGAATGTAATTTCATTTCTAGCTGAAAAAGAAAAAATTCACCCCAACAAAATTATATTTTTGGGGCATAGGATGGGTGCCTTGGTTGCTGCTGGAGCTTTTGTAAAAAATCCATGCGGAAAATTAGTTGCATGGAGTGGCTGCTTGAACTTTGAAAAATTGTGTGATTATTATGAGCAAAAATATAATTTAAACCCAGAGGACTTATCAGAAGTAAAGAGCAAAATCAAATATTACAGTCCATTTGAATTTTTATCTAAATTAGAAAATAGACCAATTTTAATGGTAGACGGTGATAGCGATGAAAGTGTACCCGCTAAATTCAACATAGAAACATCTAAAGTCTTGCTTCCATTTTACAAAGATAAGACATTATTTTCTCATATAGTTTTAGAAAATACCATGCACGGTGTAACTATCACCCACTTCGAAAAAATGCACCAATTTTTAAATAGAAAATCGGTTTTAAATTATGGAATATAAATTATCACTTGACGAAGTCGTTCAAAAGTACGACTCACTAAATTATTACAGCAAGAGCGATAAATTTGTTAAATTTTTCGGTTCTCGCTACGAAATGAATAGAAAACTTTTGACAATAATATTAGCAAATACGCTATTTAGCTTTTCAGTAAACGCTTTTTATACCACTCATACATTATTATCCGGTGGTGTGGGAGGTATTTCTGTCATGCTACAGTATCTAACTAGTATTCCTGCAGGTATTTCAGTATTTGTTTTAAATATCCCGCTATTTTTATTCGGGCTAAAAGATTTAAACAAAAAATTCCTGACATATGCTTTTATATCCACCATATTTCAATCGCTGATGATGATTGTATTTAAAAATATTTCTGAAGTAGTTAGGGTATCTGACACTATTTTATCCTGTGTAATTGGTGGTATATTAAGCGGAATATCTATGGGATTTCTTTTTAAAAATGGATGTTGTCAGGCGGGATTTGATATAATCGCCGCAGTTCTTAAAAAAAGATATGATTTAAAAATCGGGTCTGCACTTTTATTATTAAACGCTACAGTAATTACTATAGGCGGTATATTATTCGGGCTTGATAGAGCATTATACACCATAATAGCAATGTTTGTAAGTTATCAAGTAGTTGATAAAATACAATTAAACGAAGGAGATCTAAAATCTGTAATGATAATCTCCCCAAAGACAGAAGAGATAGCAAATAAAATTAATATGCAAATGATGCGTGGAGTAACATTTATAAAAGGTGAAGGCTCTTGGTCAAAAGCTGATACAAAGATTATATACATGGTCAGTAAAACTTCAGAATTAAGTAAATTAAAACAAATAGCACAAAGCGTAGATAGGGATGCATTTATAGGAATATCTGATATCTATGAAGTGCGTGGACGCGGTTTTAGAAGCGGAGATATAGATTAGATGATATATATAAATCCTTTAATCTTCATTTATTTAATCATATTTTATCTAATTTTATTTTTAATTGCATATCTTGTAACTACCTTTCAAAGAGCAACTTCCTTTCTATTTACTATTTTACTTTGTAATTTTGTAGATTATTTTATGTTTGCAGATATATATGTAAGGAGCCTGTCAGATGAAGCAGGTAAAAATTTTAACAACACTCTTATAAACGCTTCATGGCAAAGCTGGTTACTTGGACTTATTGTTTTGATAATTATACATCTTCTTTGGAAACGAGTTTTAAAATATATAAGCGAAAAATTTAATATATTATTTAAAATATATAGTCTTTTTGCAACTTTTATGTGTATATACTATTTATATCCTATGTTTTTAAAAGGTCAATTCGAAATGTTCTATTTTTTCAAAAATCCCATTTTGAATTACACATTTAATTTTATAATTTTTGGAATAGCAGCAATTAATATATATTTAAGAAGATTAAAACATGCAGATGACTGTTCATATTTTGAAGCTTTTTTCTTACAGGGTTTACCTTTCAAAGAATTATTCAAAAAGAAACCAAAAGCCGAATATTCAAAAAGAAACAAAACAAAATTTAATAACAATTCATCAAATTATTATTATGACTATTACTACAGTAGCGAAAATGATTACAGTAATGAAGATAATTACAGTAGTGAAGATAATTATGAAGACTATTATTATGATAATAGTAGCCACAAAACATCTAACGATCCATACGATGAGAATTTTGTAAATTCTTGTATTTTATTAGGGGTCGATCCTGACGATTCTTTCGAAAAAATAAAATCAAGGTATAGATTCCTTGCAAAAAATTTTCACCCAGATAAAAATGATGACCCAGAATCTACAGAATATTTGCAAAAATTAAATAATGCATTTGATATAATTAAAAAAAATAAGCACCAGTAGGTGCTTTTATAATGCCTGTACAGCTGTTAAATAACAAAGAGAAACAATATCCTCCACAGAACATCCCCTAGACAAATCATTAACTGGAGAATTTAATCCCTGTAAGATTGGTCCTATGGCGTCATATTCTCCCATTCTCTGAGCTATTTTATAACCAATATTTCCAGCTTCTAGAGATGGGAAGATATATACATTTGCTCTTCCGCCAAGAGGAGAATTTTTTGCTTTTTTCTCTTGTACACTTGGTACAAAAGCTGCATCAAATTGTATTTCTCCGTCTATTATCATATCGCTATTAATCTCTTTTACCTTTTCTAAAGCTAGGGATACTTTTTTTGTCTCATCACTTTCTGCACTTCCCTTGGTAGAAAAAGATAACATAGCAACTTTTGGTTCATCTATACCAAAAGCCTTTGCGGTTTCATAAGATAAGATTGCGTTTTCAGCCAAATCATCTGCATCTGGCGCGATATTTATTGCACAATCAGAGAAAATATATTTTTCATCATTTTTAAGCATAATAAATACGCCGCTTGTCTTTTTAAAAGGCTTCTTCATCTTTATAATCTGTAGAGCCGGTCTTACAGTATCAGCAGTGCTGTGACAAGCCCCACTTACAAGACCATGAGCTTTGCCCGCAAAAACTAACATAGTTCCCAAATAATTATCATCTTTGGAAAGCAAATCTCTAGCATCTATTTCGGAAATTTTTCCATTTCTTCTCTCCACAAATTTTTGTACCAATTCTTCCATATCAAAATCTGATCTTTTATAAGTTTTTACACCTGAGATTTCAGTTTCATTCAACAGAATCGGATCTATAATTGCCTCATCCTTTAAAATTTTAGCAGCCTCTATTACTCTAGAGTCTTCACCCTCAGGAAGAACTATAGAAATGTTTTTTCCTTTTAATTTTTCTTTTAATTCAGATATAAAGTCCACTATCTCTTACCTCTTATAAAATTATAGATACTTAATACAATTACTGAACCTAGAATACCTACAATAACCGCAGGAACAATACCATCTTTTTGTTCTAGATTAAAAAATCCTAAAACTAATCTTCCTACACTACCACCGATAATACCTACAATGATATTAGCAAGTCCACCCATTTCGGCATCATTTTTAGTGATCTTAGATGCTATCCATCCGCAGAAAGCACCGATAAAAATAGCTCCTATCCAGCTAAACATAATTTTACCTCCTTTTTATTAATACATAAATTATATACCCGCATAATTTAATTATCAAACATTTCAAAAAACAATTTATACCAAACAATTAATAATATCTCTTAAATATATTAAATGCTCCTCTTCTATTATTTCGCCCGGTACAATCACCGGAATTCCTGGAGGATATGGATAAATATACTCTGCAGAGATTCTGCCCACCGCATCTTTTTTTGGAATAGAAATAACAGATCTATTTTTTGTTTCAAAAATTTCTACACTCTTTTTAGGAATACTATAATGAACTTCTTTAGGAAATATATAATCATCACCATCGGGGATTTGTTTTACCACATCTAAAACTCTTTCAAAATCTATATTCTTATTAAACAAAGAAGCCATAAGAAGCACATAATTTCCATCTTCCATTTCACAGAAAATATCATTTTTGTAAAAATGATGCATCAAGTCATGGCTTGTTACTCCAAATTTTTTAATCGGAATTTTCAGAAAATCCATATTATCCGCCATAAAAAGCATAGCATATTTAGATAATTCTTTTTTAAAATCACTGATATAATAAAACATCTCTTCTAAACGATTTTTTCCATATTCTTCCATATATGCTGCGGATAATTCATTACCTAACATAAATAAATAACTGGGAGAGGTGGTATGAAATTTTCTAATAGCATCTTCTATTTTTTCTACAGAAAAATCACTCGCCACATGCAAAAGTGAAGTTTGAGTAAGTCCAAGCAAAGTTTTGTGAGTGGAATGAACCACAATATCTGCACCACAATCGATGGCACTTTCCGGAAGATGCTCACTAAATCTAAAATGTGCACCATGAGCCTCATCAATTATGGTTTTAACACCTTCTTTTTTCGCAAAATCTATTATCTTCTTTATATCACTAGCAGTACCAAAATAAGTAGGATTGGGCATAGTAAATACTTTTGGCTTAATTTTACTAATGCTTTCTATAACTTTTTTTGCATCAACTCTAAAATTAACCCCATCCAAAAATTCACACTCTACATAATGCGTTTCTAATCGGCAAATTTCCGCTGCACGATATACTGAAATATGTGAATTTCTGGAAAGTAAAATCTTATCTCCAGGATTTGTGGCAGAAAAAACCGCAGAAATGAGAGCACCACTAGAACCATTGACACAGGTGGTTGAATATTTAGCACCAAAAACTCTAGCAATTCTTTCGTGCACTCTTTTTAGTAAATCATTTTTCTCATACAGATTATCGGTCTCCAAATCTTCTGTAAAATCTATAGACAGATTTAATTCACTCAAATCATATGGAAAATTTCCGTGGTGAGCTGGCATTAAAAAAAGAGAAATATCTCTTTTACTTCTCTTTTTCATCAAATCAAATAACTCTTTTTCCATTCTTCCTCCCAATCAGCACACTGGCAACAATCGATGTCAGTGGAATAGCAAGTATGAGCGCCATGCTTCCGCAAAGAGATCTCAAAATATCACCAGCCACATAGTCAATATTTAAAAGACTAAATACATCTACACTTGCGTAATAGAGATATATTATCGTGGATAGACTGCCACCCAAATAAGCAAGAATCAAAGTATTTGTCATCGTGCCCATAATATCTGAACCGACATTCATCCCTCTTTTAAAGAGTTCTCTTTTTCCAAGCTCAGGATTGGCTGCATGAATTTCATAAATTGACGCGCTCATAGAAACACTTACATCCATCACAGCGCCCAAAGTCCCTAACATAACCGATGAAAAAAATAACTCCGAAAGATTAAGATTAATTCCTAAAGCATCTATACCGATAGCGATGTCTGGAGAAATACCTGTAACGCTAATACCAAATGTAAAAATAAAACTGAAGAGATACGCACACAAACAGCCTGCAGTCGAACCAATAATTGCTGAAATACTTTTAGCAGAAATCCCCTGAACTAGCGCAATAGTTATAATATTTGCAAGAGCACTAACCAAAGTACTTACAAGCATAATATCATATCCATTTTTTATCATTGGTAAAAATACATAAAACACGAGTAAAACAGTACTGCCAAGACCCACCAAGGACCTTAACCCCTTCATTTTACCGACAACGATTATCGATAACAAAAATATTATTGACAAATAATAAATTCTATGTGCACGATATAAACCATTTAATAAATATGTACCATTTTCCTTAAAGACAGTAATGAGATTTCCCTCTTCCAGCTTTATAGTATATTGGTTCCCCTCAAAATAGGAATTTTCTATTGTAAAAGTCTTTCCCTCATCCTTACCCGATAAAATCAAAATCTTTAACTTCTGATTATAGCCATCTATTCCTGCCTGAGACACAAACTCATTTTTTTCTTCTGAAATAACCTCTAAAACCTTTGCTTTCTCATATGAATTAGATTTATTCGCCAATCCTTCAGCAAAAACTACATTTGATAAAGCAAAAAATAACATTAAAACCTTTAAACCAAAAAGTCTAAAGGCTTTAGAATTAAAATTTTTCAAGCGCATGTTTTTTGTGCAACTCCTTACTAAACATTCCAATCATCAAAATAAAACATATACACACAATTACAAATACAAAATACTCTCCGGTAATTCCGCCTTTATAATAAAAAGCATAAATTAAGTGCATAAGCTGAATTATAGAAAGATAAATTCCATATAATTGGAACTCCTTACTCCTTTTGTAATAACCATCTAAAAAGCATATAAGAGATACATATCCGCCAAGCACAACCGAAGGAATCATCCTAAGTACTGGTAATAGCATTCCAGGCTCATCTTTTGTATAGGCATTATGCGGTAACATAAGTAGTGCAATAGATATAAATGCAAGTACCAAAACAATATTCTGCTGTATTTGATATTTAGATTTTTTGAATTTTAAAACATATAAATAAAAACTAATAACACTTAAAAGCACCAAAAATAACAAAAACATGAATTTCCCGGCACCCGTTAAAAATAAAGTCACACTACCAGTATCTATCACCATCTCATAAAGACGTGCAAGCCTCAAAAAACTGAGCAAAATAATACCAATCGTAGTGAGCACTCCACATAAATTATAAAAGCTATTTCCATATGCTTTTTTGAAAAAATAATTCGCCATTATAGAAAGTGCAACCACATAACTCACAGCAAAAATTATTTTTACCACCAAAATTATATATGGCATAAAATCATCCCTTTAAATATGATATTGGCAAATAAACATTTGTGATAACTGAGAATTTAGCATCTATCTTATCTTTTATTAGCTTTAGCTCATCCTTTTCACCAATCAAATAAAATGAACCGCCAGCACCCGAAAGACGAAAATCTTTATCAAAAGTGAGAAGATATTCATAAAACTGCTTTAACTTTTTATTAGCTAAAAATGCAGGCTCTTTTAAATCATTTATATATCTAGAATATCTGCCTATTTTCGGCTTTACAAATTTATAAACATCTTTGGATAAACTCGCGTGATTAAAAACAATGAGAACTTGACATTCTTTACTGTCTACAGGTTCTACAAGCTCACCACGCCCATAACAAAAAGCAGCCTTAGACGGAGAATTAAATAAGAAAAAACTCACATCCATACCAATATCTTTAGCCATATCAAACATTTCTTCTTTAGAAATATCAGGCTTATAGTTACTAGCTAAATGTTTTAGCATAACAGCAGCATCACTACTGCCGCCACCCAAACCTCCACCTATAGGAAGCTTTTTCTTTAAAATAATTTCCTGAGGAGGTGCAAAAAAATCCCTCCTAAAACGCTCCAAAGCTTTTATCATCAAATTATCACGTCTGATAGAAAACTCATTACAAATAAGAGTATCCTTATTTGCCTCAGAAATTTCTATCTCGTCACCGAAAGTTATCTCGCTCATATGTGTCATAAGATCGTGATAACCATCTTTTCTTTTAAATTTAATCTGTAAATCTAAATTTATCTTACCATTTGCAATATATTTCATAAATTTACCTACATTAATATTACCATTTTATTACAAATTATTCAAGTGTTATCTTTCTACAACCATCATACAAAGCAAATAAACTTGATCACCTGCATGAACACCAAGCGTAGGAGAAATACTTTCTACTTGATAATAATTAGCATTATTCTTTAATTCACTTACAGCTTCTTCCAGTTGCAACGCATTTTCTTTTACTCTAGTATAACCCACACTAATATAATATTTTTTTGCTCCAGCAATTTCTTTTTCAGCCAACTCTCTTAGAGTATCCAAAGCATTTTTGTCATTTTTAGATTTTTTAACTTTTTTAACTACAAAAAATTCTCCATTATCATCCATGGATAAAATAGGTCTAAGAGATAAAATATTTGCCAGAGTGCCCTTTAATTTACTGATTCTGCCACCTTTTATCATATTGTCAAGCGAATGAAAATAAACAAATAATTTTGCCCTATTTTCATCTACAGCTTTTTGAACTAAATCACATACCTCATCAAAAGACTTTCCCTCATCCACAAGATCAAGAGCATATTTTAAGTACATACCTGAAGCCATGCTCACATTTTTAGTATCAATAAGCCTTACATTCAAATTATCATAATCTTCACAAACTAAACGCATCATATTGTGCATACCACTTAACTTGGATGAAATGCTCATAACTAAAACATCTTTTATACCTTTTTCGACAATCTCGTTAAGCACATTTTCTAAAATACTTACGCTTGAGGCGCTTGTTTTAGGTAACTCTCTTTCCATCATTTCATAAATTTCATCTTTTGAAATTTCTATCTTATCAAAGTATGATTTATCCTTAAAATTTATAGAAAAGGGGATCTCTTTTATATCTCTCCCCTCTAAAGTAGATTCTATTATATCAAAACCTGTATCGGTTAAAATTGCAAAACTTCTCTCCATTTAAACCTCCTGGATTTAATATACTACAGTTTATTTTTAATGTCAAATATTTCGCATTTTTCATAACATTTACGCATTTTGTTATAATTAAAAACAAAAAAATAAGGGGTATCCCCCCTTACTCTAAATTAATTTTGTAATAATTTTGATCTATAAACTTGAGTAGCTTTTACTTTGTTATTATAGAATCTTCCATCTGATGTTTTGTGGTCGATCCAGTATCTCAAATTATCTCTTTGTACGTATAAAATATTATTTGTAGCTGCTAAAATATCATAATAATATGGATTAGAAGTATTAACATCTCTATATACTACCATTTGACGAGCTTTAGATATATAATCTCTATCTACTCCATAACCCAAAACTTTATTTAAAATTCTTACAGTTTCTTTTCTAGTAATTGTAGAATTTGGATTTAGAGTTTTATAATCAGATAGATATCCTTCTACATATGCTCTTTGGATATATCCTTGTGCCCATTTAGCTGTATTTAGATTATAAATATTACCAGCAATTGGTGTGAAACCTTTTAATCTAACAGCGATTGTGATGAGTTCAGCTTTAGTTAGTGTACCATTAGCATCAAATCTTCCATTTGGTTTTCCTGTCATTATTCCATATGTTACAACATTATCAACTGCATTTTTGTACCAGCTATTATATGGTACATCTACAAATACATTTTGTACATATCTATTTGTGTAACCATTGATATTTAAAATGTTAGCTAAAATTTGAGCTAGCTCAGCACGTGTTAATGTGCCATCAGGATTGAAGTTTCCTCCTGGAACGCCTTGCATATAAGCTTTTCTTTCAATGGCTTCTTCTTTTTTAACAACTTCTTCTTTAGGTCTTGTATAATATCCATAATAACTTAAATCTATATATGGATAAGTTATAAAGTCTCTATAGCAAACACCTTTACATTTTTCTGCTGCACGTCTTAATTCTGTTATCAAGTCATTTGCAGCATCTTCTAGCCTATAAGCATAATCTCCGTAGTAATAATTTGGTTCATAATATCTATAGCTATAGAAATCTTTTTCATAAACTCTATCACCATTTCTATCTACAAAATATTTTTCACCATTTGAATCTGTTTCCCAATAAATATGATCAAATATTCTATCTCCTAATGAAATATATTTGCCATCTTTTAAAATAAAATATTCTTTGTTTATTGGATCCCAGTACATATCATCGCCACGATATACTCCAACGTAATATGCACCTATTTTTGCATCATAGTATCTATCTTTTGCAAAGTTTTTGTCATAATATCTATCAGCAAAATATCTACCATCAAAATATCTGTATGCATCTCTATATACGTTTTCTAAATTTCTAAGCGCAGTTTCGATCGTTTTTATATCTTCTCTGTAAGCACAATTTCTTAAAAATTGTTTTGCATCACTTATCAATTTATCAATAACTCTTATTCTGTCATATGGACGATCTGGAACATAGTCTTTTTCCCAATGTGCATATAGAGTAATATCTGTTTTAGAGTTTACTTTTGTTACTTTTGTTCCACCAACTTGTTTAGTGTACCAACCAACAAATGTATAATTTCCTCTTACTCCGTTAAAAGGAATGAGATCTTTAGTTAATTCAAAATCTTTTGAAGGTTCAATTTTTATATATGCTGTTGATGCTATATCTATTGGATCATTAGAATGTAATGCCAAAGTGATTTTTTCTGGTTCTTTTTCAAATACTGCATATAGTGTTGTATTTTCTTCTATAGGTGTTTCGAAATCAAATGCATCTTTTCCATCTTTTTCTTTTGCCCAGTGTTTAAATGTGTATCCATCTTTTTTAGGATCTGCTGGTTTTGTTACTTTTTCACCTTTATTGATTTCTGATTTAGAGTTTTCTTTATCATCTACCATAAATGTTACAGTAACTTTTTCTACTACTTTTTCAAATACTGCATATAGTGTTATATTTTCTTCTATAGGTGTTTCAAAATTAAATGCATCTTTTCCATCTTTTTCTTTTGCCCAGTGTTTGAATGTGTGTCCATCTTTTTTAGGATCTGCTGGTTTTGTTACTTTTTCACCTTTATTGATTTCTGATTTAGAGTTTTCTTTATCATCTACCATAAATGTTACAGTAACTTTTTCTACTGGTGCTGGCTCTTCTACTTCATAAACTGCATATAATTTTTTGTTTTCGGTAATAGCTTGTTTTAAATCAAATGCGTCCCCATTTTCAATTTCTGACCAGTGGGAGAATTTTTTTCCTTCCACTTCTGCTTTAGGAGCCTTTCCTTCAACAGAAGTTCCTTTTTCTATTCTTACTACTTGTTCATTCTTTTCTTCTATAACAAAAGTTACCTCTACGTATTCGATATCTTTAAATTTTGCATATAAACTCAATTCAGTTTTATCAAAATCCGCAGGAATAGGCTGAGTGATATCGAATTTTTCGTTCTTTTCTAGATTTGTATACCACGCATCAAGTGTTTTTCCTTGATTTTGTTGTTTATACTCATTGATTTTTTTAGTTACTTCTTCAGGAATTTCAATTTTTGTACCCTTTTTAAAAGTCTTTTCTACTGGAGTTTTATCTTCGGCACTCATATAAAATTTTACATTTACATCTCCTTCTGCCGCAAAAACTCTACTTGGTATTATGCTCAATACCATAAATATACATAATGTCAATGCCAATAACTTTTTCATGTTATTCTCCTTTCTTAAACATTATATTTACTTATATTATACCACTCTATTTAATAAAAAAAACATTTTTTACTTTTTTTAATAGATTTGTAATATTATTTTTTATTTTTTTAAAAATGGAGCAAATATAAAAAAAGAGGACTAGAAAAAATCTAGCCTCTTCTTTTAATTCTAAATTGTATCACCATACATAAAACAGCTAATAAGAAGTAGGGTACATGTCTTCTTCCTGTTTTTGGAATTGGTGATTCATAATCTGGCTCATCCGGTGTCGGATCATCCGGTTCATTTGGATTTTCCTCATCAGGATTTCCTGGTTCTTCTGGTTCGTCCGGTGTCGGATCATCCGGCTCATTTGGCTCTTCCGGTGTTGGATCACCAGGTTCATTTGGATTTTCTTCATCTGGTATTCCTGGTTCTGTAGGTATTTCAGGATATGGAACTTCAGGATTGTTTTTAATATTTTCTACAACTCTTAAGACTTCTAAAACATCTCCATCTACACTATTTTGTACATTTGATGTATATCCATCTACTTTCGTTTTTTCTCTTACTATATAAGTATATTCGTAAACTGTTTCTTCAGTAGTATTTCCATCAGCACCAATTACTTTTTTCACCCATCTTGTTGGTAGACCTTTTATTACTTGAGAATAATCATTTTCTTTATTTAATTTTACTTCTTTAACTACTTTTTCTTCTTTTGTGTTTTTGTCTACTCTTACGATTTCAAATTCAACTTCTGGCATTTCATTTAATTCTTCGCCTTCTAGAATTTTTCCATCTTTTTTCCAAACTTTGATGAGTTTTAAAACATCTTCTTTTCTAATTTCTACAGTGACAGGATTTGAAGGATATGTGCCTTTGATTTCATTTGTCGCACTTATCTTTCCTTCTTTTAATAAATCCAAATCAAATGAGTCTCCATTTTCGTATTCTGCTTTTCCATCTTTAATATTTACTTTGAATTCTGGAATTTCCATTTTCAAAACGATGGCTACACCTTGTTTAGGATCGAACAATTCGCCTTTTTTGAGTTGTAATTTAATTTTGTAGACATTTTTTAAGTCGATATTTTCCTCGTTCAATTCTTTTCCATCTTTGTCGTAGTATATCACTCTAAATTTGTCAGGCACTTCTATTAATTCTCTTAATACAACTCTTAATGAATTTTTTCCATCTCCTACATATGGCAACACATCTTCAATTTCAAATTCAGGTAATTCTTGAGTGAATCCACCTAAATGAGATGTATCAGTGTTTGTGTTTTCCAATTTGTACTCGATTTTGTAGTCAAATTTTTCACCAAAGTGTAATACCGCAGTTCCCTTGAACCATTCTTCTATTTCTGTGGCATCTGTAATTATATTTCCATCTTCATCATAAAGTCTTAGATATTTATCTACACTTCCTTCTTCTTTTTTACCTTTTACAGAGTATTTATGAGAGTCTTCACCACTCCATGGGATACTTGTAAATACAGCTTTATTTTCTTTCATATTTTGTAGTGCATCTTCACTGACTGTGGCTTTTATTTTGAGTTTAAACTGTTCTTTAGTGCCGTGAGGTGCTTCAAAATCTGGTAAGAAAACTATTACCGCAGAATTTTTGGATAGTTTTGGATTGTTTTTGATAAATTCATTTAAAATTTTAATTTTAGCTTCATCTTTTACTTCGTCCAATGTTTCCAAATAGAGTTCAATATTTTCTATATAAACAACTTCTATTTTTTCTTTCCACGCATTAAACTCATCATCGTTTTCAAAATTTTTGTTCGCACCATTTTGTGTGAGTGCATCTCTATCGATTGTTAGTTCGTGAGTTATTTTATCAAATTCCAATCCATCAGGTAATACATCCATGAGATATGAATTTTTTACGTTTATAAATCCATTTTCGTTATAATTTTGGATAAGATCAGCTAATTTATCTCTAGCTTCTTTTTCTGTAATTCCTTCTTCGATCATCACCGATTTTATCTTATCGTCCAATTTTTTATGATCGATCTTTAGTCCAATGTTAAATTCTATTTCTCTTTCTTCTAATTTTTCTCCATCTACAAATACTTCAGTTTTATTTCCATCTTTTTTGACATGTGGTTTTTCTTCGTCTGGAATTACTGGTTTTTCAGTATATGAGATGGTTACGCTTGCAGGATCAAAATTTCCTGTAGGCATATCCAATGCTTTTTCTTCTGTCAATTTATCTTCGTTTTCGCCAGTTTGTGTTATACATTGTCCCAATATTCCGTCAAAACAGATTTTTTTGGACCATTTATTTTTATCTTTAAATAGAGTTGGTATATTATTTCCGCCAACAAGTTTGTAACTTGCCATATTCGCAAATGTTTTTCTATCATATCCATTTCTATTTAGATAATACATTATTATATTTACATCAACATCAGCTAATTTAGAATCATTGATTCCTATATCTTTTATAGTTGTATAGGTGCCATCATTTTTCTTTATGATAAATGGATTTACCATGTTTTGGTTATCATCTTCCATCGCATATAAAACATCTTCTGTGTATACATCTCTAGATGATAAATCTTCTAATGTCAATGTATTTCCTTTTACAGCTTTATATACTAATCTGCCATTTTCATCAACTAATTTATCCCCTTCAGCCAAAGCTTTTATATCCTTATTTTGAATATTTTCATAAGCTTTTTTGTAGAGATATCTAAACTCACTTTCAGAAAGAGATTGTAAAGCTTTTAGCATTTGATTTTTGTGAGTAGAGTCTTTTGAATTTTTATCAAGACCAAATTTTTTGATGTGACGCGCAAATTTTTCATCAGTCAAAAGAATATTTTTTACTTCTCTGTACAAGTACATATCTTCATTGGTAAGTATATTTCCAAACTCATCAGTGTAAGGTATATCTACATTGTGTTTAATTACAGTTTCGATCAAAATTTTCTTTTCTGAAATAGAATCTTTTTCTAGTAAATAGCCAGCTCTTAATAATATTCTAAGTGCATTAAATCTAGAATCTTTATAGAGAGTATCTTTTTTGATGCTTGTGAGTTCCAAAGCTTTTATCACTGCTTTAAAATTATTTTTGATACTTTCAAACTTTTCCTGTGCTTCTTCTTTTGTAGAATTTTTTTCTATTTCGCGAAGTCCAGCTAAAAGTTCCTTTTCACATGGAGTATCTTTATAATGTTCGCTGATAATAGCTTTTAGGTCATCCAAAGAATTAGCATTTTCTATTTTTTCATTGATATTTTTATAATCTTCTTCGGCATATTGTTTTTGTACTGGGCTTAATCCGTCTCTATCCAAAAATGCATCTTTTACTCTTATAGAGATTTTTCCGGTTTCATCATCCAAAGAAACTTGAATTTTTATTCCACTTTCTAAAGTTATTTCTCCATCTTGTTCTAGAGCTTCTACAATTTTTTCTCTTGTGATTTTAAAGCCTTTTACTGGAATAAAATCACCTTTTGTATAGAATGGGTTCACACCTAGATAGATAGCTTCTATATCATCTATAGTAACTAAATTTAAATCACCTTTAAACTCTTCTTTTGCGTCTTCCTTATTCTTTTTGATCTCTTTTACTTTTTCTATACTATCATTGATTACGATACTATCATATACAAGACGATTATCTAATTTTGCATCATCTATAATCACTTTACTTGAATCATCTTCTGGGAAGTTTTCATTTCCTCTAAAGAATATTGTCCATACTAATTTTCTATTAATCTCTTCAGTGTTGTCACCTTTTTGAGCCATGATGCGACCATCTTTCCAGATGAGTTCTTTTTTATAGATACGTCTAAATTCTGATGTGATAAGTTCTTTTATTTCTTTTTCTTCATCTGTTAAATCATCAGCAGTAAATAATCTTTCAAATAATTTATCACGGCTTCTGTCATCGTCAGATCTGAAAAGAATATTAAATAATAGGAAATCCATAGGTTTTGAGCTTGGATTATTTAATTCATATGGTGCATCTTTACCAAATTTTTGCTCATGAGATTTTGGATTTTTAAGAGTAAATTTTTTATTTATCTCCAATGTTTTTGCATCGAAAATATCTTTTAATTCTCCATCTTTTGGATCCCTATATTTTCCTTCTACTTTAGCACCCAAATTATAAATATAATCTTTTCCAGCTCTAAATCCTTTGAAATTTAATCCAAATTTTACAGTTTTTAATACTTCGTAAACACTTTTATCGTAAAAAACTTCTCTATCACCAATTTTTTGTATAGTTCCTTTTACATCCTTTGTGCTTGCCACAACTTTTCCGCTTTCGTCATATAGCATACCATCTTTTAGATATACTTTTTTGCCATCGTAATCATAGAAATTATGTGGATTTATAGCACCAAATAAAGTATTTTCGTCTGAAATTGTCTTATCTGTGAGTACACTATCTATAAATACTTTCTTTAAAACTTCGCTTAATACTAGTTCTTTTTTGTTTTTATAATAGAAATTATTTAACAAAACGTTTTCATCTACTTCAACAACGGTGCCATCATTTTCAACATAGTATTTACCAACTATTTGCTCATATTTTTCCTTTTCTTCATCAGTTAAAATTCTATTTAGTGCTCCCAATATAAGCTTTTCTTTTACAATAGAAAATTTAGCATCAGAATATTCGTTTTTATTTTCATCTTTTAAATATCTATAGATTTTGTATGCATTTTCCGCTTGTTCAGCATAATAATCAAGCACTGAACCATTTTTATCTACTACAAGTCTTTTTTTGCCATCATTTTTATGGAAAGTGTATTCAGTAGCTACTGTATTTCCTCCATCTTTAGAAACGGCTCTTTCCAAAATTTGATAGACAACTCCATCCACAACGACGTATTTTTTGTCATCTTTTTTAATTATATCTTCTTCGTTATAAGCAACTTTATTTTTTCTTACTAACTTACCTTCTTCTCCAACTAAAACTTCTTCATCAATCGCGGTAAGTCCATCAGCATCTACAACTTTACCATCTTTTATGAAAATATTGCCATCTTCTGTGATAATGCTACCTGCATAATATTTTTCGTTCTCATCATTTGTTAAAACAATATTATTATCATAATCGACAACAGTAATATTTTTTCAATCTTATTAGTATCTTTATTCTTAAAGTGACCATCTTCAGAAACTTCTTTTTTATCTTCATAAATCACAATTTTATCATCTACAAGTTCTACTCTATTAGTAGCTTTTTCTACTTCATTAAAAGTTTTTTCTACTTCATCATATTCTAAAATATTACCATTTGGACCATAGAAAAATCCATCTTTAAGTCTGGCAACTAAAACAAAATTATTTTCTTCATCTAAAATATAAATCGCATCTTTAAAATATAAATAATCTGTTCCTTCAACATTTCTATACTCATCTACTCTTACATTTTTTACATCGCCATTTTCATCTACATAGACATATTTATTGCCATCAAATAGAAATACATCCTTGATATCAGCGTTTGATAATTCGATAGATTCATCACCTTTTGAAATAAATAGCTTTCCATCTTTTATCTCTAGATTTTTGCTTACATTCTTAGACTCTAAATATAAAACGAGTTTACCATCTTTAACTTCAAAATCAACGCCATAATTTACAATCTCAGCAAGTAAATCTTCATCTTTTGGAATATCAATCTCAATTCTAATATTTTCAATATCTACCGGATCAGGTCTTCCGCTTATAATAACACGGTCAATCCATTTAGTATCTGTAGATAAATACATTAGAAGATCGATCACCTTATCATTATCATTTACAATTTTATTATCTTCAGTCTTTCCAGCATCAATCTCTGGAATATATAATTTCCCATCTTTTATAATTGCATCTGGAATGTTTTTAAGATCAAATTCATTTAAAAATTTAGTCTTTGTAATCAAGAATTTTTTTGAACTCTCATTACCCAAAACATCTAAAATAATTTCAAAACCTTCATGAAAATCTCCGTCAATCCCTATAAGATCTACTCTAAATTCCATAACTCCAGGACTGACAGGAAGCTTAACTTCATATGAGCCATCTTCTCTCTTTTCGAAATTGTAGACTTTACCATTGATGCTTAATTTTCTTACATTAACTAAATCTACATCCCCGCCAACAGAATTAGGTTTCAAAATAATGGTATATTCCTTCTCTTCGTCGGTAGCAATTTGATATAGAAGTGAAATATCAGAACCTTTTGCCAAATAATAATCTTCCTTATCTAAATTTAAAACTGGATTACCATATTTATCCAAGAGAAAAACCTTAGATTCAAAAGTTCCACCAGCTAAACTCACATCTATCTTGCCATCTTCTTTAAGACGATAAATCTCTTTTTTCAAATTAGAAATCTCTTCCAAAATAGATGCAATTTCTTCTTCCGAAAGAGCTTCATCTGATTCTAGAGCAGTTTTAACTCTTGTTTTTAGCTCTTCCCATTTACTGATAAGAGAATTTGCCTCATCATCATTTGAGCTCATCTTACCAAATGAAATATCTGCATTCAAAACTTCTTTATTTAAATTGAGCTCTTCTTTTGTATTTGCACGAGGAAAATCAAACTCAGAAATTTCCTTATAACCAGAAATCATACTATCTACATCATCATTTTTCTCATCTAAAATGGAAATGACAATTCTTTTTAGCTTAGTATAAGTTTCATATTCTTCATCAGAAATCTTCTGCTCAACTTGATTACCATTATCTCCTGAAAAATACTTTTCATCCAGCTCATTAAACTTCTCTACAAGCTTCTCTTTTAAAATCTCATCAACTTCTTTTTTATCCTTTTGAGACTCTCTATATTCAATAAGCTCATCAACAGATAAATTTTCTAAATTTTCTTTATTTATTTCCTTTTTATCTGTCTCTTCTTCAGTCTTTTCCTCATCAGTTTTTGGCACTTCAGAAGCTTCATCTTCTGACTTTTCCTCTGAGTTCTTTTCATCAGAATTTTCGGAAATTTTAGTTTCATCTACAACATCTTCTGTAGAATCCTCTGCAGTTTCTATCACCTCTTCAGATGGAGCGTCTCCTGAAGTTAAAGCACTCTCTTTATCATCGGAATTTTCTTTTAGTTCCTCTCTTGAAATTTTTTCGCCTTCTATATTATTGCCTAAATCTTCGTTTAAAGAATCAATCGCAAAAACGTTTTTACTAAATAGGGCAAGTAAGATTAACAATAAACTTATGTACCCTATTTTTTTCATACTGTTCATCTAACTTTCCCTCCTTTCTTTAAATATTCAAAACATGCATTATGTATTCACATATTTCGTAAAAAAAATTATAACACAATCTTTTTTTGTTATCAATGTTTTTTAGAACGTTTTTTTAATTCGTTATATTTTATGTAAAATAAAAAGGACTAATTGAATAGTCCTCCTATAAAATCAATCGCGGTTGATAAAAGTTCACTTCCGGCCAATGACCAGTTATTTGCATCACTTTTATCTTTTATCTGTCTAACTTTTTGTTCAGTTAGCTCTTTTACACTGTCGGCTGTTCTATTATTTCTAGTTTCTTCAGCAAGCTCTTCTAGTATGCTTGGTGATAATTTTTCCAATACTTTTTTTACTTCATTAGTTTCTACACCAGACATTTTAGATATTTTTTCTACTACACTTTCTTTTTCGCCACCAAGTATGTGATTTAATATTTTAGATCCATCTTCTGTATCTGCATTTTGTATTCTTTCTAAAATATTTCCATCCGCTTTATTTTCGTGTCTTGCCAGTGTTTCTTTTAATGATTCTAGATTGTCAGTGTTTTCATTTTTCTTCTTTAGAGCCATGAGTAGGATGGGTAATCCCACTGCAGCTATTTTAAGTAAATTATTATCTGAATTATTATCAGATTTTTTTTGTGCGAATAAATCTATTAATCCCATTATTTTTTCTTTTTAGTAGCCATCCAAACTAGTGGAGCTAAAAATAATAATTTTTTTAACACGCTACCTTTCTTCTTTGGGTTTAATCTTTCTTGCATTTCTCTTGTTCCTTTTTTTTGTGCAAATAAATCTATTAATCCCATTGTTGTTCCTCCTTAACTATTTTTTACCCTTTTTATTTTAATTTAAACAATATAATATACCTGCAGTTGTGATTAAAATTTTGTGATTTTTGCTATTTTTTTTATTTTTTTGTAACATTATAAATTTCACTTACATTTTACATAAATTGTATTTTTGATTTCACATTCATTTTTTAAAATTATATTAAAGTTTATGTAAAGGAGATTTTGTAATGAAAAAAATTTTTGTATTTATTGTTCTAATCGCTCTATCTATGAGCATACTTATGGGTTGCGCTAAGGAAAAAGAATCCGTCTCTACCGATGGTTCTACTTCTATGGAAAAATTGATAGGATCTTTAGGTGAAGCTTTTACTTCGAACGAAGGTATTAATTTCACTTATAATCCAACTGGTTCTGGTTCAGGGATAAAAGCAGTTTTAGAAGATCGCTGTGATATAGGTCTATCTTCTAGAACTCTAAAAGAAGATGAAAAAAATTCTGGCCTAAAAGAAACTGTTTTGGCATTAGATGGTATTGCAATAATTGTAAATAAGGAAAATTCTCTAAAGAATATCAGTTTAGATGATCTGAAAAAAGTGTTTACCGGTGAGATTAAAAATTTTAAAGAAATTGGCGGATCTGATCATGATATCGTTCTTATAGGTCGTGAGGCGGGTTCCGGCACTCGTGATGGTTTTGAATCTATTACAGATACTAAGGAAAAAATAAATTATCGTCAAGAGCTAACTTCTACCGGTGATGTAATTAGTACAGTTTCTAAAAATCCTGCTGCCATTGGTTATGCTTCAGTTGCATCTATAAAGGATAATGTTTCGGTTTTAAGTGTAGATAATGTTTTACCTTCAGAAGAAAATATAAAAAATGGTAGTTATGTCGTTCAGCGTCCATTTGTTTTGGTAACTAAATCGGATAAAAAACTTTCAGATGCTGCTCAAAAATTTTTCGATTATATAACTTCTAGTGCTGCAGATGAAATTATATCTTCTGCCGGAGTAGTGCCAGCTAATTAATTATGAATAACAAATTTTTAGAAAAAGTAATTCACGGATTATTTTTAGTGCTCGGTCTTATTACTGTAGGATTTGTACTTTTGATAAGTGTTTATCTTATAATTTCAGGTATTCCTGCAATTTCTAAAATCGGGTTAAAAGAATTTTTATTCGGTAAGGTGTGGGCCTCTACATCTAGTGATCCTAAATTTGGAATTTTACCTTTCATTCTCACGAGTGTTTATGGAACTGCGGGTGCCATTTTTTTAGGGGTGCCCGTCGGATTTTTTTCTGCCATCTATATATCAAAAATTGCAAATAAAAAGATTAAATTTTTTCTTGAATCTGTCATAAGCATACTTTCTGGTATTCCTTCTGTTGTTTATGGTCTTGTGGGTATGCTTGTGCTAGTTCCCATGATTAGACAAATTTTTAATTTATCAGATGGTTCCGGGCTATTATCTGCAATAATTGTACTGGGAATTATGATTTTACCGTCAATTATAAAAATGTCTATCACCGCTCTAAATAGTGTGCCCAAGGAATATGAGGATGCATCTTTAGCTTTGGGCGCAACTCCTATAGAGACTTATTTTAAAATTTCTGTACCAGCAGCTAAAAGTGGTATAGCAGCTTCTGTAGTTTTGGGAGTGGGGCGTGCGATAGGTGAAGCCATGGCAGTTATGATGGTTGCGGGTAATGCACCCAATATGCCAAATTCACTTTTTCAGAGCGTACGATTTTTGACAACCGCAGTAGCTAGCGAAATGGCATATTCTGGTGGTCTACAAAGGCAAGCCCTCTTTTCCATTGCACTTGTATTATTTTTATTCATCATGCTTACCAATGTAACTCTAAATTTCTTTTTAAAAAAAGCGAAGGATTAAAATGTTAAATAAAAATTTATCTAGAAAAAGAAAAATATTTGAAATAATTATGAAAAGTCTAATGTATATCTCCATACTTTTGGCTATATCACTTGTTTTATTTCTTGTAATATATATTTTTGTAAGCGGTGTACCTCATCTTTCGTGGGAACTAATTTTCAGCTCACCAAGTTATTTAAAAGAAAAGATAGGTATACTACCAGATATTGTAAATACTATAATTTTACTACTAACTACTCTAATAATCGTTTTACCTCTAGGAGTAGGGGCTGCAATTTATTTAAATGAATATGCAAAAAATAAAAGAGTGGTGCGGATAATAGAGTATGCAGCTGAAACATTGTCGGGAATACCATCCATAATCTATGGGCTGGTAGGTATGTTAATTTTTTCAAACCATATTGGTACATCGCTTTTAGCGGGATCTCTAACACTGGTTATAATGAATCTGCCCACCATTATGCGCACTACCCAAGAAAGTCTAAAGACAGTTCCCATTTCCTACAGAGACGGAGCATTTGGTCTAGGCGCAACAAAATTTCGTGTAATACGTACAGTTGTTTTCCCAAGTTGTATAGATGGAATTGTAAGTGGAATTATTTTATCTGCCGGAAGAATTTTAGGAGAATCTGCAGCACTTCTATTTACAGCAGGATTTGCTCACACACTTAATCATGGGCTAAACGCACTTTTCTCTCCCGGAGCATCACTAAGCGTTGCGCTATATGTATATGCAAAAGAACAGGGAGAATTTGGCGTAAGCTTTGCTATTGCTGCGATTTTGATGTTGTTAACCATTATTTTTAATCTTTTAGCAAATTATTTAGAAAAAAAATATAAAAGAGGAATCAAATGAGTATTATAACTAGTGAAAATATGTGCCTATGGTATGGCGAAAATCAGGCACTAAAAGATATTAACTTAAAGTTTGAAGAAAATACTATTACCGCTCTTATAGGACCATCTGGTTGCGGTAAATCGACTTTTTTAAAAAGCCTAAATCGTATGAATGATTTTATAGATGGAGTAAAAATAAGCGGAAAAATATATTTTCGTAATACAGATATATACTCCAAAAATATAGATGTAAATGATCTCAGAAAAAATATAGGAATGGTATTTCAAAAACCAAATCCCTTCCCGATGAGTATATATGATAATATTGCATATGGTCCTCGCACACATGGTATAAAGAAAAAAATAATGCTGGATGAGATTGTAGAAGAATCACTAAAAAACGCAGCCATTTGGGAGGAAGTAAAAGACAAGCTCAAAAAAAGTGCATTAGATCTCTCGGGTGGACAACAGCAACGCCTCTGTATAGCTCGCGCATTAGCTGTAAAACCTGAAGTACTTTTAATGGATGAACCCACATCTGCGTTAGATCCCATCTCTACATCACGCATAGAAGAGCTGATACTTGCGCTAAAAGAAAAATTTACCATCATCATTGTCACACATAATATGCAACAGGCGGTAAGAATTTCAGAAAACACAGCATTCTTTTTGCTGGGAGAGCTGGTAGAATTTGGACGTACTGATGAGATCTTTTCTACTCCAAAAGAAAAGCGCACAGAAGATTATATAACAGGAAGATTTGGATAAGGAGCATATTATGAGAAATAGATTTGATGAACAACTTTTTTTACTCAAAAGAGAGCTGATAGAAATGGGATCAATGTGTGAAGAAGCAATTTTAAACGCTTCACATCTAGTAGATGGAGCAGATAAAAAACTAATAGAAGAGGTAAAAACAAACTCTCGCGCCATTGATCAAATAGAAAGAAATATAGAAAACCGCTGCATGAAATTATTATTACACGAACAACCCGTCGCAAGTGATCTAAGACTGATATCTGCAGCACTTAAAATGATAACTGATATGGAAAGAATCGGTGATCAGGCAGAGGATATAGCTGAGATAACCAAATACTTAAATGGAGAAAAAATCTCTGAAATAGAAATTTTAAAAGATATGGCAAAACAAACAATAAAAATGCTCAGTAAAAGTGTTGATGCATTTGTTAAAAGTGATATCTCGCTTGCAAAAACAGTTATAGAAGAAGACGATATCGTGGATAACTATTTTTCCAAAATAAAGTGTGGTATAATTAGCTTAATCTCAGAAAATAACTCAAATGGAGAGCTTGCATTAGATATGCTAATGATTGCCAAATACCTAGAGCGTATAGGTGATCATGCTACAAACATAGCTGAATGGGTGATTTATTCTATCACCGGCTCCCATGAAGGAGGTAAAAAATGATATGGTATGTTGAGGATGACTCAAACATTCGTGATATAGGAATGTATGCGCTTAACTCCCAAGGATTTGAAACGCTAGGATTTGAAGATGGAGCTTCTTTTCTTGATGCATTAAAAGAAAAAACTCCCGACCTTGTAATACTTGATGTCATGCTACCAGAAATGGACGGAGTGAGTATATTAAAAAAAATGAAAAACTCTAAAAAATGGTGCAACATCCCAGTAATCATGGCAACAGCAAAATCACACGAATACGATCGTATAAAATCATTAGACCTAGGAGCAGATGATTATATAGTAAAACCATTTAGTGTAATGGAAATGGTCTCACGCGTAAAAGCCGTTTTGCGCCGCACAAAACCTCAACAAGAAAATAAAATAATAAAAATGGGTGAATTGGAATTAAACAAAAATTCTCGCATATTTTCTATAAATAACGAAAAAATTCCTCTCACCTACAAAGAATTCGAACTGCTAAATCTATTTATGTCGTATCCCGAAAACGTTTTTACCAGAGAACAACTGTTTTTTGAAGTATGGCAAACCGATTATATGGGAGATTCACGAACTTTAGACGCTCATATAAAATCATTACGCCACAAATTAAAAAATTATGGAAAAATGATAAAAACTGTAAGAAATGTGGGATATCGCTGGGAGATAAATGATGACGATCAAAATATTTAGATCTATAATTGCTGTTGCACTTATTGTACTTCTAGCAAGCCTAATAATCATAGGTGGAGTGCTTTACCAATATTTTTCTGATATCCAAGAGACACAATTAAAAGAAGAGCTGATGCTTTTAGCTGCGGGAACAGAAGAATTGGGAATAGATTACTTAAAAAATCTTGAAAAAAATAAGTACAGAGTAACGTGGATATCTGAGTCAGGAAATGTAATATATGATAACCAAGTTAAAAAAGAAAATTTAGACAACCACCTAAACCGCGAAGAAATAAAAGAAGCGCTACTTGCAGGAAGTGGTCACAGCAGCAGAAAATCAAAAACATTAGATACACATATAATATATGAATCTACAAAACTAAAAGACGGAAGTGTACTCAGAATCTCCACAACTAGATCCAGCATATTGTTCTTAATCCTACAAATGGCACAACCCATATCTATAATAATATTAATTGCAATCATATTATCGCTACTTCTAGCTAGAAGAATGTCAAAAAAAATAGTAGAACCACTGAACAGTCTTGACTTAGAAAAACCATCCGAAAACGACGCATATGAAGAGCTCTCCCCCCTACTCAATCATATAAAATCACAACAAAATAAAATAAAATACCAACTAGAAGAATTAAGACGTAAAGAAGAAGAGTTTGATCAGATTACCAAAAACATGAAAGAGTCCCTCGTCCTGCTTGATGATAAAGAAAAAATAATAAGTATAAATCCGGCAGCTATGAAATTATTTGACACAAACTCCAAATGTATAGGAGAAGATCTCCTCACCATCGAACGAAAAAGAAATCTACAAGAAGCTATATTAAAAGCGAAAGAAAATGGCCACTCATCATTTATTGACGAAAGAAATAAAAGAAAATATCAATTCGATTTAACAAAGATCACTTCAGATAAAAATTATGGAATGGTGATTCTAGCGTTTGATATAACAGATGAACTGGATAGAGAAAAAATGCGCCGTGAGTTCAGTGCAAATGTAAGCCACGAACTAAAAACTCCGCTGCAATCTATAATCGGATCTGCAGAACTCTTGAAAAACAAATTAGTAAAACCGGATGATGTACCCAAATTTATCGAAAAAATATATAAAGAATCCAACTATCTAGTAGAACTAATAAATGATATAATCTTCATTTCAAAGCTAGATGAAAACACCGAAATAAAAAAAGAAAATGTATCACTAAAAACTCTATCATACAAAGTAGTAGAAACACTCTCAGACTTTGCGGATGAAAAAAATATAAAAATCACCGTAGAAGGAGATGATGGAATTCTATTTGGCTCAAGACATTTACTCCATGAAATGATATACAATCTATGTGACAACGCAATAAAATACAATAAAATAAATGGACTTGTAAAAATCTTAATCACAGACGAAAGCGATAAAATAAAATTTAGTATACAAGATACCGGAATAGGTATACCAAAAGAAGAACAAAACAAAATATTTGAACGATTTTACAGAGTCGATAAAAGCCACTCCAAAAAATCAGGTGGCACAGGACTCGGATTATCAATTGTAAAACACGCTTACCTTTACCACGAAGGAAAAATCCACCTAGAAAGTGAAATAAATAAAGGAAGTAAGATAACAATATCATTTACTAAAAAACGCCCCTCTTAACGGGGGTTTTTGCATTAGGAAACAATATTCTATAATTATTTTTAGTCATTTAAAAAGGCCGTGGATTACCACAGCCTTTTTTTGATTTATTTGCTTAGTTCTAGCACTCTTTGTGTGATTACATATAGTGTGTGTGCTAGTTCTTTTCTTGTTACTCCCTCTTTTGGTGAGTAGTTGTTTACGTCACGACCAGTTACGATTCCTTTTTCATCCATTTCTTTTACTGATGCTTTTGCCCAGTCTGAAATTTGGTTTTCGTCTGCATATGTGAATGCTTTTTTAATTTCAAATGGTATGTCTTTTATGAATCTTGCCATTATTACGGCTAGTTCTTCTCTTGTTAGTTCTTTGTTTGGCATTGCTTCGTTTTTATCATTTCCTTGGATGATGTTTTTTGCACTTGCCCACATTATACTTTCGTAATACCAGTCGGATGTTTTTACGTCTACATAGTTTTTGCTAAAGTCTTTTGTTTTGTCTTTACTTATTCTGTAGAGTGTTTCTACTAGCATTGCTCTAGTTACTTTTTCGTCTGGGTTAAAGTTTCCTAAGTCATCTCCTTTTAGGATTCCTCTTTGTGCTAGGTCTAGTATTTCTTCTTTGTTTTCTACATTTTCTGTGTCTTTGAATGTGATATTAATATTTCTTTCTGATACTAGGATTCCATAATCTTTTTTATCTTCTTGTTTTGGCTCTTCTTTATTTTCTTTATTTTCTTTTGGTTCTTGTGGTTTTACTACCACTTGGTCGTTTTCCCATTCTATTGGTCTATCTTCTATTGTGTCTTCTGGCCAATAAGGTCTTATAATATACTCTTTATTATTTAGAAGTTCGATCAACTCTTTTATTTTCTTTTCAGTTTCTTCTGGAGTTTGATTATCACCAGCTAAATAATCCTTATCAGCATTTACAACTTTTTCTAAAAGAGCTTTGTATTCAGAGGTTAGATCTTCATCTTTTAGAACTTCTTCAGCAATTTTTACTAATTCTTCTAAAGCATTATCTTCAGTTACATATTCAAACACTATATCATCAGTTGGTAATGTAACTTGTTTTTCTTCTGTAACAACTCTATATCCTTTAGTAACATTTTTAGGATAAATGGTTAATTCCATTCCTTCTGGGAATTCATTTTCTTTGAAGGTAATTTCTTTTCCATCTACAACAGCTTTTGCCTCATATGTTACACCAAAGTATGGTAATGTATCATCTTTTTCTTTTGAGACATCCTTACCATTTACCATATTTACTATATTGTATCTAGCTTTTTTATAGAAGTTTACATCTACAGAGTTTGTACCCTCTTTTATTTCAACATCTTTGGATCTAGGAACTGCAATATAACCATTAGGAACTTCATCAACAGTTAAAACATATTTTCCAGCATTTAGATTTATAAATTTCGGTCTGCTAGAATTATATCTATTTATTACTCTTCCAAGCTCATCAACTTCTTCTAAAATATAAGTAGCGCCTAAATCTTTTACATTTTCATTTATCTCTAAAAATGTATCAGTTTTTTCGATAGCTGGAGTACGTTTAATTAGTTCGATTTCTAAATACTCATACGCTTCTTGTATCATCAAATTATCAGGTTGTTCCTGAGTTTTATCTCCCTTATTTCCTCTTGAAGAATATAAAACATAATCATAATTTTCTGGAAGATTGGTTGTTACTTCGTATCTGCCTCTAGGCACAGAAATTCTTGTAATATTATTTTCTGGCATATTAAATTCAGTAACAAATTTTTCTTTTGTCTTTTTATTTGTAAGTGTAACTTCTATTTTGTCTTTGTATGAATAAGAAGGTTCCCCTGTTATTCCAACTTCCAATTCAGCTGGATGTTTTGTTTCGTCTTCAATATTAAACCATCTGATTTCTACTTCAGGATTTAAATTATCCTCAGTAATATTTACTTGGTATCTAGTTCTTTCGGGTCTAAATCCTCCCAAAGTTTTTGGTATTATTGTATAGCTTCCTACAGGCAACTGTTGTAAATTAGTTACCGGCTCAGATGCTTCATTATATACATCATACTCTAAATGAGGTGGATTATCTCTATATTCTTGTTTTAAGAATTCATGTTTTATGGTTATTGATCCTCTTACATCTGATTTAGGAAGAATTTCAACAATCGCTTCGTTTGAAAGTGGTCTGAATGCATTAGGGAGAATAGTTCTGGTTGGAGAATTATATACAATAGTCATATATCTTGTAGTATCATGATTGTTAAAGTTCACATAATAACTTCCATTAGGTACATCAACTTTTAATGACATATATTTTATTCCATTAGGTAGTTTACCCTCTCTAACAATTTCAGCTTCTTGTGGTGTTAACCTTAATTCTGTATCCATTTCATAGATATCAAAATAGCGAGAATTTGCATTGTTCAAGAATTTTTTTCTGAACATTTCACTTCCGCGTTCTGTAATATCAGCGGGGTCTATATAATCAGTTAGTTCCACATCTTTACTTGCAATTGTAATATATACTGATGCTAATGATTCAGGTGCATATTTAATTGTAACTTCTGTATCAGTTTGTTTACCCAAAATTACAAAAGGTCTATCTTGAATCACATCAGTAATTTGTCTATTTGTACCATTATCTATCGCATAAATAATATATACACCTTCTGGTAATTTAGTTTTAAATATGTTGTTGTGATAATATCTATATCTTGGAATATCATATACTCTTTCAAGAACTGGTGCGCCATCTTCCTCAAAAACTATATTACCGTCTTCTACTTTTACTTTTGCAGCTTTTATTTCTACACGAGCTGAACTAGGATAACTATCCAAATTCATAAAGTTGACAATAAGTTGTGAAAAATCATTTGTATCTAATTTTTTATATGTTACTGTAATTTCTTTTTTAGGCTTTGCTGCTGTAAGCTCTACTTCTTTCGGATTAAATGTGATCTCGTAATCAGGATAATCTGCCTTATATTTAAGAGTATATTTCCCTAAAGGTAAATTATTTAAATCACTAAATATACGTGCGTCCCCATCAATTACTATTGGATCTTCAGCAATTACTGTGCCTTCTCCGTCCATTACTTTATTGATAATAATTTTTCC
The DNA here is from genome assembly GCA_023443045.1 of Bacillota bacterium. The sequence continues at coordinate 28,720 of JAEZWK010000003.1, forward strand.
GGGTTCATTTTTTAGTCTTCTATCTGTAACATTACCAGCCCAGTCAATGGTTTTAATCAAAAATGCACTTGTTCTTTTATCTACATCAAAATTAGCAGGTACATCCATTTCAATGTTATTTTCACCATTTACTAATTGGTCACCATATAATACAACTGGTTTTATACTCTCTCCACCATTATATGTTATAGATAAAACTTTTAATCCAGATGTTTCATCTGTAGCATTGATTTTAAGTTTTAACTTGCCATCTTCTACTTTATACTCTAGAACTTCAACATTTGGTGCTACTGTATCTACATATACTTTCTTTGAAATTATTTGTTTTTGTGCATTATTAATATCACCAGGTCTTACTTCTATATTGAAATAGTACTCACCATCTTCAACAGTGTTACCATCCTTATCTTGACCTGACCAGCTCCACAATTCATTATAGGTGGATGCATTTTGCTTTCTTTCATTTAAATAGAAGTTTTTATCACCGGTTTTTAGGAAAGCTGGATTTATTTCATAGATTGGTTCTGTAGAATCTTTTTTAGTTATAGTAATTCTAAAATCTTGCCAAGCTCTTTGGAACACGGCTCTTAGTGCTAGATAATCTTGATTTTTATCATTATTAGGAGAAATAGCAAAATTATCGGTTGCAGTATAAATATTTACGTTATTCACCTTTACATTAGCAGCACCCAAAACAGATTTTTCTATTGCTTGATTTCCACCTTTAGTTTCGGTAACAAAATGAGTAAAGTGTCTATTAAACCATGGTATACTTCCCGCATTTTCTTTTGTTGCAAATTTATTAAATAGTGCGGTTTCACCATCTTTATATTTGTCAATAAATTTCTCCATAACTGGTAAATTATCCCAATCACCATTAAATCCTAAGAAAGGAACGGATAGATTTTCGAATAATTTAACACCCTCAGCAGTTACAGCATTTACAGGTTCAAAGAAGATAAATCCTTCTACATATACACCCAATGTTGCTTTTTCTAAATATGGCTGTAGTTCATTTGCTACATCAATATCTTTTGTAAAAGTAACTTCCGAATTTTTGCCTACAGTTACAGTACCTAGATCAATATTTTTTAGAAGCTCAGGTGACATAGTAAATCTGTCATTTTTTATTCCATCTGTAGCTACATATGCTTTTACATTGTATGTTACATCATTTTTGGAGTGGTTATTTAGTTTTACATTTATGCTAAATTTACCATCTTTTATAGAACCCAACTCTATTTTTGATTTTCCATTAGATGAAGAGTTATTCTCATCAGTTATGGAAACAAAATTAGGATTGGTTGCTTTATCCAAATTCATAAGTCCTGCACCTTGGATTCTTACTGAGTAATAATTTTCAGTGTCAGGATATTTGATAGGATCAGCAGTTACCATCAATATATTTTTAGCTAATTGATAGCGGTCATCTTCGAAAATATCATTTTTTTCTAAGAAGGAATTTATAGCAGATACACCAGCAGTTACGTGAGGAGTTGCCATAGAGGTACCACTCATTTCACCATATTTACCATTATCTACATTAAAAGTAGAGTAAATATTTCCACCAGGAGCAGAAATTTCAGGTTTTATTTTTAGTGCAGGTGTAGGACCCCAGCTAGTGAAATCACTCATTTTTCCGCTATTAGGACTTTCTAATAGTGATGCTCCACCAATTGCCAATGTAAAGTCAGGATTTGCATCTAGCGCTCTTTTTAATCTATCATATTGTCTTTTGCTCATAGAGTAAGATGGTACAAGTCCCTCTTCTCCACCCATTTGCATAAAGATGAGATAATCTTCTCCTTCATTTCCGTGGTTAGCTACTAATACAGCTACCGCACCTTTATCTCCAGCTCTTTTTACCTTTTCAGCAAAAGAGATCTCTCCTCTCATGATTAGAGCGATTTTTCCATTCACATCTTTATCTTTGTAATCATCTTCTTTTCCTAAACCAACTTCTACTACTTTATACTGAGTATTTAATTCGAAATTATCTTTCTTTTGATTAGGTGATTGATTTGCAGCGTATACTGGTTCATTTACATTTAGTGAAGTCTCATCTACGTAACTGATTTTATTTTCATAGAAAACTTCTGAGTTATTAAAGCTTGCTACTGCAAAAGATTCATCCGCAATTGCAGGACTTCCTACAACACCATATGATGGATTATCTAATTTTGGTTTTTGTTGTTCACTTGGTGCGTCATTATCTTTTAATCCCCATAATGAGTTGGAGTCATTACCAGCAGCTATTACTACCATTACACCCTTAGCTCTAGCTCTTTTTATAACTTCTAAAGTTGTTAGAGGAAGATTGTTTTCTAATCCACCAGTAGAACCAAGACTCATATTTATAGAATCTGCTCCCAATAATACCGCATCATCTATCGCCTCGATATAAGCGGAAGTATTTGTAGTTGCAATTCTTTCTCCAAAAACTCTCATAACTAAAAGCTGAGCTTCTGGTACTACACCTCTCATCAAAAGACCATTTTCATCAGCTTTTTCTTGGTTAGCAGCAATGGTTCCTGCTATATGCATACCGTGCATACCTGTGTCTTGGTTGGTATCTTTTATATTAAAATCATGGTCAAAGTAGTTGTAACCATATGGAATTTTATCTGAATACCATTTTCCTTTTAAAGCATTCTTTTCAATCATAGCTTTCATAGATGCTTGTGTAGGATATTTAGCTTTACTTACATCACTAAGTCTAAGATCTGGGTGGGTGTGATCTGCACCGGAGTCAACTATAGCTACAACTCTTCCCTCACCATTATATCCTCTTGTATTAGCTACACCAGATTTTACCATTTTTGTAGTATTATACATAAGTGGTGTAATCTCATTATTTTCCGGTCTATTAATCTTTGAATCCAAATAGATTGCTTTTACTTTTGGGTTTGTAGTCAATAGAAAAGCTTCCTTTAGAGTCAGATTCATAGTCATACCATTTAATAAATAACTAAATGATCTTTCTACAAATCTATTATTATCTAAAGATCTCTTTACTCTTGCGTGAGTTACATTCCCCAAAGTTCTATTTACTTCTTCTTTAAAAACTTGTTGAGATGCTTTTCTTTCGTTCATTAGCTGTAGAGCATCATGTGAATATCTGCTTCTGGAACTAGATTGTCTTTCAGAAGTTTCATCATTTAGCTCGATAATGAAAGATTGCTTTTTATTCCAATCTTCATCGTTTAAGCTATCTAAATACTTTTCCCCCAACTGTTCTAGTAACGCCTGATAGCTAGGGCTATTTTGGTCGCCTTCTGGCAATACTAAAACTTTTTTCTCTTCATTTACTGCCTCAGTTTCTGCAGATACATTGAAATTAAATAACGAAAGTATCATAAAAACTGATAATAATAACGCAGTTAGTCTCTTCATTGCTACCTCCTTTTAAAAATTATGGTTATTTTTATTATATCATAATTTACAAAAAGGTTACAGTGTTTATATAAAATTTTTTATATTTTTTTGTTTTTTATCTCTTATGTAAATAAAAAAGCCCCTTTTGGGGGCGATTTTTATTTTGTCAATATGAGTTGCTAATATGGCAATTATGTGTTATAATAATTACTAAAACCAGAGAAGTGTTTAGGAGGTCAACATGCAAAAAAATATCGGGAGTAGAATAAGCTATTTATTAAATAAAAATGGTATATCACAAAAAGAATTAGCTGACAGAATAAATGTATCCGAGTCTGTGGTATCTAGATATATTTCTGGAGAAAGAGAACCAAAGGCAAACATTCTTGCAAATATAGCAACTGCTCTTAAAACAACATCTGACTATTTGCTAGGTATTGAGAGTGATGATTTTAGTCAAGCACGTATCAAAAGAATGATTGCAAGAAATGCAGACAAAATGACTGCAGAAGAAAAAAAAGAATTAATTAGCGCCTTATTTGGGGAGGAGTAATTTGAGATTTATATTATCAAATAATAGATATGAACAAATTAAGGAAATAGTTGTAAATCTTTTTATAAAATATGATGTAAGATGTATTCCTATCAGCGGTTTTGAACTCGCATCAAAAATAGGAATAAAGGTAATTCCATATTCATCATATCCTGAAAAAACTAAAAAATTATTGACGAAAAAAAGTAAAGATGGATTCTTTGTAGAAAAGACAGAAGGAGAATTTTACATTTATTATAATGACACTATGAATTATGGTCGAATAAATAATACTATTTTACATGAAATAGGACATATTGTATTAGATCACACAGAAGAAAGCGAACTTGCAGAAGCTGAAGTGAATTTCTTTGCAAAATATGCCTTAGTCCCACCTGTTTTAGTTTATAAATTAAATATAAAGAATCCTAATAAGATCTCAGAAATATTTGACGTTTCAATTCAAGCAGGATATTACGCATATAACTACTATAGAAAGTGGCTAAAGTATGGTGGCTCTATATTGAAAGAATATGAATTGAATTTGATAGGATTATTTAAAGATGCAATTTGATTTAAGGGGGTGGTTTTATGAATGCAAAAAAAATCATCTATTAGACTATTGGCGTAGTAATAGATGATTGGCAGAATATGGTTTCATATCCTATAGTAAGATTATGATACCATATCTTTACCTTTTAGTAAACAAAAATAAAAATAAAAATAAAAATACGAAAGGAAATATATGGCAAAATTTGAAAAAAATAGAAAATCTTGTAAAGATGTGTATAAATCTTTTTTAGTAGAAGATGCGTGTTTTGATGGAGATTATGAAATACCAATTTTAAAAGGGATAAACAATGTAATTCCAAAGAATCTAGTATTATATTCTGATAGAAATGTAAATCCGAATAAAGAAGATTGGATTTGTTTTTATGAAGATGACTATAAGATTCATTCTCTTTGGAATAACCCCAAAAAATATTTAAGTATTCTATCAAAATATGGAGGTATAATCACACCAGATTTTAGTTTATATCGTGATATGCCACTATCCATGCAAATATGGAATATATTTAGGAGTAGAGCCTTAGGCTATTTTTTGCAATCCAAAGGGATAAAAGTTGTACCCAATATTCGATTTTCAGACAATAGAACTTATGATATAGCTTGTGCTGGGGTAGCGAAAAGTTCTACTATTGCTCTTAGCACGCATGGTCTAGTAAAAATAAAGAAAGAAAAAGAAGTATTTAAAAAGGGACTGCACTATATAATAAAAAAATTAACCCCAAAAACAATAATAATATATGGAACTGCCCCAAATGACGTGTTTGAACAATATAAATTACAAGGCATAGAAATCCTGTCTTACGAAAGTAAAATTTCTAAAATCCATAAAAAGGAGATTAATTAATGGGCGGAGGAAATTTTGGAGGATTCAAAAATACTAAAGGTGCTGAAAAAGATATGCCTAATTATACTAAAGCAAAAACGCCTAAAGAAAAATTTGTGAATTATTCACTAGATGACTCTAACCCTAATTCTAAGGGAAAGGCTGAAGCTTACGAAAAAGCACTAGGTTTCAACAAGAAAAATGCTGATTTGTTAATAAAGCAAATTCATACTAATGTTACCAAAGGGAAAATTAAACCTATTTCTATAAAATCTAGCAATTATGGTACAAAGTATAAATATGAGATACCAATTGTTGGTGCAAATGGAAAAACCAAAATAGTTGTTGCTGTATATCAAGTTGATAAAAATACTGATATTCCAAGATTAATTACAAATTATGTTAAAAAGAAAGGAAGCAAATGATGAAATTTAAAGAATATGATAAAGTTAAAACTTTAGTCGAAAAAGATGGATATCCTCCTTTTACAATTGGAATTATTGTTAGCTTTTATTCAGATACCGATTTTTGTGAAGTGGAAATTTGGGATGACGATAACTATCCTGTTGACGTAGTAACTTATAACATAAATGATCTTGAAAAAGCTATGGAGTAGGTAATAATGGATTTATTGTTTCAGTTTATCCAAGATAGGAGGTTATATGAAAAAATTAAAACTCATGTTAGATTTTGGAGAAGGTCCAATATGGACTGAATATTTTGACGAAGAGAAAGGAAGATTACTAACAGGAATTGAAAAGGTAGACAATGATAAAGAATTATGGGATATAAATGAAACAATTCAAGAATTGTTTGCATCTTACTACCACTTTGATTATAATGATCAGGCTTGCTTTTTCGATAAAGAACAAGAGAAAAAAGACAAATTTAAAATGCTAGAACTATTAGGCAAATTAAGAAAAAGACTTGATGAAATAAACGATGGTTCTTTTGAAATTGACGATAAAGAAACTGAAAGAGTCAAAAATTTATAGGTTTAAATATTGTGAAAGTTAAAAAATATAATAAAGTTAGAACTTTAGTCGAAAAAGAGGGTTATCCTCTTTATACAATTAGGATTGCAGCGAGTTTTTATCAAGCTCTTGACTTTTGATAATTTAAAATTTGTAATAAGTAGTATGATCCTTTTGATGTTTAACCTATATAATCGTTGGAACCGAAAAAATTTTAAGATCAAGATATAATTAATATATAATTTCGAACAGAAAAAAAGGGTCTATGAGTTAAGCTCATAGGCCCTTTTTTGATTGCCACCTAAAGTTGTCACTATTCAGTTTGTTTTAACACCTAATTCAACTACCTTTTGGGGGCAATTTTTATTTTGTTAGTTCTAGCACTCTTTGTATTATTACATATAGTGTGTGTGCTAGTTCTTTTCTTGTTACTCCTTCTTTTGGTGAGTAGTGTGTTTGATCGTGTCCTATTATTATTCCTTTTTCGTCCATTTCTTTTATTGCTGCTTTTGCCCAGTCTGAAATTTGGTTTTCGTCTTCGTATGTGAAGGCTTTTTTGATTTCAAATGGTATGTCTTTTAGGTATCTTGCCATTATTACGGCTAGTTCTTCTCTTGTTAGTTCTTTGTTTGGCATTGCTTCTTGGTTGTCGTTTCCTTGGATGATGTTTTTTGCACTTGCCCACATTATGCTTTCGTAGTACCAATCTGATGTTTTTACGTCTACATAGTTTTTATTAACGTCTTTTGTTTTGTCTTTACTTATTCTGTAGAGTGTTTCTACTAGCATTGCTCTAGTTACTTTTTCATCTGGGTTAAAGTTTCCTAGGTCGTCTCCTTTTAAGATTCCTCTTTGTGCTAGGTCTAGTATTTCTTCTTTGTTACTTACATTTTCTATGTCTTTGAATGTGATATTAATATTTCTTTCTGGCACTAGTATTCCATAATCTTTTTTATCATCTTGTTTTGGCTCTTCTTTATTTTCTTTTGGTTCTTGTGGTTTTACTACTACTTGGTCGTTTTCCCATTCTATTGGTCTATCTTCTATTGTGTCTTCTGGAATATAAGGTGGTTCTGGATATACAGGATTTGCTATTAGATCTAATAATTCTTTAGCTCTTCTAGCTATTTCCGCTCTAGACTGAGCTGGATTTGTTAGATAATCTTTATCATCTTGAATAACTTCTCTAAGTTTGTCTTTGTAATCAAATGCTAATTTGTAGTCATTTTCTTTTAAGAATTCTTCAGCTTTTTTAATTGCCTCTAGTAATTCATTTCCAGAGAATGTGTAATTGAAAACAAGAACATTTTCTTTACCTTTTTCCAATGTTACAACTTGTGGATCACCTACTAATACATATCCACCGGTAATATATTTAGGAGCAACAGTTATTTCTACACCTTCAGGGAATTCAGTATCTTTAAATACTACTTCTTCACCATTTACTGATGTCTTTGCTTCATAAGTTACAGAAAGTCTTGGCATTTTAGCTAATTCTTCTTCTGAATACTCTTCAACAGGTTTTCCGTCGATAGTTTCTTTAATTGTGTAATTAGCAAGTGAGTAGAATTTTACTTCTGCCTCATTAGCATCGCCCTCTGCAACTTTTACAACTTGCTCTCTAGGAACGCTCATAAGTCCATTTGGTAAATCATTTACTATCAATGTATATTCACCAGGTTGTAGATTTATGAATTCTTTTTTGTCTGTTGTAAATACATATTTTGGATTACCTTTTTCAATCTTTTCAACTAATTTATATGTTACGCCATTTACAGCTTCTTCTGTACCATTTACAAACTCTTTTATTTTTAGTTTGTTCTGAGTTTTTTCGATGTTTGGAGCACGTTTAATAAGTTCAAACTCAATATATTCGCTAGCCTCTTGCATCAATAGTGAATCTGGATATTCTTGAACTCTATCTCCGCCCTTTGTTCTGGATGAATAAATGATGAAGTCATAACCATCTTTTAGATCAAGTTTTACACTATATACTCCTCTATCTAATAGAGTGTATTGTAAATTGTCTTTTGGCATATTGAATGTCAAAACAGTTTCTTTATTAGTTTTTTTGTTAGTAAATGTTACTTTGATTGGCTGATCATAGCTATATGATGGAACGCCTTGGAATCCAACTTCGATCATAGCCGGGTTTTTAGTTTCATCATTTGAGTTGAACCATCTAACATTTAATTCTGCATTTGGTTTTTCAGGAGTAATATCTACAGTGTAAGAAGCTTTTTCAGTTCTAAATCCTTCTGGACCTTCTCCAATTACTGTATATGTTCCCATTTCCATTTCTTTTAAGTTTTCTACCAACTCTTCGTTAGCATTATAAACTTTGTAAGTTATATGTGGTTTTTCCTCATTGTATTTTTTGTTCAAAAATTCAGTATTTATAGTTAGAGAACCTGTTCCAGGATATTTTTTAGTCACTTCGATCTGGAATCCTACATTTAATATTCCATATTGTTCTGCTAGTGCCTGGAACTGTTCAGCTTTCATAGCTGGTTTAAATCCAGGATTTAATAATTTGAATGTATGTTTAGTATCTGGAATTATTGTGCCGCCTTTATATTTTTCATCATATCCCTCTTTCATCATTGGGTGGAATTTGATGTCATAATTTCCTTTTGCTGTCCAGAGTTTTAAAACTTTTACTCTCGTGCCGTCATCCAGCTTCATATTACCAGCGTCATATAATACTCTTTCGCCTACATTGTCACCTATCATATCATTTGTAGCGCTTACAAATAAATGTTCATTTTGTCTAATGATTGCTAAAGAGTTTCCTGCTAACATATAGAAATTAGTCCATGGTGCAAAATACTCATCTAAATCTACATCTTTTGTTCTAAGAACAATCCATGTGTAATCTAGTGATGCAGTATTATAGAACATTTTAACTGTTTGATCTGTCTGTTTTCCTAGTTCTACATATGCAGGTGAATTTAGCATTGGAGCAACTTTTCTATTAGCATCTACATCCCATGCGTATACAACATAGGATCCCTCTGGGAGTCTGCCCTTATACCATCCATCAGCATGTGATCTAAATTTAGGAAGCTCATATGTCTTTATAAATGTGCTTTCATCTATAAAGTCTAGAAGTGGTCTTCCCTTGTCGTCTAATTCTAGATCATCTTTATTTACTTGTGATGCAAACATTCTTACGCTTGCAGCTTGTGGATAATCGTAAATATTTTCGAATATTGCTGTTACATATGAGTAATTATTTAATTCTTCTTCAGCAACTTTTTCTAATTTTACAGTGAATTTTCCTGTAGGATTACCCTCTGTTAGTTCTATTTCTTCTGGCTCGATAGTTACATTATAATCAGTTGGTGCAGCAAGTAATTTTAATTTGAATTTACCAAAATCTAGATCATTAAATCTATTCATATCTTGCTCATAATCGCCATAAGGACCTTTTAATTTTTGCTGCAACATAACTTGCATTTCAGGTGGTGTAACTTTTTTACCATCGATTTGATATTCTACTTCTACGCTACCTCTTGTTTTTGTAGTTAGAGGAACATCTACTCTATTTCCTGCCCAGTCAGTTACAAATACTTTTACATAAGTTAATTCTTTTTGTATATCTAGTCTTAGACCAGCAGGTATTTTAAACTGTAATATAACTTCTTGTTCATCTTTAGAATCTACATTTACATGAGCATCTTCAGGTAGGATGATAATAGGTAATATTTGAGCTTCATAGTTAGGTTCTCTATATACTCTACCTGTAACATTTTTAACACCTGAAAAATCATCAGAAACTTTTAGTTTTACATTTACAATTTGTGGTTTTTCATATTTAGTTACTAATTGATTTTTACCATCTTTATCTTTTTCAAAAGCTTTATATGGTTCTTCTTTGTCGCCCTTAGTTTCAAAAATATCTAAAACTTCTACTTTAGGCATTACAGTGTCTACTTTTACAGTTTTTTCTAATCTTTGAACATCGGCACCGTCTACATCTAGAGGTTTAGCTTCTACGATAAATTTGTATTCGCCATCTGGAACAACATTTCCATCTAGATCTTTACCTTGCCATCCCCATAAATCAAAATATAGTGAAGGTCTTTGAGCTCTATCACTGTAGATGTAGCTCTTAGATCCAGCTTTTACATATGGGTTATTTGCAGTGTAAATTGTTTTACCTGTATTATCTTCTACTCTAATTGTAAGCTCGTCATAGTCTCTTAGGAAAACTCCACGGAAACTCATATAGTCTTGTGCAAAGTCATTATTAGGTGAGATAGCAATATTATCTGTTGCTTTACCCTCTATAGTAGCACCTAACATATTTCTATCTAAAATCAAAAATTCATGTTTTGTTTCTGAATAGAAATGTGTGAAATTTCTTAATTGCCATGGTAAACTTGCTGGCTCTTTGTAAGTTAATTTAGTTGTTGTGCCATCACCATTATCTACTTCACGAACATATTCTTGGTAGAAAGTAGGTCTTTCCATCTTTTCATCTGCTACAAAATCACCAAATTCATCAATGAATTTTTCAAAAATTGGAAGATTTTTGTAACTGCCATTGAATCCTAAGAAAGGAATGGATAATCTAACAAAATCTTTAGTTCCTTCAGCATTTTCTACAACTGGCTCAAAGAAAATAAATCCTTCAACCATAAAGCCATTAGGGGCAGCTGTTTTAAATTCAGCTACTACATCATCGTAACTAACTTCTTTAGTAAAGTCAGCACTATTATTAGCTGGAACTTCTACTTCACCCAACTCTACATTTTTGATGAGTTTTGGTGTCATAGTAAATCTGCCATCTTTTACATCATCTGTAGCTACATATGCTTTTACATTGTATTTAACATTCTTTTCTGAGTGGTTTGTAAGTTTTAGATTGATACTAAATTTATCATTTACTTCACCCAATTCGATTTTAGATTTATCCTTGGATGAACCTTCATTTTGGTCAACAATTGTTACATAATTTGCATTTGTTGCTTTTTCTAAGTTAACTAATCCAGCACCTTGGTTTCTTACAGAATTGTAAAGAGAATTATCATCTTTCCATACAACTGGATCTGCAGTTACCATGAGCAAGTTTTTAGCTAAAGTGTAACGATCTTTTCCTGATAGACCTTTTGTGTCGAGGAATTGATTTACTGCGGTTACAGCACCAGCGATATGAGGCGCAGCCATAGATGTACCGCTCATTGTACCATATTTACCGCTATTTACATTAAAGGTAGAATAAATATCTCCACCAGGAGCTGTAATTTCCGGTTTTATTTTTAATCCAGGAGTTGGTCCCCAGCTTGAGAATTCACTCATAAGTCCTTTATCAGGATTATCCACTGATAAAAATCCAGTAAATTTAACAGTAAAATCAGGCTTTTCTACTAATTTAACCAATTTTTCATACTCAGCTTTTAAAATACTATATGTTGGGATTACTCCATCTTGTAGCGCCATATTTAAAACGCCTTCTTGGTTATTACCAACAATAGCTGCTACAGCACCGTACTTTTCAGCATTTTTCGCTTTGTCGATGAAAGAGATTTCTCCTCTTTGTATAAGAGCTATCTTACCTTTTACATCTTTTCCGGCATAATCTTCATCTTTACCCAAACCAACTACAACTAATTGATAAGGTGTATTTTCTTTTATTGTATCTTGGAACTTAAATCCTGAACCAGCATTTAGAACCATTTTTTCTTCTTGGTTTTCAGCATTTGTAAATGCGATTGCCTGCTCTTTTATAGTTTTATTATTATTCAAACTAGCCACTGCCAAAGAACCATCTGCAATCGCTGGAGTACCTACTACACCATAGTTTGGATTATTAACTTTAGGTAAAGTTTTTGGGCCCCACTGAGTATAGCGGTCATTACCAGCAGCAATAGCAACTATAATACCTGCATCTTGAGCTTTTTCTATAACCTTGGTCATGGTAAGTGGTAAATATTTTTCGTTACCAATTGTAGAACCAAGACTCATATTGATAGCATCTGCTCCTAAAACAATAGCATCATCTACAGCCTCTATATAAGCTGATGCACTTGTACCAGGTTTATTTGCACCAAAAACTCTCATAACTAATAACTGAGCTTCTGGAACAACACCTTTCATTAGAAAACCATTTTCAGGTTTTTCTTGGTTAGCAGCTACAGTACCAGCTACGTGCATACCGTGCATACCAGTTCCATTAGAACCAGTTTCATCTATAATATTGTCATCGTGATCCATATAGTTATAAGCATATGGAACTTTATCTGTAAAAAATCTACCTTTTAGTAAATGCTTATCAATCATTTCATTGATTTTAGCTTGTGAATATTTTGCTTTACTTACATCAGAAAGTCTAAAATCTGGGTGACTAACATCAGCACCAGAGTCAATGATCGCTACTACTCTACCTTCACCATTATATCCGCTCTTATTTGCAATATTTGATTTAATCATATCCACTGTGCTATACATCTGTGGAGTTAGATTTTCAATTTCAGGTCTTGCAATCTCAGAGTCAAGATAAATTGCTTTAATCTCTGGTCTGTTAGATAATCTAAAAGCATCTCTTAAAGAAAGCTCCATAGTCATACCATTTACTAGATTTACAAAAGATCTTTCAACAAAAGTTTTATTATCCAAAGATCTTCTTCTTCTAGAATGAGTGCTTTGTGTACCTAGCTCTCTTTTGATCTCATCTTTTAAAAATTTTTGTTGATTAGCTCTAAAAATAGCTTGATTAGAAGGGTTGTTTAAACTTCTTCTAGATCTTCTGCTATATGTTACAACTGGATTATCATCATTTAATTCTAAAATAAATGAACGCTTTTGATTCCATTCATCTTCAGTTAAATTTTCCAAATATTCTTGGCCTAACTGATTTAATAAACTCTGATAACTCTCACTAGATTTATCTCCCTCAGGAAGAGTAAATTTAGTTTGATCTACGTCTACATAATTGTCTTCTAAAGCTTTTTTAAGTACTTCGTCCTGTACAGGATTTGGCTCATTTACATCTTCTGTATGAACATTAAATGTAAATAATTGAAATACCATAAATAAAGCTAGAAGTATGGAAATATACTTTTTCATAAAACCTCCTTATAAAATGGTTAAGTTAATTATATCATAAAATTTACAAAACGGTTACATTTTTTAAAGATTTTTTTAAAAAATTTTTTTATTTTAATTTGATTGCCTTTTTAAATCTTCTTTTTTATGCTATCCTATATATATGAAGAAAAATGAAACACGAATTATCATAAGATTTATACTATTTTTAATATTTATTTACTATATTTTCTATTTGCTCACAACACTCATCTTTGCGAGACTATTTGCCAAAGATTTTGTAGAGGGAATATCCCTTGTGCCATTTTCACATAAAGCGTGGCATATTTCATCATATGGAAATGATTTTTTGTACAGCGGATTTTTTAAAAATCTCATTTTCAATATCGGCATATTTATACCGGCTGGTTTTTTATTACCATTTTTATTTAAATTTGCGAAAAAATTATTAAATATTTTGGGCATTGTGATAATTTTTTCTCTAGCAATAGAAATGCTACAATACATCACCAAGACCGGAGTTACTGCTGTCGACGATATAATATTTGCCATACTGGGTACAATTGTCGGATATTTGATATTTATATTTTTTAAAGAGGCATATAGAAGTTTATGAGAAAATTTTTTAAACCGATATCATTATTAATAATTTTTTTATTAATTTTTTCTAGTACCATCCATTCACGAGAACTTTTGGTGTATGATTTCAACACAAAGACCAATCTCTACTACGAAGGAAACGAAGAGACTGTGGCCATTGCATCACTTAGCAAACTCATGACTGCATATTTGGTTTTGGATGCACTAAAAGAACACAAAATTTTTAAAGGAGATGTGCTCACATATACAAGTGAAGAAAAAGCTCTGTACGGTAGTGATGTACTTTTGAAAGAGGGCCACACAATTACCGTGGATGAAGCACTAAATCTGATGCTAGTAGGAAGTGCAAACTCGTGCGCACTACTCCTAGCCAAACATGTTGCGCGTTCCGAAAAAGAATTTGTAAAAATGATGAACGAAAAAGCGCGCGAAATGGGAATGCAAAACACTCATTTTATAAATTCTCACGGACTCCCCATAATCTCTACAGACGAGCAAAATATGTCCACTATAAATGATTTGGTGAAATTGGTAGATAGATTATTAAGGGATTTTCCGGAAGTTCTAGAGATCACCTCAAAAGAAAAATATTCATTAGAAAGATATGTAATAACACTAACTAATACAAACCCACTTTTAGCTTATAGAAACGCAGATGGACTAAAGACGGGAACAACAACCAAAGCGGGAAAATGTTTGATACTCACATCTACGGAACCAATAGATAACTCCGACCAAAAAAGAAGAGTGGTAGTATTTGTATTGGGAGAAACAACAAACGAGGGCCGTATCAACTCCGCAAAAAGACTTTTGGATATGGGGCTTGATAATTATGAAATAAAAAGAGTCTTGAGCCCTCAGAAAATATATAAATACAATCTGGATAAAATATATTATAAAAATGAAAGCGTAGAGCTAGCACCTAAAGATAATACCGATCTGCTAATGGATATTAGACTGGATTACAAACTCAAATTTAGAGATCTGGGATTAGAACTGCCGGAAATAAATAGAGAAACTGCACTTGCATGTGTGGATATACTAAAAAATGGTGAGGTAATAAAAACGGTCGAATTATACCCCACCACCGAAGTAGAAAAAAATGGTTTTTTTAAAAGAGTGTATTTAAAATTTTTGAATTTATTTAAATAATAAAACAGAACCATTTTAAGGTTCTATTTTATTTGAAATCTAATAATCTATCTCTTCTTGACCTAACCCGATGAACGATAGTGAATCGTAGGTAGGTCAAATGTCGCGGTGTCTTCTTGACCTAACTCGTCGAACGACAGTGAGACGTTAGTAGGTCAAACACAGTCTCACACCGTGAGCAAGGACTAACAAGGACGAAGTGAACGGATGTGTAGTTGTGTCTTGTCCTAACTTGTCGAACGACAGTGAGACGTTAGTAGGTCAAACACAGTCTCACACCGTGAACAAGGACTGACAAGGACGAAGTGAACGGATGTGTAGTTGTACATATAATCTTTGATTTGTCAGCAAGCTACTCTTGACCTAACCCGGCGAACGCAAGAGAGCCGTTGGTAGGTCAAATGTCACGAAGTCCAATTTTCATCGACCAGCGGGAGATAAGAAAATTGTGACGAAGCTGACGCTTACCTAACCCGGCGAACAAAAGTTATGCTATTATCAAATAAATTAAAACAGAGCCTTATCGGCTCTGTTTTTTTATTCAAAACTTAATAGTTTATTGCGATAATACTCATATTGGTTTTGTCTTGCTTCTATTTCTGCAGGGAGTCCTGCGTTTAAGTCATTACATAGCGCATCAAATCTGTCGAGGATCTCAACTATAAGCTCCTGCACTGCAAGTGGCGGGAGGGGGATTTTAAAATCTTCAGTTACGGATAAAGAAATTTGAGGAAGAGATCCCATATCTGAAGCGGCTTTTCTGAAAAAATTAATATTATTTTTCAATATATAATAAAGATATTTTACTTCTGTAATTGTGTCAGCGGTATATGCCCACATTTCATTCTTAAAAGTAAATGGTTTGTCATAATAAATAACATCAATAATTCCACGAGATTGTACAATTACAGATGGCTGTTTAATTATATTAGCTTTTGGTATATCTTCATAAAAAGCATTAATTACAGTTTTGCCGCCTGCAAATACTTTAATATCTCCTTTATCATTAGAAATTTCTTTCATTTTTTTTGCTGTTATTGGTGTGCCTTTTAAACGGGTATATTTATCTTTTATTCTCACATACTCCACTTCACCATACTTATCAAGCATATTTTTTATTATGCTGATGGGATTTGTAAAGTCTAGCAATGCATCTCTATAGTATTCGTATTGTTTTTTACGTAAAGTGAGTTCGTCTTTTAATTTATCATTTAATTCCTTTGTTAGGTCTGTGAATTTATCGAGGATGTTTACTATACGCTCTTGTATTTCAATTGGCGGGAGGGGGATTTGTATTTTTTCCATTACATTACTCATCAATTTTGGGTTTCCCATTCCGCTATTAACATATTTTTTTGCGTCTTTGACTAAATAATAATACAAAAATTTTGTTAAAATATTATCTTTACATTTTATCAAGCCACATACATTGGTTATATTAAATTGACCTTTTCTAAAAAATACTGATCCAGCATGTGCTCCATCTGTTGTCCATGTTAAATATTCTCCATCATAATCATAAGTATTTATTCTACCCAGCTCTCCATTATTTTCAGTTTGTGATGAATATACTGGATAATCACCTTTATTGTTTTTAATATACTCTTTAGAGATTATACGACCTCTCGTGATACTTGAAATTGTATCTACAGTCACATACTCCACGCCATCGGGGCACATTTCTCTTACCATTTCATCTATTTTATTCATCTTTTTTTCCTTGTTTTTTCTTTATTATATCATATTAAATAGAACTTCTCATTATTGTTTATTATTAAATCTTTCTAAATTTATTATTTCTTCGGCTGTCATATTTAGAAATTCTATATCGTGAGAGATTATAAATATTATATTATCATCTCTTTTCATGGCTTTTATGAGTTTTGATATTTTTAGCATATTTTTGTAATCCATCCCGCTTGTGGGTTCATCAAAATAGATGAATTTAGAATTTTTACATATCACAGATGCGATTGACACTCTTTGCTTTTCTCCGCCAGATAGGCTCATGGGATGTCTTTCTTTTAGGTGAATTAGTCCGAGCGCTTCTAATATTTCTTCTATTTTTTCCGGCGCCAAATTTTTTATTCCCAGTTTCAATTCTTCTTCTACCGAATCTGTAAAGAGCTGATGGTTTACATCTTGCATTACGAGGCTTGAGTTTTTGAGTCTCTCTTTTTTTGTCATTTCTTTTCCATCTAGATATATTTTACTTTTATCCTTTTTATTTAGTCCCGTCATCACTCTAAAGAAGTTTGATTTTCCGCAGCCATTTCTTCCTACTATTCCATAGATTTTTCCCATATCAAATGAGAGTTCTTCTATTTTTAATTCACATTTGTCTTCAAATTTTAAATTTATATTTTTTATCAATAAATCCTTACCTTTTGTGATCTCTTTTATTTGTAGAGGTGTTTTTTCTCTGGCGCGCAGTCCCCACTCTGTTATTTTTTCGTCAGATAATTCTAGAAATTCTTTTTTTGTATATGCTTTTTCTATTTTTCCATTTTTTATTAAATATATTTTATCCACGATTTCCATAGCATAATATATTCTGTGTTCTGCTAATATTAGAGTTATTTTTTTGGATTTTAATTTTTTTAGCATCTCTTTTATGATTTCTATATGTTTTTCGTCTAAGTTGGCAGATGGTTCATCCAAAACTATTATTTTGCATCCCGATATATATGCACAAGCTACGCATAGTATTTGTTTTTCTCCGCCAGATAGTTCAAATATGCTGCGTCCTAGCAGATGCTCTATGGGAAATAGTTTTAGTGTTTCATCCATGCGTTTATCCATTTCGTCTGTAGTAAGTCCTATATTTTCTAGGTAGAATAAAAGTTCTAACGTTGTATTTACATTAAAAAAATGTGTTTTGGGGTTTTGGAAGACGCTGGATATTATTAATGATGTCTCATATAGTTCTAGATTTTTTATTTCCCTGTCATCCACTTTTATACTTCCGCTACTTTCTAGATTTTCATAATAAAATGAAAGTGAATTTATAGAGTTTATGATCGAGGTTTTGCCACTTCCGCTTTCTCCTGTAAGAAGCACACATTCCCCGTCTGAAATTCTTAAATTAATATTTTCTAGTATCTTATTTTCTCCGCTTTTTAGTGTAAAATCTTTTATTTCAAGCATATCCATCCTCCTATTACAGATACCAAAATTACTATCAGATATATAAAATCTATCGCACTCACACGCACCTTTATATATCTAGTCTTTTTTATGGGATTTGCTATTGCTTTTGTTTCTGCGGCTTTTGAGATGTCATCAGCAATATTGGATGAAATTATTAAAAGTGGGACTGCTACACATTCTAGATATTTGAATGGATTTTTGGTGTTTATTCCCCTTATTTTTAGTGCCATTTTTATATTATTTTTTTCTTCTACAAATGATGGGAAAAATCTAAATATCACAGCGATGGGTATTGATATCACTTGCGGTATTTTTAGTGCATCCATAGAGGAGATGATGCTCCCTACATCTGATGTTTTTATGAGGAATTTTCCTGCTATATATGGAAGATAAAACATTCTAAGTATAAATATTAGTGATAGAAATAGTTTTATTATTATGGGTAATCTAGACAATGCCTCAAAATTTGGAGCGATAAATAGACACGCAAAAATTATAATATTTTTGATCGCATCTTTTCTGAATCCATTTATC
>JAEZWK010000012.1 GCA_023443045.1 Bacillota bacterium
GATCCACCTGTTCCCATACCGAACACAGAAGTTAAGCCTCATTGCGCCGAAGGTACTCTGACCGCAGGGTCACGGGAGAATAGGTCAAAGCCGCACTTTTAAGAAGCCTCGGCTTCTTTTTTTTTGCTTTGACTTTTTAATATAGTTAAAGTATAATTGAAGTAGGGGTGTTATCTTGTTTAATATAGGTGATAAAATTTCCTATCCAATGTATGGCTCTGGGGTAATTTTATCAATTGAACTAAAGAATTTATTAGGAGAAGATAAGTATTATTATAATATTGAATTTTTAAATAGTAAGCTTAAGCTTTCTGTACCTGTTGATAATGCCTTGAATCTAGGGATTAGATCTATTATTTCAAAGGATGATTTGCAGGCAGTCTTTTCTGTGCTAAAGGGTGATAAAAGTTTTATGCCGGATAATTGGAATAGAAGATATCGTCAGAATATAGAATTATTAAAATCTGGTGATATATTGGATATTGCCTGCGTGGTTAGAAATTTACTCTTGTTGGGAGAGAAAAAGTCTTTATCTAATGGAGATAGGAATATTTTGAATAAGGCTGTTGAGCTTCTTTCTTCTGAAATAATGTTGGTTTCTGATTCTAGTAAAAAAGATACGCTTTCATTTATTAATTCTTGTGTTTTTGGAGATGTATAATTATAGATGGCAAAAAAGTTTTTTAGAATTATTTTTACTTTTTTAGGTTGCTTTTTGGGCTATGGTGTAGCTCATTTAGTATTTAGTTTTTTCGATATTAATTTTCAAAATAATTTTCATTCTGCATTAATTTATAGTGCCAGTATCATTTTTTTTGGTTTTATTTTTTATGCTCTTTATTCTTTTATTGTTAGAAGAACTATTAGCATTATTAATGATATCGAAGGTGAGATTAAAAAGTTTAGTTTAACTGATTTTCTACTTGGTATAACAGGTTTGATTGTAGGTTTATTGATTTCTGCAATGATTTCACTTTTGTTGTCTAAATTAAATATTCCTTTTATTTCAAGTGTTATTTCAATTGTTATTTATTGTATTATCTCCGTTATTTTTGTTTCTCTTTTTTTACACAGAAAAGAGGAATTTATTAGAATGTTTCGTTCTATGAGAAAATCTCCTTCTTCTGATAATGTTTTATCTACAACTGATAAGTACTTGGATACATCTGTTATCATAGATGGTAGAATTTTTGATATTTTAAAGACTAAATTTATTGATGGTAATATTATTATTCCTTCTTTTATTTTAGAAGAATTACAATATATTGCAGATTCTGAAGATTCTTCTAGAAGGCAAAGAGGTCGTAGAGGTTTAGATATTTTAAATGATATGAGATCAGAATTCAGTGATAGAGTTATTTTGTTAGATGTTAAGAAGGAAAAGGAAGTTCCACATGATATTGCGCTTATTAATTTAGCAGAAAAGAATAATGCCTCTGTTTTGACCAATGATTTTAATTTAAATAAGGTTGCTGTTGTAAGGGGTATTTCTGTTTTAAATATTAATGATCTTGCAAATGCTTTAAAGCCTGTTATTTTACCCGGGGAAGAGTTTAGCTTAGTTATTTCTCAAATTGGTAAGGAGCATGAACAGGGCGTGGGATATTTAAACGATGGTACTATGGTTGTTGTTGAAGATGGAAAAAAATTTATTGGAGAAGAAAAGAAGGTTGTTGTAACCTCTATTTTACAAACATCTGCTGGTCGTATGATTTTTGTTAAAATTGTGAATTGATATGATAAATGGTTTTAGGGTTTCTGCTGTTATTGCAGCTGCTGGTATGAGTCATAGAATGGGCTCAAATATTAATAAATTATTTTATAAGATTGAAGGTATGCCAGTTTTAGCTCATACTTTAAAAGTTTTTTCTGATTGCGAGCTTGTTGATAATATTATTATTGTTACAAAATCTGAGGATATTTGCATTGTTAAGGAAGATATTGTAGATAGGTTTAATATATCTAAGGTTTCTAATATTATTTCTGGTGGTTCTACTAGGCAGGAGTCTATTAAAAATGCTTTGAATATTTTAGATGATTCTTGTGATATTGTTATTTCTCATGATGGAGCTAGACCTTTTTTGCGTGAAAATACTTTAGTTGATGCTTTAAAGAATGTTGTTTATAAGAGAGCTGTTGTGGTAGGGGTTCCTGCTAAGGATACTATTAAATTGGTTTCAGATATTTCTTCTTTGGAGATTAATCTTACTCCTAAAAGAGAACTCTTATGGCACGCTCAAACTCCTCAGATTTTTTTTAAAGACGATTTAGTTAAGGCTTATGATTACGCCGACAGCGAAAACATAGAAGCTACAGATGATTCTTCTTTGGTTGAAAAGATTGGCATTTCAGTTCATATGGTGTATGGTACTTATGACAATATTAAAATTACTACACCAGATGATTTAGTTTTAGCTAATATGTTATTTAAAAAGGGTGATTGATATGTATAGAGTCGGTATTGGTTATGATATTCATGAAATCAGGAAGTATAGGAAATTAGTAGTTGGTGGAGTTAGTATTTCAGAAGAAAATGGTCTTTTAGGTCATAGTGATGCTGATGTTTTAATTCACGCTATTATGGATGCTCTTTTGGGAGCTGCTGGTTTGAAAGATATTGGCACTTATTTTCCTGATAATGATCCACAATTTAAAGATATTTCAAGTACTTTTTTATTGTCAAGAGTTTATGATGAACTTGCTAGTAGAAATTATAGTATTGTAAATATTGATTCTGTAATTGTGGCGGAAAAACCTAAGTTTAAACCTTATATAGATGAGATGAAAATTAATATTGCTAATGTTTTAAAGATTTCTATTGAGGATATTTCTATAAAAGCGACTACTAAAGAGAATATGGATTCTACTGGCAAGGGGCTTTCTATGGAGGCCCACGCAGTTGCCATGATAAAAAGGGGTATGTAGATGGTTGGTATTGAAAAATTTAAATTATCTGATGGTGTAAGTATTAAATATGTAATTGGTGTTATGAGCGGCAAAGGTGGAGTTGGTAAGAGTATGGTCACTTCATTAATTACGACTCATTTAAAAAAATTGTCTTTTAATGTTGGAATTTTAGATTGTGATCTTACCGGTCCATCTATTCCTCAGATTTTTGGTATTGATGATATGGCTGAGGGAAATGAAAATAATATGTTTCCAATCTATTCTGAGGATAATATTCCAATTATGAGTATAAATCTTTTGCTGCCTAAAAAAACAGATCCTGTTATTTGGCGTGGTCCTATACTTATGCAGATTTTAAGAGATTTTTGGACAAAGACTTATTGGGGGCAACTTGATGTTTTACTTATAGATATGCCACCTGGAACTGGAGATGTACCTCTAACAATTTTTCAGAGTTTTCCAATAGATGGCGTTATAGAAGTTTCTTCTCCATCAGTTATGGCAAATGTAAGTGTGGATAAGGCTCATGAGATGGCATTGAGGATGAATATAAATGTTTTAGGATATATTTTAAATATGGCTTATTATGTTTGCCCAAATTGTAATGAGAAACATTATGTTTTAGGAAAGTTAGCTGATAAGGAAAATATTGAAAAGCTAGGAGAGTTACCGCTAAATTTTGATTTTAATGATAAGGGAGATAGTGGTAAAATTTTCGAGATTGAATCTGATGAGATTTTTAAAATCGTAAATAAAATAATTGATAAATTAGATATAAAAAGATAGTTCTGCTATCTTTTTTTTGGTTGAAATCTTAATTGAAAAAATATATAATTATTTATTAGGAGTAGTTATGTTAAATAGTTTGAGATTAAATGATAGACAATTAGAAGCTGTAAAATTAGTTGAAGGTCCTGTATTAGTTGTTGCTGGTGCTGGTAGCGGTAAAACAAAAGTGGTTACTAGTAAAATTGCGTATTTAATTAATGAGCATGGATATAATCCCTATGATATTTTAGCTGTTACTTTTACTAATAAGGCTGCTAAAGAAATGAAAGAAAGGACCGAAAAGCTTTTAAATAAAAATGTTAATGGAATGTGGATAGGAACATTTCATAGTATTTGTGTACGTATTTTACGTAAGTTTTTTAATAGTAATTTTAGTATATATGATAGAGATGATTCTAAAAAGATTTTAAAGAAAGTAAAGAAATCTCTTAATATACCTGAAAAAGTATATTCTGATGCTGAACTTTTATCTTTTATTTCAAAATATAAGACTACATATATAGAAAGACATCCATATCTTGAAGAAAAGATTAGAATATGTGAGGCTTATCAAAAAACACTTTTGAATAATAATGCTCTAGATTTTGATGATTTGATTATAAAAGCTATTGATGTTTTAGAGTCAAATAAGGAAGCTTTAGATTATTATACAAGTAAATTTAAGTATGTTTTTGTTGATGAGTATCAGGATATCAATGATCTACAGTTTAAGCTTATAAAACTTTTGATATCTAAACATAATAATATTACTGTTGTTGGCGATGAAAATCAGAGTATATATGCATTTAGAGGTGCTGATGTAGAAAATATTCGTAAATTCAATAATGTTTTTCCTGATGCTAGGGTTGTTAAATTAGAACAAAATTATAGATCAACACAGTATATTTTGAATATTGCCAATAGGTTGATAGAAAAAAATCCCCAAACTTTTTCGACTGAATTATTTACTGAGATTTCTGATGGTGAGGAGGTTCAGTATTTTATTGTGGATGATTCTAACTCTGAGGCTGAATATATTGCTGAGGAGATTTTTTCTTTGGTAAGAGATGGTTATAATTATGGTGATATTGCAATTTTATATCGTACAAATGCTCAATCTTTAGATTTTGAAAAATGTTTTATAAAAAAGGGTATCAATTATCAATTGATTGGGGGATATAAGTTTTTTGAGAGAAAGGAAATAAAGGATTTACTCTCTTATCTTAAGTTTATTGACAATCCATTTGATGAGATTGCTTTTGCTAGGTTAGTTTCATCACCTAAGAGGGGGATTGGAGATAAAACACTAGAAAGAATTTTTTCTACAAAAGATGTTCTCAATATAAGTATTTTGCAGGCTTTAGATAGTTTTGAAAATTCCAATATTTCTGAAATTAGAGAAAAATTTAAGCTATTAAATGTTTTAAGGGACAATATTTCCTTAAGCGAGTTTTTGATTAAGGTTATTGAAGAGTTTGAATTTGCTTCCCAGTTTGAAAATGATCCAAGTGAATCAGGAAGGTTAGAAAATATAGATGAATTTATCTCTTTTGTTAAAAAGTACGAAGATGAAGTAGAAAATGCATCACTTAATGATCTTTTGATGGAAATAGGATTATTATCTGATATTGATAATATAGAAGACTCAGATGCTGTCACAATGATGACTATACACCAAGCTAAGGGTTTAGAGTTTCCAGTGTGTTTTGTGGTTGGTTTGGAAGAGGGGCTATTTCCTAGTTACAGGAGTTTTGATACAGCAGAAGCTATTGAAGAGGAGAGACGTTTGTGTTATGTAGCTCTTACTAGAGCAAAGAAGAGATTATATTTGTGTTCTGCTAATCAAAGAATGTTTAGAGGAATGCTACAGGCAAATAAGCCGAGTAGGTTTATTGAAGATATGGATGAGCTTTTTGTTAAAAAAGATAAGTCTATAAGAAGTAGTTATCTTTCGCACTCTAGTAGTTTTTCAAATAATATTGATGTTGGATATATAAAGAAAAATATTTCTGATTATGAAAGAGTAAGTTCAAAGCCTACAGAATCTTTTGCTCTAATGGATAGAGTAAAACATAATAAATTTGGAAATGGTTCTGTAATAGGAATTGATGGAAATGTAGCTAATATTTTATTTGATAACGTGGGAATGAAAAAGTTAGATTTAACCGTAGCTAAATTGGAGAAAATAGATGAATAAATTAAATAGATTAAAAGAATTGAATGATTTGTTACTGAAATATAGTTATGAGTATTATACTTTAGATAATCCTACAGTTAGTGATGCCACTTATGATAAGTTATATGATGAGTTTTCTAGTTTAGAAAATGAGCTTAAATTTTCTCTTTTAGATAGTATTACTAATAGAGTTGGTGGCGAAGTTTTAAGTAAATTTGAAAAACACAATCATATATCACAACTTTGGTCATTACAAAAGGCACAAAATATAGATGAATTACTGGAATGGGATGAAAGAATAAAAAAAATTTTAGAAGCTAATGGGTATTCTAATGAGATAGAATATGTTGTAGAGTATAAATTTGATGGTCTTACCGTTAACTTAACTTATGAAAATGGTTTTTTAAAATTAGCTACTACAAGGGGAAATGGTAAAACAGGAGAAATAGTTACATCACAAGTAAAAATGATAAACAATGTTCCTTTAAGTATTGATTTTGATGAGCTCATAGAGATTCAGGGTGAAGCAGTTATGCCTTTATCCTCTCTTCAACTATATAATAAAAATGCTGAAGAACCTTTAAAAAACCCTAGAAATGCAGCCGCTGGCGCTATAAGAAATTTAGATACAAATGAAACAAAAAAAAGAAATTTGAAATTAATTACTTATAATATTGGATATATAGAAAATAAATCATTTACTAGTCATATAGAAACACTTGACTTTTTAAGCTCTTTAAAAATGCCGGTGGATAATTATCATCCTAAATTTAGAGGGATTAATGCATGTATAGATGCTATACATCATATTAAGGAGCATAGATATGATTTGGATGTTTTAACAGATGGAGCTGTTATAAAAGTAAATGATTTAGCCCTAAGAGAAATTTTGGGTTATACAAATAAATTTCCTAGATGGGCTATAGCCTATAAATTTGATCCAGATGAACAAGAAACAACACTTTTAGATGTTATATGGAATGTAGGAAGAACTGGAAAAGTTACTCCTATAGCTATTTTAGATCCCGTAGAATTATCAGGCGCTACAGTAAAAAGAGCTACATTAAATAACACAAATGAAATAAGAAGAAAAAATATAAAAATTGGTAGCAAGGTTTTGGTAAGAAGATCAAATGATGTTATACCAGAGGTAATGGGAGTTTTGGAGTCAAGCAATAATGAAATTGAAATTGTTCCGCCAAAGAGATGCCCATATTGCGGTAGTGAACTTCATGAAGTTGGTGCCTATTTAGTTTGTAGTAACTCTATAGGATGTAAACCTCAGTTAGTTAAAAGTTTTGAGCATTTTGCAAAAAGGGATGCTATGAATATTGAAGGGTTAAGCGAAAAGACTTCTGAGCTTTTAATTGAAAAATTGAATATTACTAAAATACACGAATTATATGATATTTCTTTTGAAGATTTAATGAAACTTCCCAAATTCAAAGAAAAAAAAGCAAATAATTTGTTAGAATCAATAGAAAAAAGTAAAGATGTTACTTTGGATAGATTTATATATGCACTTGGTATACCAGAAGTTGGAGATAAAGCTTCTGTACTTATAGCTAAAGAGTTTAAAACTCTAGATAAAATTATTAATGCAAGTAGAGAAGATTTTAAAAATATATATGGTTTAGGCGATATCATTGCAGATAATATTTATGAATTTTTTCATGATGAGAGTATTTTAAGTGAAATAAATGCATTGCTTAGCAGAGGAATTGTCATAGAAGAAATCGGGGAGTCCAAAAGAGGATTTTTTACAAATAAAACAGTAGTAATTACTGGAACTTTAGAAAAGTTTAAACGTGATGAATTAACTAAGATTTTGGAAATGCAAGATGCTAAAGTATCGTCATCGGTTAGCAGAAATACAGATTATGTAATTGTAGGAGAAAATGCGGGAAGTAAATTAGAAAAAGCAAGAAATTTAAATATAAAGTTGTTATCTGAACAGGAACTTTTGGAGGTTTTGAATGGATAAAAAAGATTTAAAAAAAGTAGTAGATATGGCAAATTTATCCTTAGAAGATGAGGATGTGTTTTTTGAAAATTTTAAAAATTGCATGGAAGTTTTAGAAAAATTAAATGATTTTGATGAAGATTTTGAACCTTTATATACGGTGAATAATATGGAAAAACAACCATCTGATGATTTGCCAAAGGAAAGTTTGAATCGGGAAAAAACCTTAAAAAATTCTCCAAAAGCAAAATATGGCTTTTTTAGAATTAAAAGATATGTGTAGGTATTATTATGCGTTATTTATTTGAAACATTGGAATTGATTAAAAACAAAAAATTATCAGTTAAAGAGCATCTAGATGAATTATTGGAAAATATAAAAAAATATGAAGATTACAATGCTTTTATTTCTCTAGATTTAGATAAGGTAAATGAGTATATAAAGCAAGCAGAAAATAATTCAAATAGTGAATTATATGGTGCTTTTGTAGGTATTAAAGATAATATTAATGTAGATGGGGAAAAAATGACTTGTGCATCTAAGATATTAAAAGATTATGTGTCAATTTATGATGCAGATGTCATAAACTTTCTAAAGAAAGATGGTGCTATACCTTTTGGTAAACTCAATATGGATGAATTTGCTATGGGATCTAGTAATGAAACATCTTATTTCGGACCTGTTTCTAATCCTATAGATAAAAATCTTGTTCCTGGTGGTAGCAGTGGTGGTAGTGCTGCAAGTGTAAAATTGGGATTATGTGATGTTTCTTTGGGCACGGATACAGGAGGAAGTGTTAGACAACCTGCATCTTTTTGTTCGGTTGTAGGTATCAAACCAACTTATGGATTAATAAGTCGATACGGAGTTACATCACTTGCTAATACATTAGATACTGTAGGTACTTTTGGTAATTGTGTAAGAGATGCATATCTATTATTGAGATCTATAAATAAAGATACTACAAAAGATATGACAAAAATTAATGTAGAACTTCCGGAGCTAATAAGCACAGAAAAAGCTATATCTGAATTAAAGGGTAAGAAAATTGCTAGAATAAAAACTATAGATAGTTTTCACTTAGATAAAGAAGTAAAAGATGCATATGAAAATTCACTCAAAAAATTAGAAGAGTATGGAGCTGAAATTATTGAAGTTGATTTCAAATATTTAGATTATTGCGTAAGCTGTTATTATGCAATTATAGAAGCAGAAGCTAGCTCTAATTTAAGTAGATTTGATGGAGTTAGATTTGCATCAAAAGATGTAGACACTAATGACATTCATAAATACATGCAAGAAATTAGAGGAGATGGATTTGGTGCAGAAGTTAAGAGAAGAATTTTGTCAGGTATGTATTTGTTAAGTGGACCACACAGAAATAATGAATATTTAAAAGCTTTAAAAGTTAGAAGGGCTATAGCTATGGATTATGAAAATATTTTTGAAAAAGCAGATGCAATCTTATCTCCTACTGCTATAAATTTGCCATTTAAAAAAGGAGAAAGAAATCATGATCCAAGGAAAATGATGGAGGGAGATTTATTAAGCGTTCCTATAAATATAGCTGGAGTACCTGCCATAAGCGTTCCAACAGCAAAAGGTAATGTAATAAATGCTGGTATGCAACTAATTGGAGCAAAGAAAATGGATTACAATTTAGTAAAATTAGCTTTGGCATTTGAGGGGGTACAGTAATGAAAACTTTGATTGGTCTTGAAATACATGTTGAGTTAAAAACTGAAAGAAAGATGTTTTGTGATTGCAAAAATACATTCGGTGATCAAGTAAATGTAAATGTGTGCCCTGTTTGTTTAGGGCTTCCAGGAGCTCTTCCTGTAATAAATAAACAAGCAATTTATTTAGCTGCAAAAGCAGGATTTGCGTTAAAGGGTAAAGTCTCCAATTATATAAAGATGGATAGAAAAAATTATTTTTATCCCGATTTAACCAAAGGTTATCAGATAACACAAGATGATATACCTATTATTCAAGAAGGTTATGTTGAAATAGATGTTGATGGTGAAAAAAAGAAGATTGGATTGATAAGAATTCATATAGAAGAAGATACTGGAAAGGCGACACATACTGAAGATGGTTACACAATGCTAGACTATAATAGAGCTGGTGTACCACTAATTGAGATAGTAACTAAACCTGATTTGAGTAGCGGAAAAGAAGCAAGAAAATTTTTAGAGAAATTAAGAGAAATACTTACCGAGCTTGGAGTATCAGATTGTAAAATGGAAGAAGGTTCCATGAGATGTGATTTAAATATTAATGTTGTAGATGGAGATAAAAAAACAAAAATCACAGAAGTTAAAAATATCGGATCTACTAGAGGAGTAGAATTAGCAGCAAATTATGAGGAAAAAAGACATTCTGAAAATCTAAAAAACAATTTTGAAACAGTAAGAGAAACTAGAAAATGGGATGAAGATAAAAATGAAACTGTTATTATGAGAGATAAAACAACAGTTTTGGATTATAGATTTGCCCAAGAAGGAGATATTCCACCTTTTTATTTGGAAGATAAATTTTTAGAAGAAATAAAGAATTCATTGCCAGAACTTCCTGATGAAAGAAAGGAAAGGCTGAAGAACTCATATAATTTGGCTGATGAAGATGTAGAAATTCTAGGATCTAGAAAAGAACTTTCTCTATATTTTGAAAATCTTGTATCTATGAATAATGATGCAAAACTTGTTTCAAACTGGGTTCTAAATGAAATGCTTAGAAGATTAAATGATGAAGAAATAAATATAGAAGATCTAAAATTTAAAATAGAAGATTTCGATTATTTATTGAAAAGAATTTCATCAAAAGAGTTGAATAATAATCAAGCTAAAAAAGTATTTAGAGAAATGTTTGAAATGGGAACAAAACCAGAAGAAATAATCAAACGTGATAATTTGGTTCAAATCTCTGATGATTCTTCTATATTAGAAGAGGTAGAAAAAGTATTATCAGAAAATGCACAGAGTGTGGAAGATTATAAAAATGGTAAAGATAGAGCTTTAGGATATCTCGTAGGTCAAGTGATGAAAAAAACTAAAGGAAAAGTAAATCCCCAAAAAGCAAATGAAATGTTGAAGAAAAAATTAGATGAAATGTAGATTAAAATTTGATTACAAAATGAAAACCCCTAAAATCAGGGGGTTTTTTAATTGCAATAAAAAAATAAATACATTATAATATCTCTTGGAGGATGGAAATGAAGAAATTTATTTTAGCAATATTATTTTTGAGTTTGTTTATAAAAAATGTTAATACACAAGAAGTTTATATAGATAATAAAAGAATGGATGTTATTCCAATGAATTTGGAAATCAATCAGAAAAAAGTAGAATCTGATTTACCGATTTTTGCATATAATGATACAACATATGTTCCTGTTAGATTGGTATCTGAAAAAATGGGATATAAAGTGATTTGGGTCCAAGAAACAAAAACTGTTGGTATAAAAAACGCAAATAGTAGTTTATGGTTGCCAGTTGGAAAAAATGTTGTAAGAACTGATGAAGGATTAGTAGAAATACCAAATGGAGCTAAAGCACTATTTGTAAAATTGCCACAAAAAACCGATATGGTTACATACGTTCCGGTAAGATTTCTCAGTGAATATATGAAAAAAAATGTGGAATATGATGCAAACACCAAAACAGCTATTATAACTGACGATTCAAATATTGATCTTAATAAAATTTCTGAAGAAAACAAAAATTCTAGTTTAAATCAAGAAGGAATAGAATTTAGAGGGGTTAATTTTATTACAGAAGATACAACTGTAAATAAAGTAGAATTAATATTCGATAAATCTGTAAAGTATAAGTTAGAAAAAAAAGATAATATAATAAATTTGTTTGTACCAAATGCACATTCTAATCAAGAATTGGGAAATATGATATTACCTTTACTCAATGTATCTAGTTTCAATGTACAAGAAACTACAGAAGGAATATTATTTACAATTAATTTATTAAAAGATACTGTCAATATCCATCAGGGAGATCAAGATAATAGAATATATATCTCTGACTCTTATTATTCTGATGGGGTGAGTATTGTAGAGCATAAAGGTGAAAAGTATATAAAATTATCGGGACTTGGTAAACAAAAATATAATAGACTAGAATTATCTAATCCAAAAAGATTGATTGTTGATTTTTATGATACTATTATAAGTGGTAATGATTATCAAGAATATAATGTGTCTTTGAATTTCATAAAATCAGTTAGAATGAGTCAGTTTGTACCAGATGCAAATTATAAACCTGAAGATAAAATTGTTAGAGTGGTATTTGACATAAATGAAGATGTAGCAAAGCCTGATTTGAAAATTATAACTGTGGGAGATGATCTATTAGTAAAACCAGAAAAATCAATTTATGATCACTTTTCATTTAGACACACAGGAACAGGAAGATTTTTAACATTTAAAAACACTACTCATAAACTTGAGTATAATTATGATACACAAAATAACATAGTGACAATATACACCGATAACAAAGATCTCACAGGAACTGCTAATTATAATGATAATATAGTAAAAAAATTAGAAGTTAAAAATGGAATTGTTAATCTTTACTTAATAAGAAAGGCGATAATAAATGAAAGTTTTTCCAATCAGGGAGAATTTACACTTTCTTTTAATAGAGAATTTACTGGAAGTAATTCAGATTTCTTGATAATGATAGATCCTGGCCACGGAGGTACAGACCCAGGAGCCATAAGTCCGATTGATGGAACCAGTGAAAAAGATGTTATACTACCAGTACAAAGAGCATTAGAACAACAACTAAAAAATCTTGGTTATAATGTTGTGAAGACAAATGATACAGTTGACTCTTACGTGCCAGTAAAAGAAAGAGCAAAATTAGCAAATGAACTAAAGCCCGATTTATTTATAAGCATACATGCTAATTCATCTGAAAATAAAAGCGCTAGAGGAATAGAAGTATTATATTGTGATGAAAAAAAATGTAAAAATAAAGAGCCATATCAAAAAGAATTAGCAGAAATAGTACTTAGTGAATTGGAAAAAATAACACATATCCCCACTAGAGGACTTAAACTAAGACCGGAAATAATTGTTGTGGGAAAAACTGAATCACCTGCTATACTAGTTGAAATGGGATTTTTAACTGATAAAGAAGAAAATAGAATGATGAAAGATCCTCAATTTCAACAAAAAATGGTAGAAGCTTTAGTAAGAGCAATAGAAAGATATTTGAGGGAATATAGAGGATGAAAATATTAGTATCTACACATAATAGTCATAAACTAAAAGAAATAAAAAATATTTTACAAAATATTAATGCCGAAATATATTCAATAAAAGATATAGAATTACAATTTGATGAACCTGAAGAAACAGGTGAAACATTAGAAGAAAATGCATATATAAAAGCTAAAAAATTATATGATATAACAGATGGTTACTGCATAATAGCCGATGATAGTGGGTTATTTGTAGAAGCATTAAATGGCGAGCCTGGTGTTCATTCAGCCCGATATGCTGGCGAACCAAGTGATGACCACAAAAATAATTTATTATTACTAGAAAGATTAAAAAACAAAGACAATAGAAATGCAGAATTTAGATCAGTTATTTGCTTTATTGATGAAAATGGAAAAGAAAATTTTTTTAAAGGTAAAATAGAAGGAGAAATAATATCTACTCCTAGAGGAACCAATGGATTTGGTTATGATCCGTATTTTTTACCTAAAGGCGAAAATAAAACTTTCGCAGAGATGGATGAATTTGAAAAAAATAAAATATCTCATAGAAAAAAAGCATTAAAAGAATTAGTAAAATTTTTAGAAACGCAAAAATAAATTGCGTTTTTTTGTTGATAAAAATAGAATTATAGTGTACTATATAACTAGTACAGTAAGGAGGTTATAATGAATATAATTGAAATTAGAAACTTAAGTAAATCATTTGGTGATAAAAAAGTATTAAATGATATCAGTTTCGACGTAAAAAAAGGAGAAATTTACGGAATAGTTGGTAAGAATGGAGCAGGAAAAAGTACATTATTAAAATGTATTTTAGGGCTAATACCACGCTATGATGGAAAAATATCAGGAGAGTCAAATGGTAAAGTAGATCTCAAAGATGTAGGTTCCATATTAGAAGAACCAGTATTTTTTGGTAATCTCACAGGATATGAAAACCTATTATATTATTCCAGATGTTTTGGAATAAAAGATAAAAAAGAAATAGAAGAATTGCTTAAAGAATTAAAACTCTATGATGCAAAAGATAAAAAATATAAAAAGTATTCATTAGGAATGAAACAGCGTTTAGCTATAGCACTATCCATGATAGGAAATCCAAGTGTACTAATTTTAGATGAGCCTATAAATGGTATAGACCCAATCGGTATTATAGAAATTAGAAATATCCTAAGAAAACTATCTAAAGAAAAGGGAAAAACAATAATAATTTCTAGCCACATATTATCAGAAGTTGAGATGCTATGTGACAGATGTTTAATTTTGGATGGAGGAAAATTTATTGATGAATTATCTGAAATGCAAAATGAGAAGAAAAATAATGTTTATAATATAACTCTTGATGAAAATAATAAAGAAAAAATAAAAGAAATTTTTGGAAGCGAAACAAATCTCTTGATAGTTGAACAAGATGATTTAAATAAAACACTTAAGTTATTAGTAGAAAACAATATAGAAATTTCTGATATTGACAGAAAAAATGAAAGATTAGAAGATTATTATATTCAAAGAATAGGAGAAAAATAATGTTAAATTATATTTATGCAGAATTAAATAGAGTAAAAAAATCAAAAAGTATTATTGTCTTTTCTTTGTTAAGCCTTTTTGCGATAGGGTTAACATACTTTATTTACTTGTATAATGAAAATCCTAGTGCTGCTGGTTATTTAAATGGCATAGGGAAATTGGTGAAGTCGTTTATAGTATTTATTGCATGTATAATATATTATGGCGTTTTCAAAAAAAGTAGTGAAACTAAGAATTATATACAAAGGGGTTATTCAAGGGTAAATTTAGTAATTGGAGATATAATTGTAATAATGATATTTGCGATTATTTTCTCTATCTTATTAAGCTTGATAAGTATCGGAGTATCATATTTATTCCCTCAAGTAGGAGATAGCACTTACATTATTGATTTTGTAAGAACTGTAGTATTTGCTAATTTTATTTTATTGTTAATGGTAATTTCTTCAGAGATGATATATATCCTAACAGATTCAAGTGGAATAACAGTAGCGTTTACATTTTTAGCGTACTTATTGCTATATCAAATCTGCTTTGTGTTTCAACAATCAGATATTGAATTATTAGCAAATATTGCAAAATTTATAGTTAAAGTATCACCTATGAAATTTATGAATTCTACACCATTACCACTTATGGAAATGATAAAACTTGATGGATTTTTAAGTATGGTAATTATACATCTTGTATTTCTTGTAGGCTCAATATTCTTTATAAAAAGGAAAAATATATGATTGAATATAGAAATGACACTCCTATATATCTTCAGATAAGCGAGGATATATTAAAAAAAGTTGC
This sequence comes from Bacillota bacterium, assembly GCA_023443045.1. The sequence goes on from JAEZWK010000012.1 coordinate 15,384, forward strand.
AAGACAAGAATTAAAAACTGGAGATAAGCTAGATAGTATACGTGAGATGGCAATAAAATATAAAGTAAACGCAAATACTATCTCCAAAACGATGGATTATCTTATGAACATGAATTTAGTAGTCTCTAAAAGAGGTATGGGGATTTATATAGTAGAAGATGAGGAATTGGTCGAAAAAATAAAATTTAATTATATCAAGGAGTTAGTAAATAATTTTATAAAAGATATGAAAGAAATGAATTATAGTATTGCAGATATCAAAAAAATATTGGAGGAAATGAGATGAATACAGTACTTAAAATTGAAAATGGACAAAAAAAATTTGGTACAAAAAAAGTACTGGAAAATATAAATTTAGAAATACATGAAGGAGAAATCATAGCGTTATTAGGAGAAAATGGTTGCGGGAAAACAACGCTCTTAAAAATAATGAGCGGACTATTAAATCTAAACTCCGGAAGCATATTTCTTGAAAACCAAAAATATGATAACAATATAAAAGAAAGAATAAGTTATTTGCCCGATAATTTTCATTTATATAATTGGATGAGTATAAAAGATGCAAAAAATTATTATAATGACTTTTTTAAAGATTTTAGAAAAGATGTTTTTATGGAATATATAGAAAAAATGAATCTAGATCTCAATGAAAAAGTTGATAAACTATCTAAAGGTAATAAAGAAAAATTGACAATAGCTCTTACATTTGCTAGAGATTCTAAAGTATATTTGTTGGATGAACCATTTGCTGGTATAGACCCATTTGCAAGAGAAGAAATATTTGAAACTATAATAAACAAAGGTTTTGATAATAAAACAATAATAATTAGTACACAAATATTGCACCAGTTATCTAATATCATAGACAGAGTAATATTTATTAAAAATAAGCAAATTATACAGGATATATACACCAAAGATGTAGAAGAAAATGGTGAAAATTTAGAAAAATTATTTATTCAAAACTATAGGAGGTAATATGCTTAAATACTTAAAATATGACATAAAAGCAAACATTATACAGTATCTGTTTATGGTAATTGTAGGAATTATATTATCGTTTCAATTACAACAAAATATTCTTAACTTAAACACGAAATATTTTGCTTTAATAGTTTTGGCAGTACCATTTTTAATACTTACGTTTATATTCTACAGCATAAATATATTTTATAGAGATATTTTTACGGACAATAGATATCTTGTGATGATGACACCGCAAAAAAAATGGAAATTTATATTATCTAAACTTATATATGTATTTTTATGCATTTTTGTAGCTATAGTGTTAGCTATCATCGTAAACATATTATTGGGACCATCTCCAAGAAACGGTTTAGAAGCAATAATAGATAAACCGTCTACATTTATTATAACAATATTAAAGATATCCTATTTCTTTTCAACACTAGTATCTATAGTGTACTTTTCAATAATACTAACTAAAATAATGGGGCTCAAAAATTTTGTGGGAATACTGATATCAGGAATCTTATTATTCTTATTTTTTATGATGTATTCGGCATTACTAGAAATGGTAGACTTTAGGATTTTCTTTCATTCACCACTATCCAAAAATTATACCGTTGTTGAAATACCTATTAATAACATGAGTATAACTTATAGTGAAAATATAATAGAAATGCTTGGAATAATAATTAATACAATTATTAACTCTATAACTGTATTTCTAGGTGGAAATCTACTGGATAAAAAATTTAATGGATAAATAAAAAAAACCCTTTACAAATTGGTTACAATATATTATAATAATAAAAAGGTCGAAAGACCAAACAAAGGGGCAACCCGCAAACAATATAAGGAGGTAATGATGAATAAAAAACTCATCGCATTGTTAGTTGCTGTATTAATGACAGCTGCGTTCATAGCAGGATGTTCTAAAACAACTGAAGAACCAGCTCCAGCGACTGAAACAGAAACAACTGAGACAGAAAATAAAGAAACTGAAACAACAACAAGTGACGCTGACGCAGATAAATTTGTGTTCCGTCAATCAGCTTCTAAAATTCAAACTTTAAACCAACACATCTACAAAACAACTGCTGAGATTGCAGTATTTGAGTGGACATTACCTGGTTTTGTAAGATTTGAATACGAGCCAAATGGACACACATATAAAATCGTTCCAGAACTTTTATCAGAAATGCCTACCAGAAATGAAGATGGTACAGTATGGACATTAAAAGTTAGAGATGATATTGTATGGCATTCAGACAAAGCTCCTTTAACAGCTGAAGAAATTGTTGAATCATGGAAACTTATGTTGGATCCTAAACTTAAAAACTATCGTGGATCTGACTCATGGTTCGGAGATTTAACAGTAGTTAATGCTAAAAAATATTGGATTGGATATTCAGAAGATAATATCAAATTCCAAGAACAACAAGCTGAAGAAAAAGCTTTAGAAGAATTAAAAGCTGAAATCGATGCTATGTCAGATGGCGAAGAAAAAGAGAAAAAACAAAAAGAATATGAAACACGTTTAGGAGCATTAAACACTAATAGAGTTAACTTATCACAAGATGATATTAACGAAGGTGGAGCTAAATGGGAAGATGTAGGAATTAAATTAGTAGATAAAAATACTATTGAAATTACATTAGAATATCCAGTTCCTGAAATCGATTTCTTAATTTCTTTCACAGCTGGACCTAAATCACCAGTTAGAGTTGACTTATACAAAAAATTAATGAATGACAAACAAACAGAAACCACATATGGTACATCTGTAGATACATTAGATTTCTGCGGACCATATATTTTAACAGAATGGGTACGTGACCAATACAGAACATACGAAAAGAACCCAGACTATGTATTAGCTGACACAGTTAAAATCAATAGAATCGAAGACAGAGTTATTGAAGACGCTAACACAGTATTACAATTATTTGAAAATGGTGACGTAGATTACGCTGGTATGACAATGGCTGCTTGGGATAAATATTCTGAAGACCCAAGAGTTACAACAGGTATTACAACATCAACATGGTCATTATTTATCAATATGACAACTCCAGATGAAAATAAAGCTTTCTTAAGAGACGTAAATTTCCGTAAAGCTTTATTCTGGGCAACAGATAGAGAAACAATCGCATATGATATTAACAAAACATCATATCCATCTCCATTTGTTGTATCTAGACAAAAAATTGCTGATACAGAACACGCATTAAAATTCCGTGACACACCACAAGGTAAGAAAAATGAACCTGAAAATAACGGTTATAATTTAGATAAAGCAAAAGAATTCTTTGATAAAGCTTACGAAAAATTTGGTAAGAAAATGGTATTTGAAATCATGTACTTTGATAACTCAGATAACATGAAACAAATTTCTGAATTCTTAGAGCAAGAATGGGAAAACGCATTTGGTGCTGACAGAATTGACGTTCAATTACGTGCAGTTCCTTGGAATACATCATATGACAATATCGAACAAGGTAAATTTGATTTAGGATTCGGTGCTTGGTCAGGTGGACTATTCAACCCATGGGGTTCAATGGAAGTTTACACATCAACATATCAATCTAAATTAGATAAATTCTATGACAAAGAATTTGATGAATTATATGAAAGAACAGTTAAAGGTGATTTAATCTTCAAATTAGAAGAAAGACTTGACGCACTACAAAGAATGGAAGAAATTCTATTAGAAAACCTACCATTCATTCCTATCTGGGAACCAGGTGTAAGAGGTATGTTCTCTGAAAGAACACATGTAATAGTAGGTAACGAAGCAATTCCAGGTGTTGGATTTGGTCTAATAGAATCTACAGTAGACCCACTACCATAAAAATTTACAATCAAATAGAGGGGAGTTATCCCCTCCTTTTGATTAATTATAAGAAAGAAAGGAGTATGGCATGATTAGATATATTATTCAAAGACTTATACTAATGGCTATTACATTATTTTTAATTATATCGATCAGCTTCATGGTTATGCACTCCATGCCCGGTAGTATTTTTAATGACCCTAAACTACCAAAAGATGTTAAGAAAGCAATGGAGGATAAATACCATTTAAATGATCCGCTTATCGTTCAATATGGATATTTTTTACAAGATTTTCTAAGAGGTGATTTTGGAATCAGCATTGTTTTACAACCTAAGATTAACGTAAATTCAATGTTAGCTAAGAAGATTCCAGTTTCAATGCAGTTAAATATTTTCTCTTTACTATTTTCATTACCAATTGCTATTGTAATCGGTATTTGGGCTGCTATAAAGAAAAACACCTTTACGGATCAGGCGATAAATGTAATAATCATTTTATTTATATCTGTTCCTAGTTTTATTTTTGCGTCTTTACTTCAATATTTCTTGGCCTTTAAGTTGGGATGGTTCCCGATTGTATCTAGTGTTGAGCAAAAATTGACATTGAACAAATTATGGTCTTTGATATTACCTATTATGGCATTATCCTTTGGAAGTATTGCAGGTGTTGCAAGATATGTACGTGCAGAGTTATCTGAAGCTTTGAACTCAGAGTATATGTTACTAGCTAAAGCAAAAGGTTTGAGCCATGTTCAAGCTACAGTTAGACACGCACTTAGAAACTCATTTATTCCTTTAGCAAATATTATTATTCCTATGTTTATTAATATCATGGGTGGTTCCTTAGTAATCGAAAGAATTTTCTCCATACCTGGAATGGGTAGTGTAATGGTTGATGCTATCAACGCATTGGATTTTCCTGTTGCTATAGCTGTATTGTTCTGGTTCTCATTACTAAGTTTAATTACAATCTTGATTGTTGACTTAAGCTACGGAATTATCGATCCTAGAATTCGTTTGGGAGGTAGAAAATAATGAATGAAAACAATTTAAATCATATCCCAAAAGAAAAATTTGAGTTTATTCAAATTGATGAAGTTTTACACGATGAAAAAACTAAAGGTGAGGCTATAGGATTTTTAAAAGATGCTATGTTACGCTTTAGAAAAAATAAAGCGGCACTTACTTCTTTCATTATTATTGCTATACTAGCATTTTTCTCCATTTTTGGACCTTCCATGAACTCTTTTAACTTTTATCAACAAAATGTTAAAGCTAAAAACTTTCCACCTAGAGTGGATTGGCTAAAAGGTTTAGGCATTTTTGATGGTACTAAAGTTAGAGAAGTTAGAAGACCAAGTATTCAAGAAAATTATGGTGATTCATTTGTTGAAGAAATCTCTACTAGAACTATTAATGGTGTAGAGATGGTTAAAATTAAATATGATGTTTATAAACACGCTAAATATGAAGGCCCTAATTATTGGTTAGGTGCTGATGCTCTTGGACGTGATATGTGGACACGTTTATGGAGAGGACTTAGAATCTCATTTATGATTGCTCTTATTGCGCTTGCTGTTAACTTATTGGTTGGAGTAGTATATGGTGCGATTAGTGGTTATTATGGTGGATGGGTAGATTTACTCATGCAGAGATTTATAGAAATTATTGCAGGTATTCCATATACTGTTATAGTTATTTTATTTGTATTTTATTATGGCCCCGGGGTAGTAGCTATTGCTATAGCTATGTGTATGACCGGGTGGACAGGTATGAGTCGTATGATTCGTGCTCAGTTCTTGAAATTTAAAGAAATGGAATATGTTCTTGCTTCTAGAACTTTAGGAGCTTCTGATAGAATCTTAATATTTAGACATATTCTACCAAATGCTGTCGGAATTATTGTTACCATGAGTGCTCTAGAAATTCCATCTGCTATTTTTGGAGAAAGTTTCTTGGCATACATTGGTTTAGGTATCCAAGCTCCTGAACCTTCAATTGGTGTACTTCTTTCTGATGGACAAAAATTCTTGTTAGATTTACCGCATCTTGCTTTATTCCCATCAATCATTATTTCTATATTGATGATTGCGTTTAACTTAATGGGTAATGGTTTACGTGATGCGTTTGACCCAACACTACGTGGTATTGACTAAAGGAGGTATTTATGACTCAAGATATGACAAAAACTATTAATGATGAAAAATTATTAGAAGTCAAAGACTTGTATGTTACTTTTAATACCTTTTCTGGTAAAGTTCACGCAGTTAGAGGTGTTAATTATGATTTAAAAAGGGGAGAAACTTTAGCCATAGTTGGTGAATCCGGTAGTGGTAAATCAGTTTCTGCTCGTGCAATTATGGGAATTCTTGCTAAAAACGCTAATGTTGAGCGTGGAGAAATCATTTATAAAGGGCAAGATATTCTTAAATTATCTGAAAAAGAAATGTCACAATTACGTGGTTCTGAAATTGCTATGATTTTCCAAGATCCAATGAGTTCTTTGGATCCTGTTATGAAAATAGGTAAGCAGATTACAGAGGCAGCGCGTTTAAAATTTGGCGTTGATAAAGCCCAAGCTAAAGAAAAAGCTATAAAGCTTATGGAAGCTGTGGGTATTACCAATCCAGAAAGAAGATATACTCAGTATCCTTTCCAATTTTCTGGTGGTATGAGACAAAGAATTGTTATAGCTACTGCACTTGCTTGTGACCCTGAGCTTTTGATTTGTGATGAACCTACAACAGCTTTGGATGTTACTGTGCAGGCTAAAATCATTGAACTTATTAAAGAAATTCAAGAAGAAAGAAATATAGGTGTTATATTTATTACTCACGATTTGGGTGTTGTTGCTCACTTAGCAGATAAAGTTGCTGTTATGTATGCTGGTAAAGTTGTTGAGATAGGTACAGTTTATGAAGTTTTTGAATCTCCTAAGCATCCATACACTATGGCTTTATTAGCAGCTATGCCTGATTTAAATACTGATTCTTCTTATGAATTGTATACTATTCCAGGTGCACCACCAAATATGTTATATCCTCCAAAAGGAGATGCTTTTGCACCTAGAAACCAGTTTGCTATTAGACTTGATTTAGAAGAAGAACCGCCATTTTTCGATATATCACCTACTCATAAAGCGGCTAGTTGGTTATTGCATCCAGATGCACCTAATATAGATATTGATTCATTCAAAAATAGAGTAAAATCTAGTGCTACTGGAGCTGTTAGTCATCATAAACATACTGAAAATGAAGAGCCGCTACTTAAGGTTAGAAATTTAAAACAATATTTCACTAGTGGACGCGGTAAGAATAAAATTACTGTTAAAGCTATTGATGATATTAGTTTCGATATATACAAAGGAGAATCATTTGGTCTAGTTGGTGAATCCGGTTGTGGTAAAACTACTACAGGACGTACTATTATAAGACTTTATAAACCAAGTTCTGGTGAAATTTGGTTTAATAATAAATTGATTTCCGGAAAATTAAATAAAGAGGAAAGAAGAAAAGTTACCCAGTCTATTTCTATGATCTTCCAAGATCCTATTGCATCTTTGAACCCACGTATGACCGTAAAAGAAATTATAGGTGAGGGTTTAAGAATTAACCATTTAACTTCTAGTGAAGAAGAGTTAAATGAATTAGTTTATCAAATGCTTGAGACTGTAGGTTTAACTAGAGAACACGCTAACCGTTATCCACACGAGTTCTCTGGTGGACAGAGACAAAGAATTGGTGTAGCTCGTGCTCTTATTTCCAACCCAGATTTTGTTATTGCAGATGAACCTGTTTCAGCATTAGATGTTAGTATTCAGGCACAAGTTTTGAACCTCTTAAACTCTATTAAGAGAAAATTAGGTTTGACTGTATTATTTATCGCTCACGATTTGTCAGTTGTTAAATATTTTTCTGATAGAATCGGTGTTATGTACTATGGTAAACTTGTTGAGTTGGGAGATGCTAATGAAATTTATCACAATCCAATTCACCCATATACTAAAGCATTATTATCTGCAATTCCAATTCCAGATCCTAGAATTGAAAAGGGTAGAAAACATATTGTTTATGATCCATCGATTCATAAATATGATGTTAATCCACCTACTTTCCAAGAGGTGGAGCCTGGTCACTTCGTATTGGCAAATGATGAAGAGATCGAAGAATATAGAAGAAACAAGGAATAAAGAGAGGAATTCCTCTCTTTATTTTATGAAGGAGGAATTATGAAGATTAATAAATTTTTAAATAAATTATTAATTATATCTTTAGTTATTTTGGTTATTCTTTTTACTTTCCTGTCATTGAAATATAAAGGACCTGATCTAAGACATTTATCAAGTAAGGATTATTCAGAAGAAATTGTACATAGAATTGATATGTACTCTTTGATTTATAATTATTTAATTATCTTGATGATTGTTTTGGTTGGGATTGCTTTTTATAAGATTTTTAGTCTTTTGACTAGTAATTTAATAAGTGCTAGAGTTTTTAATGTAATTGGTGTTTTAATTCTATATTTTATATCTATTGCGTGTTTTTTTAGGGGTTATAATACTATTCTCGTTGCTGATTCTTTACTTAATCTAACAGGTGAAATCGCAGTTAGCGCTTTTGATACGCTGAAATTCTATTTTGCTAGTAATTTGATTTTGATTTTAGGTTATGTTTTGGAAAGACAAATTGCTAAGAGTATTTTTAGGGAATATAGTAAAAATTATAATAATAAGTCTGTAAAACATGTATCTTTTGATAAATTGAAGGAAATTATTAATAATGATGATAAGTAATCTTTTTACTAAGGAGATTAAGAGAGCTTTTTATGCACTTCTTTACTCGTTAATTTTTATCTTTATTTCTTCAATTATATTTAGTTTTATTAGAACTGATGATTACAGAATTTTGCAGGAGTGGGAGCATACACCAGAGATTATTAAAAGAACTGATAAGCTTAGCTATATTTATACTTTTTTTATTTTCACTCTTCCTCCACTTGCGATTTTATTTTTCTATGACAGTATTTCATATTTTTGTGGTTATAGGATTAATAATGCACCACTTCTAGCTTTATTAATTTTTTTAGTTGATGTTGTTGGGCTGGGTTTAGTGTATATAGCTTTTCAAAATATTATGCAAGGGGATTTGCTTTTACATTTTTCAGGAGAGATAGGCCAAAAGACATATAATTTGTTTTTACCTTTTTTGGGGATTTGGTTGTGTTTTCTTTTTTCTGTTATAATTAGAATGGTAAATTCTTATTTTAGGTATAAAAGAGCTCTAAAAACAAAAAATTCCTCTATATACAGAGGACATGCGATTGAGGTGTTAAAGGATTAATATGTATCATAATTATAATATTTCAAAACCGAAAAGAGAAAAGCCAAGGTTTGTTTCTTACAATTTGTTGTTTGGATTATTTTTGGTTACTTTTTCTTTATATATTATTCATTTGCTTTTTTTGTCAGATTATATTACATATGAAGCAATTAATTACAATGTTTTAGATAAATTGGTTATAAGTGATCCTTTTTCTACTGGAATAGAGAAAATCATGTGGCTAACTAGATTTAATACAATATTTGATTTAGTAGGTAGAATTAGTTTTGCTTTTATAATTTTTCTTTCTGGTCAAGCTTTAAAAAATAAGGATTATAGATTTATAGGGTATTTATTAGTTACTTTATTTGTAACTGAAATTGGATTTGATTATTTACTTAGCCTTAATTTTTTTAATTTAAATATTCAGTCGTACGCTTTTTCTGCTATTTCTTGTATTTTATATTTGATTCTTATTGATAAACTTGAAAATTTCAAGAGTATTATAGCTACAGTTTTGGGAGTGTTATTAATTTTTTCTTTGGAAAAGATCAATTCTGCTGGTGCCATACCACTAGTTTTGCTATCATATATTTATGTTTTATTTTCAAAATATGAGTTGGCTTATTTTTTCTTTTCTATTGCTGTAGGATTTGCTGGAACTACGATGTCATTAGCATTTTTACCCATATATTTTTATGATTATGATTATAATTCAAGTAATAGAAAGAATATATTGCTTTGTTTAATGATATTTATTATTGTAGCAATATCTTTTTATAATATAAAAGCTCTATCTTAAATGGACGGTTTAGCCGTCTTTTTTATTACCTTTCGACAACTATTTTTTTAATAAATTTATAAATTATTCCATAAAATAAAAAAACCCTTTTACAAATCTGTAAAAGGGGTAACCTCTTGGTTACAAACAAAACAAATAGGAGTTATATATAATATACCGCATATTTGTTATTAATGTGTAACAAAACGGTTAAAATTTTAAATTATTTTAAAAAAGATAGGTAGCATTTATAAGTCATATAGCAATCTACTTTGCTGGCAATTTCATATGGCGCGTGCATACTTAAAACTGGTGTACCACAGTCTACAACTTCAGCTCCATATTTACTTATTAGATAAGCGATGGTTCCTCCGCCACCCTGATCAACTTTTCCTAATTCACCAGTTTGCCAAATAACATTATTTTCATCAAATGTTTTTCTAACTTCATTTAAAAACTCTGCGCTTGCATCATTTGATCCACCTTTACCACGAGAGCCAGTGTATTTACACAAAGCAATTCCGTTACCTATATAGGCAGTATTTAATTTTTCTGTTGTTTCTGCAAAATCGGGATCATAACCTACGGTAACATCTGCAGAAAGTACTCTAGAATTTTTTAAAGCTCTTTGAACTTTTAAATAAGTAGCTTCTTCAGAAAGATTTATAAATTCAGTAATAATATTTTCAAAAATATGAGAAGCCATTCCAGTATTTCCCACAGAGCCAATTTCTTCTTTGTCTACAAAAATCCCTACAGCGGTTTTCTTAGGTTTTTTTACTTCGAGCATAGCTTTTAATGTTGCAAATGCACAAACTCTATCATCATGTCCATATGCTAGAATCATAGATCTATCTAATCCCAAATCTTTTGCTTTTCCAGCTGGCACAATTTCTAGCTCAGCAATTTTGAAATCTTCTTCTTCTATATTATATTTTTCTTTTAATATATTTAAGATATGTTTTTTTACACTATTTTTGTCGCCATCTTTTATTGGTTTGTTACCTATAATAACATTTAACTGTTCTCCTGTAATACCTTCGGCTAGAGTTTTTTGCATCTGGTCTTTTGATAAGTGGATTAGAAGGTCACTAACACAAAAGACAGGATCATTATCATCTTCACCAATATGAATTTCAATTTTTTCTCCATTTTTATTGTAAACAACACCATGCATAGCTAATGGAATTGTAGCGTATTGATATTTTTTTACTCCTCCATAATAGTGTGTTTTTAATTTTGCAATATTATCTGATTCATATAGCGGATTAGCTTTTAAATCAAGTCTAGGACTATCTAAATGTGCTCCTACCATATTCATACCATTTTCAACATTTTCAGTTCCAACTACAAACATAATTACAGATTTACCTTTGTAGTTTACATAGATTTTGTCTCCAGATTTTGGCTTTTTTTTGCTGAATTGTTCAATGCTTTTGAATCCATTTTCTTCAGCGATTTTTATTATTTCTTCAGTTGCTAATCTTTCAGTTTTTGCAACATCCAAAAAAGATTTGTATTCTTCACAATACTCTGTTACTTTTTTGTCTTCGTTTTTAGATAATTTTAGCCAAGCGTTTTCCATAACTCCTCCTTAAATAAATATGATTACACTTTAGTATATCACATAAAATGAATTTAGTAAAATAAGTAAAATATGATATTTTTTAAATAATAAGGGTATGAATTAAATGGAGGTATGTTATGTTTATTAAAAATATCAGAATAATAAATCCTATCAATAACGAAGATTTTATTTCTAATATTTTTATTGAGGGGAATTTAATTAAGTACATAGGTGATGATTGTTTTTTAAATGAAAAATATATTGATGGCAGTGGTTTAATAATTGGACCTTCTTTTTTTGATCCACATGTTCATTTTCGAGATTTTAATGAATCTGATAAAGAAACTTTTGAAAGTGGTTCTTTGGCTGCTATAAAAGGTGGGTATACTCATGTTGTTACTATGGCTAATACCAAACCCGCTATGGATAATTTAGATATGTTAAATTTAGCTAAAGAAAAAATTAAAAATTTGCCCATAGATATTTTTTTAACCTGCAATATTACTCAAAATATGGAAGGAAAAACATGTGTTAATTTTAAGGAACTATATGAAAATGGTGCTAGAGGCTTTACGGATGATGGAAAGCCAATTTTAGATCCAGAAATTATGATTAAAGCTCTAGAAGTTAGCAAAATTTATGATACTCCTATAAGTTTACATGAAGAAAATCCTGATTTTATTAAGTATTCTGGATATAATGATACTGCACCTAGAGAAGCAGAGATTGATATAATTAATAGAGATATAAATTTATTAAAGGAATATGGCGGTTCTATACATGTACAGCATCTTACCTCCAAAGAGGGAGTTCAAATCATAAGGGAAGCTAAGTCTGAAAATTTGAAAATAACTACAGAAGTTACTCCAAATCATTTATTTTATACTGAAGAAGATGTAGAAAAATATGGAACTCTATTAAAGATTAATCCACCAATTAGAACAGAGGAAGATAAAAAAGCGCTAATTGATGGATTGTTTGATGGTACTATAGATATGATTGGTACAGATCATGCTCCTCATACTGAAGCTAATAAAAGTATGGGTAAATATGAATCGATGTCTGGTATAATTTCTTTAGAAACTTGCTATAGTATGGTGCAAATGGTTTTGTCTAAAGATACCAGATTTTCATATAATCATATATTTAAAATTATGAGTTTAAATCCTGCAAAACTTTATGGTATAAAAAAAGATGTTTCTGTAGGAAATATTGCTGACTTGGTGATTATAGATCCAAACTACAGCTATAAATATTTAACTACTAATAGTAAAAGTAAAAATACACCCTTACTTGGATCAGAATTAAAAGGTAAAGTGTTGATGACTATTAAATCAGGGGAAGTTGTTTATAGTGATATGAAAGGAAGATAGTATGAAATTAGGTTTGGTTATAAATCCTATTGCTGGTATAGGAGGTAGTGCTGCTCTTAAGGGAAGTGATGGTCTAGATATTTTAGAAGAAGCTTTAAAAAGAGGATCCACTCCTAAAGCAAACAATCGTGCAAAAATAGTCTTTGAAAAGTTGTTAGAATATAAAAATGATTTAGAAATATATACAGCTCCCGGTAAAATGGGTGAAGATATGTTACATGAGCTAGGATATAAGTATAAAGTTGTAGGCAGTATAGGTGAAAAGACTACATCAGAAGATACAAAAAGAATTGCACATGAAATAAAGAATATTGGAATAGATTTATTGATATTTACAGGTGGAGATGGTACTGCCAGAGATATTTATGATGCTGTAGGAGTAGAACAATTATGTATCGGAATTCCTTCTGGTACAAAGATGCATTCTGCAGTTTTTGCCATAACACCAGAAACTGCTTTTCAGTTGATTGAAAAGATTATCAATAATAAAAACAAAGATAGTCGTTTGCAAGAAGTTATGGATATAGATGAAGAAGCATTTAGACAGGAAAGATTGAGTGCGAAGTTGTATGGATATCTTTTGGTGCCTGTGGACGATAAATTAGTACAAACATTAAAAGATTCCAGAAGTATGTACGAAAAAAATGATATTCAGACCATTTGTCAATATGGGGTAGATATCATGGAGGATGACACTTTGTATTTAGTTGGAACGGGAAGCACCATAAGACCTATTATGGATATTTTAGGATTAGATGGTTCAATCTTAGGAGTAGATGCAGTATATAATAAAAAGCTTATAAAAAAAGATGTTACTGAAAAAGAAATCTTAGATCTCTTAGCAAAGTATCCAAAAAGAAAAATTTATCTAACTGTTATTGGTAGACAGGGATATATTTTAGGCAGAGGAAATCAGCAATTTTCATATAGAGTTATTAATGAAGTAGGGAAGGAAAATATTTTAGTTTTTGCAAATCCTGGCAAAATGAAAGACATAAAAGGTCCGCTTTTAGTTGATACAGGAGATGAAGATACAGATAATTATTTAAAAGGTTATATGAAAATAATAACTGATTATGATTTCTTTACATTAAAAAAAGTCCAGTAATATAAAAATTTGAGAAAAACTTTAAATAAAATATAACTTTTAAAGATAAATGGAGGGCAGTAAGATGACAATATTAAATAGTTTATTAAATCAATAAGAGAGGAAAAATCCTCTCAAATATTAAGGAGGATTTATGATACTTATAAAGGATGTAAATAAGGCTTTAATTGATAAAAAACTATTTGAAATAGAAAAGTTATATATAAATGAAAATGATAAAATAGCCCTGATTGGAGAAAATGGTAGCGGAAAAACTTCTCTTTTTAGAATGATTCTGGGGTTGGATAGCGAATATCAAGGAACTATAAGAAGTGAAAAAAGCATTGATTATTTACTCAATGATTTTGAATCTGATGAAAGATATTTTTCACACGAAATTTATTCAAAAGCAAAGTTAAATTCTTTTGAAAAATACAGTCCAGGAGAATATCAGAGATTAAAACTTACAGAATTATTAGCGGATAAATCTATATTTGTATTGATGGATGAACCTACTTCACATTTAGATATAAAGCAAAAAGAAGAATTAGTAGATATATTAAACAATCGTAGTACAGGTTATTTTTTAATTTCGCATGATCGTGATTTTATTAATAGAACTTGTAATAAAATTTTAGAGATATCTAATGGTAAAGTTGAAGAATATAATGGAAATTATACTTTTTATCTCGAAGAAAAGGAAAAGAGAAAAAAATTTCATGAAAGAGAATATAAGAATTTCATTAGAGAGAAAAAAAGACTTGAAAATGTAGCTCAAAAAATAAAAGAGCAATCTTTAAGTATAAAAACTACACCAAAAAGGATGGGCAATTCTGAAGCAAGACTGCATAAAATGGGTGGTCAAGGAAATAAAAAAAAGCTGGATAAACAAGTTAATGCCACCTTATCAAGATTAAATCAACTAGAAAAAAAGGAAAAACCAAAAGAAGAAACTGAAATAAAATTAACAGTTCCTGATAACAAAAAAATTCAATCTAAAGTTTTAATAAAAGCAGAAAAATTAAGTAAAAAATTTAAAAATAAAATCTTATTTGAAAATACCGACTTTATTATAGAAAATAACGCTAAAATTGCTTTGTTAGGTGATAATGGAAGTGGGAAAACAACGCTATTAAAAATTATATTAAATAAAGAAGATATTTGGGTACATCCCAATATTAAAATTGGATATTTCAGTCAAATGAATGATAATCTAATCTGCGGTAAAAGCATATCCGAAAATATTATAAATACATCAATATATGACGAAACACTGACAAGAATTATACTTGCTCGATTGGGTTTTAGCGCACAGGATTGTTTGAAAACAATTGAAATTTTAAGTGATGGTGAAAGAGCAAAAGTAAAGTTAGCAAAAATAATAACTTCAGATTTTAATTACCTAATTATGGATGAACCTACAAATTTTTTAGATATTAACACAATTGAAAGCTTGGAGAAATTGTTAAAATCATATGATAGACCAATAATATTTGTCAGTCATGATGAAGAATTTATAAATAATATAGCAGATAAATTACTTATAATTAAAAATAAAAAAATAGAATTATTTAATGGAAATTTAAAACAATATAAGAATAAAAAATCAAATATTTCAAAGAATAATATGGATAAGGTTCTAATCGATTTTAGATTATCCACAATAAATTCAAGAATGACAATGGATATATCTAAGGAAGAACGTGCAAAACTAGAAGAGGAATATAAAGAACTCTTAATGCAAAAAAATAATTAACACCTACTGAATAGGTGTTTTTTTATGAAAAAAAAAGAAGATTACTCTTCTTCTATATCAATATTTAAAATATCTTTTAGTTTTAAAGTGGAACCTTTTTTCTGAACTAATAAAGTGTTTATAATCATTCTGCTCATTTCACCGCGCAATATGGGTCTATTAGTATTAAAATCTAAGTGGTCTCGTATTCCTAGAGATTTGCTTAAATTTTCAATTAAATTCCATTTTTTTGCCTCTTCGGTATAACCTAAAATTCTGAGTAAAATTGTTTCTAATTCTTTTACAGTAATTTTTTTATCAATACCAAACTCATCTTGAGAAATACCCTGTGCAATACCTTTATTTACAGCCCAAATAATATATGGTGTATAATAGGCATCTTTTTGCACATCTTTAAAAACAATTTTATCGGATAAATTTTTTTCTGAGGGCTCTTCGTTTAACAGTCTTGAGATCAAAATTATAATATCTTGTTTATTTAATTCATCACCCAATAAAAGGTCGCCATTATTATCACCTTTTAGTAAACCATTTTTTTCTAAGATTTTTGCCTCATTATAAAAATAATCATTAGATGCGGCAGAAGAATTTATGTATATATTTAAAAATAAAAAGATTGTTATTAAAAAGATAAAAATCTGATATTTTGATTTCATGCTTGCCCCCATATATAATTAATATACAATTTTTAACACATATAATGCAACAAAAATAAAAAAATTTAATACAAACGTAATAAAAGTAGAATTTGTTTTGTAATATGTTTGTAATTGTAAAAATGGGATAAAAGTGGTATTCTATAAACAGAGATCTTTATTTTATAAGGAGGATTTTATGAACAAGAAAAAAATATTAACTTGTCTTTTGGGCATGAGTCTAATGATGAGTAATGTAGTAGGAGCTGCTAATTTTAAAGATGTTCCTAATAATCATTGGGCAAAGTCATATATAGATAGAGGAGTTAACGAAGGAATAATAAAAGGATATGATGATAATACTTTTAAACCTTCTAAACAAATAACTTTTTCAGAATTATCCAGTTTATTAAGTGGCTTGGTTTCTGTTTCAGAATCAGAAATGCAAGTTATAAATACAACATATGGAGCTAAACTTCAGCAATTAAATGTACCAGAATGGGTAAGACCTGCAGTTTTAAGATGTTTAGCAAAAAATGTATATAGCATTCAGATTGTTGAGTCTGTCGCTAAAAATGGTATGTTTAATGATTTGAAACCAAAACCAGTTATCAGAGAAAATGTGGCTACTTTCTTTGCAAATGCTCTAGGATTAAGTATCCCTCAAACAGCTCAGCTTTCTTATAAAGATGCTAACCAAATTTCCGAAAAGGGAAGATTATATGTTAAGGCATTGCTTGATATAAATGTTTTGAGTGCGCAGGGAGATGGATTTGGATTTTTCAAACCAAATGATGGCATAGATAGAGCTTCTATAGCAAAAATGTTAGTTACTGCTATTAACTACAAAAAAAATAATACAAGTAACAATTCAAATACAGGTATAAATATCCCATCTTTCAATCAAAATGTTACAGGAACTATCAAAAGCATAACTCCATATTCTGGACAAAGCTATATGATAATAACAAAATCCGATGGAAAAGACGAAGCATTTTTATTTGATGCTACAACTCAATTTAATGTAGATGGTGTTCCAGCTTTTTCTACTTCTGTACAAACTGGTATGCAAGCTACTTTAGTTGTAAATTCATCTACTAAAAAAATAATCTCTGGAACATTTAAAACTCAAATTACTGAATTTACTGCGGTTGTTTCCTCTTTACCTGATAGATATACAAATAATTATAAACTAAAAGTTAAAAAAGGTAATATAGAGTCTACAGAAGAATACGATTTTAAAGATGCTAAAGTGTATTTAAATGGTAAATCAGCATCATTATCTGATATAAGAGTAAATACTGAATTGAAAGTAAAACTATTAGGTAATAAAGTTACAGAAATCAATATCGAAAAACAAGCTATGAATTTTGATGGATATTTTGTAAAATTCAACTCATATAGAGGAGAATATGAAATTGAAATCGATGACGGATCTAGAAGTAACCAAAGATATGTATTGGATAGAGAAGTTTATGTAAACGACAAGAGATATAGAGCATCAGATTTAGCAAGAAATACACGTGATGGTTTATTTATAGAAGGACAACCAGTTCAATTAAAATTTGATAGATCTGGTAAAATAGTAACAGATATAAATAAAATTTTTGATGCAGGTATAACAAATGGTTATCTAATCGGTTATGTGTATGAGCAACCTCGTGATAGGGATGATTATATAGTTATAGCACCAAACTCTAATTCTAGAAGAAGTGATGTTGTAGAATTTAAATTAGATAATAGATTTTCTATTTCTGAGAATGGTAGATATAGTAGAAAAAATTTACGTGATATAAGAAGAGGACAGTTAGTAAGATTAGAATTAAAAGATGGATATGTAGTAGATATCAATCTATTAAGATCATCTTCTTCATCTAGATATGATACACAAATTAATGAAGGTGAAATTTTAGATGAAATTACAGGTAATAGCTTTAGAATTGAAAAATTAAAATATGATATTAATGATCGAGACTATACAGTAGCCTATGTAAATAATCAAACTGTTTTTATAGATGGTGCAAGAGAAAGAGACGCAGAAATGACATATGAAGATTTCAAAAAATGGATAAAAGAAGATTTAGACTCATCATCGTATTGGAACAGAAGGGGTGTAAGTGTAGAGTTCGAATACCAAATTTCAGGTGGAAGAGTAATTTTATTAAAAGTTACCATAATTTAATTAGAGCCTTATGGCTCTTTTTGTTTTACAAAACTTAATTATTGTTTTAATTGATAGTACTTATTTGTTAGAATATAGAGGGTGATTTTATGCCAAGTATTTATACTCATTATAGATATGGAAACGAAGTCTTAAATAAACTATCTCCTGAAGATAAAAATATTGTTCTAAATAATATAGATGAATATATTTTAGGTCTTCAAGGTCCAGATTTTTTATTTTTTGATACGCTATCTAAAAAGAAAACCAGTGAATTGGGCTCAAAAATGCATCTTATGAGTTTTAATGAAGTTTTAGATAATTTTGTTTTTACAAATAAAAATTTTGAAATGAGCTATTTATATGGTTTTTTAACACATTTCATATTGGATTCATACATTCATCCTGTGATAAAAAATTATACAGATGATGGAGAAGATCATTTTGAAATAGAAACAGAATTAGATAGATATTATATGAATTTAGATAATAAAGATTTTTCATCATTTAGATTGAGTAGTATTTCGCCATATAATAAAAACCTTTCAGAAAATATATACTCTTTATATAGAAATTTTTCTGACAAAGATTCTATAGATTCTTCTATAAAAGGGATGAAGAGAATAAAAAGTTTGCTCAGGTGTAATAATTCTTTTAAATATGGATTTATAAAATTTGTGATGAAGCGTCTTGGGCAGTGGGATAAATTTAAACATATTATTTATTATGGAGAGAAAAAAGAAAGATTAATTCCGATTGTAGATGAATTGGTTATGCTATATGATGATGCTATAAATGATTTTGATTTACATTTTTATAATCTAAAAAAATATTTAAATGATGGCATAAAATGTGAATATTTTGAAAATGATTTTGAGTAGGTGATTATGAAGTTAAATAAAAAAGAAATTAACTGGATTTTGTATGATGTAGGTAATAGTGCCTATACTTTATTAGTTACAGCTATTTTACCGATTTATTTTGCATATATTGCAAAAACAGATTTTATTTCAGAGACAAATTATTTAGCTTACTGGGGTTATGCGCAGAGTATTGTAACAATAATTGTGGCTTTTTTGGCTCCGATTTTTGGTAGTGCAGCAGATAGTAAAAATGCAAAAAAAAGAATTTTTACTTATTTTTTTGTAATAGGTGTTGTATTTACGGTCCTTATGAGCATAAAAATGAATACCTTTTTGTTCTTGATAATTTTTGTGATATCAAAAGTAGGTTATCAAGCAAGTCTAGTTTTTTATGATTCTATGCTAACAGATATTACTACTAAAGAAAGAATGGATAGTGTTAGCAGTCATGGTTATGCATGGGGATATATAGGATCGTGTATACCATTTGTAATCTCTCTTTTGATAATTCTAAAAAAAGATTTATTAGGTATAGAAACCATAGCTATAAATATTTCGTTTTATATTATTGCAATCTGGTGGATAATTTTTACCATACCACTACTAAAGACTTATAAACAAAAGTTTTTTATTTCAGAAACTAGAGCAAGTGTAAAGGATATAGTAAATAGATTGTCAAATACATTAAAAGAAATTAGAACTAATAAAATTTTGTGGATGTTCTTACTTTCATTTTTCTTTTATATAGATGGTGTCTATACAATCATTTCTATGGCAACTGCATATGGAACCAGTTTAGGTTTATCACAAAATGGATTATTAATTGCTCTTTTAGTTACTCAGATTGTAGCTTTCCCATGTGCAATAATTTTTTCTATGTTATCTAGAATTATGAAAACTCATACTTTAATCAGGATATGTATAATAGCATATGCAATAATAGTAAGCTATGCAATTAAATTATCTACCACATTTGATTTTTGGGTTTTAGCTATTGCTGTAGGAATGTTTCAGGGTGCGATACAGGCATTATCTAGGTCATATTATGCAAAATTGATACCAGCAGAGGCAAGTGGAGAATATTTTGGAATATATGATATTTGTGGAAAAGGCGCATCATTTTTAGGTACATTTTTGGTAGCTATTTTCACACAGTTTACAGGCAAACAGAATCTGGGAGTAGCTGTATTATTGATTATGTTTATATTGGGAATAATATTCTTTGAAAGAAGTGTTTATTTAAGCAAAAAAGGAGCATAAATTATAATACCTTTAGAGTACACACTAAATAAAAAGTATAGTATACTTAAATTAGAAAACTCTGGAGGTATTATTTTTATGGGAAAACACAAAAAAAGAACATTAGAAGAAAAAATAAAAATTGTAAAAGAATATAAAAAAGGAGCATCAATAACCTATCTATGTGAAAAATATGGTATTAGCGGAACAGGAACTATATCAACATGGAATAAAAAATATGATGCAGGTACTTTAAACATTGATAATAGAGGCAAAAAGAAAAGCTTAGAAGAAATCGAGGACATAGAAATACTAAAAAAGTGCTATGCT
>JAEZWK010000008.1 GCA_023443045.1 Bacillota bacterium
TTTTGTAGTGAAAATCTTAAACATGGTTTTTGTTTTTTATATGATGAATATAGCGTTGGTTTCTATAAATGGTAATAATAATCTCATTTTGCTCAATATGCTGATTGGATAGATTTAAAAGGAAAGGGGTAAAAACCATTGAAAATATAATGATAATAGACCGATTGCCACGAAAGTGTTTTTTCTTTGAAAAAAGATTCTATGGGTAAATAAATGCCACTGAGTTCCTGTTTTTAATTTGAAAATAATAGCATTTACCACTTCTTCTAAAAGAACCCTTATTTGAAAGCCTCTTTTTGCTCGTGGCAAATGTGAAATTATTTCATTTTTTATTGTATCTTTGTCGAGTATTTTATACAACATGGGGGGCTTTGAAATGATTATAGGTTTTGCAATACAAATTTCGCCAACCCTTTTTTATTTTCCAAAAAAGTTTAAATCAGTTCAAAATGAAATTATTCCAACTATCAGCGTCATCTCATGATGGAGATTATAAATTTTATACTGTAGAAAATATTGTTGCTTTTATGGACAAGATAAAACAAGGAAAAATACCAGACACCCCAATAAAACTAAGTATTTATGAAGGTAAATCAAAAAAAGAAAAATCCAAACGGCTTGACTTTAATGTATCGACATCTTTACCTTATTTTTTTGTAAATGAAGAGATTAAGGATGAAATGAAGCATATAAACGTAGAGTTTGTTCCAGTAGAAACAAATGATCATAGACTGTTTTATCTAACTCTTCCAAGGAATAGCATAAATATTATTAACTTTAAAGATAGCGATGATTTATTTGACATGATCTTAGAAGGACGTTTTAAATTTATGGAGGGAATAAATTTAAAAGGTGTTTATTTGTTCACAGATCCAAATCTACCTTCCGATATATTTTTTACAGAAGAGTATGTAAATATATTTAAGATAAGATGAAAGGTGCTTTATTTGAACAAATTATCTGATAAATAGGAGAATTTATGAAAAAATGGTTATTTAATGATGACCCGAATGTGGCAGTTATTACAACAAAAAATATATTATCAAGAAAAATGGATATTACTCGCGTTTTTCATGATAGTGATGATGAAATGTGGCAATTCTTAGATTCATCAGAAGATATTACAGAAAATGATGCCGTTATTGTTGGACTAAAAGAGATCATAGATCTTGATAAAACGATTAATGAACTTCACACTTTACCTTTAGGATGGAGTGCCTATAGAGATGATAAGAATTCAAATTGGATGTTACATAGAAGCTAAAGAATGAGCTTTAAGAGGTTTAAAAAATGATAGATTTAAATAATTTATTCACTCCAAATGCTGTAAATGTAACTTTTAATGATTTTATTTTTGATGAAAAAAAACAATAGAAGAACAAATTAACAATTTAAAAGAAGCTTTATATCAAGCTTCATTTAAGAATAATTTGATTGACATTGGTTGGTATCCATCATTTGATAAAAATGGAAGATTTGTTATTTCTATTATTAAAGATTTTAATTGGGAAAAACCAATTTTTGAATTTAAAACTAGAAATATAAATGAATTAATTAAGGTTATAGAGGATATAGTATCTAATTACATATATGAAAATAGTTAACTATCAATAATATTACCAAAAAAAGTATGAGCTCTACCGCTTAGAGTGTTAATGATCATATAAAATTAACAATATATATTGTATTTTGAGACAGGCTACACCATCTGCCAACCGAACGGACAAGTACTCGCTCTTCTTAATCCGCAAGGTCAAACTCTATGGCGTAGAGAAAAACGTAGCCTATGGTGACTATCGTTTAGCGACGACCACCGAAACTCACAACTTGACCCGAATTTACTTTTTGCAGGACAATGGCTCGATGAAGAAAGTGGGCTGGCGTATATGCGTAATTTCATTTGGGTAAATCACATCACAGTGCCTGCATAATTGCCGAATCGCTTTCTCGTAGCTTTTTTTGTATCTAAGCGAAGAAATTTATGAAAAAAATTGTTGTAATAATAGCTCAAATGTTGTGCTGGTATTTTGCATAGCTTTACTCCTCTAGTAATAGATGTCTATTATTGATTAAAATCTTGTCACCAAAAATAATCTCGTGTTTGGAACAAGATAGCCCGTTAAGAAGGATTCTTTTTTGGTCTTATCACTTTACAACGCCAAAAGTTTAAGGTTTTATCTTTGATGATTCGCTTTCCATTCAAGCGTGGAGCCTGAAATTTATATTGTAAATTGTTTATTCGAAATCATCCCAAACAACCCTATTTCTTCCCTTTAATTTATTGAAAATTGATTAAATAAAAAATCAATAACTCATTATACTTTTTGAAAAGGCATTTATTCATTAAGCAATCATCTATGAATAAAAAATACTCATTAAAGATCTTTGACAAATCTTCACTTTACCATAATGGCATGGTAAAAATATAGTATAAATATCTTTTACTTAAAAGAACCGTCTATATTAAGATTAATTAATCCAATAGCAAATAAAATAAACTTTTTAAGCTCTTTTGAGGTTCTAAATAAATTTAACAAATCCCTTTCCTCTTCATTTCTAACCAACTCTCCTCTTATCCCAAAAAGAACATAGTTTACATCAACACCTATAGAATTAATATTGATGAAATAATTTGCTCTAGGTAGAATTTTATTATGCTCATATTTAAATTGAGCTTGTGTTGTTACTCCGACCAATCTGCTAAATTCCCTTTGGCTAAGAGCTAACTTTTTTCTTTCCTCTCTTAGTCTATCACCTATATCTTCCATCATTATTATTTATTGTTGAAAATAAAACATAATTTAAATGTATCCTACATCCCTAATATCTTCAATGAAAAACTCTTTTCCCATTTTAGATAAATTTAGACATAATAGAAAAAGTATTGGTAAAAAGTGAAACAAAGCCTTATGACATAGAGTTCTAGACCTAACCTTTAAAAGGTGAACAAAAAACTATCATTCTTGCAGTAAGAAAAATATAGGGAAATATAGAAAGAAAAATAATATACAGCGATACTTTTATTCGCCTATCATAAAATCTTTTCTTTTACAAAAAAATTTAAATCTGATAGATGTTTAGACTGATTACACAAGATGAAAAGAAAGTTATAAATATTTTTCAAATAAGAACGTGTGTTAATAATTAGAGAAATAATTAAAGCCAATACTTTTTCCTACTATATTTAAATTTAGCCACACGTCTACTCATTTAAAAACACTTGTTCTCCATTTGCTGAAACTTCCTTCTCACCTTTTACATTAACTTGGCTATTACTTATTTTAATGAAGCTACCCTTTGTTTTTAACAAAATTTCGCTTTCTGAAGTAAAAGTTATGTTTCCATCAACAAAAATCTGGTACATATTGCCTACATCAATGGACAATTCTTTTATCCTAGATATAGAGTTTTGATAAATCTCCATATAACGGTTAGCCGTTATTTCTATTGATTGTTGATCATGAATAGCTTCTGAAT